>NZ_JBYSWB010000014.1:0-165164 GCF_058986725.1 Pseudomonas sp. GW821-FHT01A09
AATGCCCGTATCTTGCGATACGGGCATTTTCTGGAATTGGCAAGCATATTTCCAGGGTTTCCACACAGTCTGATGGAGGGCGATTCGCGGCGTGCCACCGATTCAGAAGCCGGAACGCGGGTACCCCGAGCGCCAGCGAGGGGCCAATGTGGGGCGCCGCCCAGGCTGGAGCGCAAGCAGGGCCACACACCAATCTCCAATCCGCCGCAGGATACAAATACCCATCCAGACACGCAGACGCCGGAGCCGAATGCGGGCCGTTACTGGATGACACTCGACCCAGAAGCCTGATCGCAGTGGCAGGGTAGGGCAAAGCGCTCGACCCTTTACCCCTGCCTTTTTCTCCAGACCTGCAACTCCGAAGGCTTCAAACGGTAGCGCGCTAGCACCCCTTCATGGAGACGTCTCAGCTCGCCGATAATCACGGCTTCTACGTCATCCTGTTCCGCCCCCGGCACTTGGTCCGCTACGCATTGCTGAATGATGCTCAACGGATCGCTATCGGGGCTTTGCACGACCTGGCGGATCGTGCTCTTGATCAGGTCTCTCCAGGACAGACGGATCGGGTCCGGTTCCGCCAGTTCCTGGCGAATGACCAGATACTCCTGAGCTGAGCGCTCATAGGCCCATACATAGAGATCACGCAGCAATTCGACCCGAGTCATCTCATAGACGCCCAGAGTGGCCCGGCTGTAGGCGACCTCAGGCACGTCGAGAAAGGTGAGTGGGCACAGGTTTGCGCGGAACAATGGCAGGTTGGCGGCTAACCGGGACGTGCGTTTATTGATATCGGCGAAGGGCTGAAGGTACGGCAGATGCACCATCACGAAAAAGGACTGCTCGAACGGATCGCCGATCTCATTGGCCTTGGCCAATAGCTCATCCAGCAACTGATCGATAGCCTGGGGTGTAGACAATGGGCGGTAGACGCTCTTGCCGATATCTACCGCGTGCTGACGGATACGACCTTCGTCGGCGGAATTGGGCAGCAGGTTCTCTGCCAGGACGCTGTGCAAGTTCATCAAGGTGTAGCGGTTGAATTCGGCAGTGTCGATATTCTCGACCAGCAATTCTATTGCCGCCTTGTGGTTCAGGATCATCTGCGTTTCCATCAGCGGCTTGCCGCGCGCAGCCCTGCCGTGCTCGATGAGTTCTAGGGTATCAAGGCGTGAGTAGGTATTTCCCTCCAGATGACTGGACGCCCAGGACAGGTCGATCAGCAGTCGATTGAGTATTGCCCGGCTATAAGTTCCGGCAGGTGCCTCGGATCGCGAGGTTCGCCCGATGTTGTGCAACTGGCGCCTCAAAGATTCTGAAAGGTACCAGGTGCGGTTAGGTACATAAGCGTCGAGAAACTCGCGCTGATAGCCCACAGGGGTACGGGCCTCTACCGGTTGGTCGATGTAATCGAGAATGTCGGTACTGTCGGCGGAAAGCGGTATCGCCTTGGGAAAGCTGTCAGGCTGTTCGACCGTTGCGCGTGGGCCGAGGGCGATGTAGCGACGCGCCCGTGCCTCGCCGCGCGTGGTGATGATGCCTTCGTCGGCCATTTGCCTAAGTAGACGCTGCGCAGTGCGCCGAGCCAGGTCGGGATGGTGCGCGAGCAGCTCAGCGAGCGTCAGACCCGACGGGGCTTGCAGAATGGTTTTTTGCAATGCTTGGGCATTTGCCATGGTGAGTTGGCGCGATTCTGAATGGGCTTGGCGCGATTCTGGCGCGATTTGAGGAATCGCGCCAACTTTTGGCGCGATTCTTTGGCGCGATTCGCGAAATCGCGCCAAAACGCTGTTGGCCGCAACGTTCTGCGACCCCGGCTCCTGTGGCCTGTAGCGCATAACCCCGGCCGCTACCATCATCGACGCCCTAACGCCCAGGGCTGCGGAGCCAGGATTTTTTCGCCAGTGCCTGTCCCCTTTTTGGCGCTCGGCTGTCACTGCAGGTAAGTGAATCCAGAAGAGAGCGCATCCATGTCCGCACTGACACGCCGTCGGCCCCGAATGGCGTCATCGATTTCCTGTCGCACCTTGTGCCTGAGCCTGTTGCTCGGCGGCGGCTCCCTGGCGGCGTCGATCGCCTCGCCAACGGCCGTTGCCGACAGCGCCAATCGCACCTACAAGTTGCCCGCAGGCGACCTGGGCGCGGCCCTGACCCGTTTTGCCGGCGAGGCGGGCGTGAGTCTGTCGGTGGACCCGCAACTGGTCAGCGGTCGACGCACGCCGGGGCTGTCCGGCAGCTACAGCGTCGAAGCCGGTTTCGCCAATCTGCTGCAAGGCAGCGGCCTGCAATTGCAGGCGCTAGGCGACTTGGCTTACACCTTGGTGCCGGCGCCGCAGGGCGCGCTCGAGATCGCGCCGACCAGCATTCTCGGCGCGGCCGCGGGCAGCGCCAATGCTGACGGTGAACGTTACGCCGGCGGCCAGGTGGCCCGTCGTGGTTCCCAAGGCTTGCTCGGCAGTCGCGACTTCATGGAGACGCCGTTCAGCATGACCACCTACACCAGTGAGGCGGTCAAGAACCTGCAGGCCCGAACTCTTGGCGATCTGGTGGCGAGCGACCCTTCGGTGCGCGCCACCAATCCTGCGGGCGGGCGTTACGAGCAATTCACCATTCGCGGTTTCAGCCTGTTCAACAGCGACGTCGCCTATAACGGCCTGTACGGCATCCTGCCGACCTACAGCATCGATATGGAAATGGCCGAGCGGGTCGACGTGCTCAAGGGCCCCAGCCAATTGATCAACGGCATTTCGCCGCGCGGCAGTGTCGGCGGTGGGATCAACGTGGTGCCCAAACGCGCCACCGACAAACCCATCAGCGAATTCACCGGCAGCTACGCGTCCGACAGCCAGGTCGGCGGCGCCGTCGATATCGGCCGACGTTTCGGCGATGAAAAGCAGTTCGGCCTGCGCTTCAATGGCGTCAAGCAGGCCGGCGACACCGAGTGGGATCATCAAAGCGTCGACCGCCAGATGTACGTGCTGGGCCTGGATTTTCGCGGTGAACGGCTGCGCCTGTCGACCGACATCGGCCACACCGAGCGCGCCACCGATGCGCCCCAGGAGCGCGTGCAGATCGGCGCCAATGCCAGGGTCCCGGACGCCGACGATGTGCGGCGCAACTACGCGCAGTCCTGGAGCCAGGCGCGCACCAACGATACCTTCGGCGCGGTCAACGGCGAGTTCGACGTCAATGATTCGCTGATGGTGTACGGTGGCGTGGGCGCGCGCAAAAGCGACCATGATTTCCTCCGCCACGCGGTGTCCGTCACCAACAACGCTGGCGACTTCAGCGTGCAGCCCCGTGATTTCACCCGTGACGAGAACGTGCGCACCGCCACCGCCGGGGTGCGCAACTGGTTCCACACCGGCCCCGTGAGTCATGAAGTCAACCTGGCCGCCAGTTACTTCTACATGGACTTCACCAACGGCGGCGCGCGTTATGCCGCGGCGCCCAGCAACCTCTACGACCCGGTGCAGACGCCGACGCCGACCAACGCCACGCGCCAGGACGACAAGGTCTACACCGAGAACCGCTTCACCGGCGTGGCGCTGTCCGACACTCTGGGCTTTTTCGACGACCGGGTACTGTTGACCCTGGGCGGGCGCTGGCAGCGAGTCAAGGTCGATGACTGGACCAACGGCATCAAGGGCGACACCGCTTATGACGAGCAGAAGATCTCGCCATCGGGCGGCCTGCTGTTCAAAGCCACCGAACGGCTGTCGCTGTACGCCAACTACATGGAAGGCCTGAGCCAGGGCAAGATCGCGCCGTCGACCTCGATCAACGAGGACGAGATCTTCGCGCCGTTCGTCAGCCGTCAGATCGAAGTCGGCGCCAAGTACGATCTGGGTGCCTTCGCCCTGACCGCAGCGGCATTCCGCATCCGCCAGCCGGCGTACGAGACCAACACTGCCACGCGGCGCTTCGGCCCCAATGGCAAGCGCGAGAACAAGGGCGTGGAGCTGAGTGTCTTTGGCGAGCCACTCAAGGGTGTGCGCTTGCTCGGCGGTGTGATGTACGTCGACAGCAAGCTGACCAACACCACCAATGGTGCCTACGACGGCAATCGCGCGCCGGCGACGCCTGAGTACAACCTCAACCTGGGCGCCGAGTGGGATGTGCCGGGCGCTGCCGGACTGACCCTGACCGGTCGCGGTATCTATTCCAGCTCGCAGTACCTGGACCAGGCAAATACCAAGGAGATCGATGCCTGGCGCCGCTTCGACGTAGGCGCTCGCTATGCATTCAAGGTCGACGGCAAGGACGTGACCCTGCGCGGCAGCGTCGAGAACGTCATGGACGCCCGCTACTGGGCCTCGGCCGGCGCATCTGACGACAGCGAGCCTGGGCTGACCCTGTCGACCCCGCGTACCTACCTGCTCTCGGCGACCGTCGGCTTTTGAACGCCCCTGTAGCGAGGGGGCTCGCCCCCGAAAAATAGCGGCCCCATCCACCCTCGGAGAATGAGAGATTTTCGGGGGCAAGCCCCCTCGCTACAGTTTTTTGGGCGAATGACCAAATCATCGCCTCACCTCGCTTTGCCACATTGATTACGCAAAATATGCAATGCGCCCTTTCGATATGTATCGAGGGAAGGCACAATTCGCATCCTTTTTTTTGCTGGCCTTGCCGGGGGTCTCGAAATGATCAAGACGCCGTACTACCTCATCGACAAACAGAAGCTGCTGGGCAACATGCAGAAGATTGCCTACGTGCGCGAGCAATCCGGCGCCAAGGCGCTGCTGGCGCTCAAGTGCTTCGCCACCTGGTCGGTGTTCGACCTGATGCAGGAGTACATGGACGGCACCACCTCGTCGTCGCTCTACGAACTCAAGCTTGGCCGCCAGAAATTCGCCGGCGAGACCCACGCCTACAGCGTCGCCTGGGCCGATGACGAGATCGAGGAGATGCTCGACAACTGCGACAAGATCATCTTCAACTCCATCGGCCAGCTCCAGCGTTTCGCCGCAGCCAGCGAAGGCAAGGTGCGTGGCCTGCGGGTCAACCCGCAGGTGAGCAGCTCCGACTACCTGCTGGCCGACCCGGCGCGGCCGTTCAGCCGCCTCGGCGAGTGGGATCCGGTCAAGGTCGAAGCGGTCATCGAGCAGATCTCCGGCTTCATGTTCCACAACAACTGCGAGAACGGTGATTTCGGTCTGTTCGATCAGATGCTCGGCACCATCGAGGAGCGCTTCGGCCACCTGCTGCACAAGGTCGAGTGGGTCAGCCTGGGCGGCGGCATTCACTTCACCGGTGAAGGCTATGCACTGGACGCCTTCTGCGCACGCCTCAAGGCCTTCTCGCACAAATACGGCGTGCAGGTCTATCTGGAACCGGGCGAGGCCGCCATCACCCAGAGCGCGTCGCTGGAAGTCACGGTGCTCGACACCCTCTACAACGGCAAGCACCTCGCAGTGGTCGACAGTTCCATCGAAGCGCACATGCTTGATCTGCTGATCTATCGCCTCAACGCCAAACTGGCGCCGAGCGACGGTGAACACACCTACATGGTCTGCGGCAAGTCGTGCCTGGCCGGTGATATTTTCGGCGAATATCGGTTCCCGGCACCGTTGCAGATCGGTGATCGCCTGTCGTTCGTCGATGCGGCGGGTTACACCATGGTCAAGAAGAACTGGTTCAACGGTCTGAAGATGCCATCCATCGTAGTGAAACAACTCGATGGTACGGTCGAAGTTGTACGTGAGTTTGGTTTTGCAGACTATCTGTCCAGCCTTTCCTGAGCTGGCAGCCTGAGGAGAAGTAAAGAAATTGAAGAAGAACGTTCTTATCATTGGTGCAGGAGGTGTCGCCAAGGTGGTGGCCCACAAGTGCGCGCAGCACAACGATGAACTCGGTCGTATTGCTATCGCGTCGCGCAACATCTCCAAGTGCCAGGCCATCATCGACAGCGTCAAGGCCAAGGGCAGCCTCAAGCAGCCGGCCGACATTCTGGCGTTCGCGCTCGACGCGCTGGACGTCGGAGCGACCAAGGCGCTGATCCGCGAGACCGAATCGCAGATCGTCATCAACGTCGGCTCCGCCTTCCTCAACATGTCGGTGCTGCGTGCCTGCATCGATACCGGCGTCGCCTATCTCGACACCGCCATTCACGAAGAACCGGGCAAGGTCTGTGAAACACCGCCCTGGTACGGCAACTACGAGTGGAATCACCTCGAAGAGTGCCAACGCAAGAACATCACCGCCATCCTTGGCGTGGGCTTCGACCCGGGTGTGGTCAATGCCTATGCGGCACTGGCGCAACAACAGTATTTCGACCGCATTGATTCGATCGACATTCTCGACGTCAATGCCGGCTCCCATGGCAAATATTTCGCCACCAATTTCGACCCGGAAATCAACTTCCGCGAGTTCACCGGACAGGTCTGGAGCTGGCAGAACAGCCAGTGGACCAGCAACACCATGTTCGAGGTGAAACGCACCGACGATCTGCCGGTGGTCGGCTCGCAGAACCTCTACCTCACCGGTCACGATGAAGTGCACTCGCTGTCGAAGAACCTCGACGTGCCCAACGTGCGTTTCTGGATGAGCTTCGGCGAGCACTACATCAATGTGTTCACCGTGCTGAAGAACCTCGGGCTGCTGTCCGAGCAGCCGGTCACCACCGCTGAAGGCCTGCAGGTCGTGCCGTTGAAAGTGGTCAAGGCCGTGCTGCCCGATCCGTCCTCGTTGGCCCCGGGCTACACCGGCAAGACCTGCATCGGTGACCTGGTCAAGGGCACCAAGGATGGCCAGCCGCGCGAGGTGTTCATCTACAACGTCGCCGACCACGAAGAAGCCTTCGACGAGACCGACAGCCAAGGCATCTCCTACACCGCTGGCGTGCCACCCGTGGCCGCAGCCTTGCTGGTCGCCCGTGGCCAGTGGGATGTGCAGCGCATGGTCAACGTCGAGGAGCTGCCAGCCGAGCCGTTCCTCAAGGCGCTGGACGTGATGGGCCTGCCGACCCGGATCAAGGACGAACACGGCGATCGCCCGTGGAATTGATCTGTCGCTGATGCAAACGAGGTGCGTCACCCTCGGCGCACCTCGTCAAGCTGGCGTAGCTCGTTTCGCTAGCGCGCCTCACACACCTCCAGAAAGTCTTCCACTTCCGCCATGCAGGCTTCGCGCTCTTCGACGTGTGGCATATGGCTGGACGCCTCGAAAATCCGCCAGCGCACATCGCTGATGTGGTCCGCATAGGGCTGCACCGTGGCCGGCGTGGCCTCGTCGAAACGCCCCGAGATCAGCAAGGTCGGCACACGGATGCGCGGCAGGCGCCGGGCGGCGCATCATCCATGCCGTGGTGCCATTGATCGGCTTCGTGATCATCGGCTACGTGCTGGTCAATGCCGATATCTACGCCAAGGTCGGCGGCGGTTGCTGGTTGCTGCTGGGCATCGCGGTGGTGCTGTTCTTTAAGGCTACGGGTCGCTCCACCGAGTTCAGGGCCAACGATGCGTTGAGCTGAACTCGGGGGCATCGCGCGCTTACTTGGCGAAGCTGTACTCGCCGCCCTGTTCGATGGCCTTCTTGTACGCCGGGCGCGCCTGGAAGCGTTCGATCCAGGCGGTCAGGTTGGGGTAGGGCGCCAGCAGCCCTTGAGCCTTGGCAATTTCGCCGATGAAGCTCATCTGGATATCCGCGCCACTGAGCTCATCGCCCAGCAGGTAAGGGGTCAGGCCCAGAGCGGTATTCAGATAGCCCAGGTAATTCGCCAGTTCCGACTGGATGCGCGGCTGCAGCGGCGCACCGGCTTCGCCCAGACGTCCGACGTAGAGGTTGAGCATCAATGGCAGCATGGCCGAGCCTTCGGCGAAATGCAGCCACTGCACGTATTCGTCGTAGGTGGCAGTAGCCGGATCGGGCTGCAGGCGGCCGCCGCCGTGACGGCGGATCAGATAGTCGATGATCGCGGCGGATTCGATCAGGGTGTGCGGGCCGTCCTCGATCACCGGTGACTTGCCCAGCGGATTAATCGCTTTGAGTTCAGGCGGCGCGAGGTTGGTTTTCGCATCGCGCTGATAGCCTTTGATCTCGAACGGTAGTTCTAGCTCTTCGAGCAGCCAGAGGATGCGTTGCGAGCGGGAGTTGTTGAGGTGGTGGACGATGATCTTGCCAGTAGTCATGGGAATCTCCAGGGCGGTGTGTATAGACAGACTGCCGGGCGGCGCCGAAGTGCTATCCAAACCTCGATCCACGGTAGGCCGCGGCACAATCGCAGTGGACGGCCAGGCGAGCTTTTACTTATTATTGCCGACCTGTTTTATGCGGTCTGGTAATAACCTTCAGGTCTAAGCTTAGTGCTGTTTTCGAGCATGTACGGGCCTGGTCCACCGCCGCAATCACCGCTTGCCGCCGAGATTCCCATGAGCCAAACCCTTTCCCAGATGCGCCTGGGCCTGTTCATCCAGGCCGCCGGTCACCATTTCAGCGGCTGGCGCTACCCCGGCGCGCAAAGTGGCAGCGAAAACTTCAAGCTGATCTGGCAACTGACCGAAAGCGCTGAGCGTGCTTGCCTGGACATGGTGTTCTTCGGCGACAAACTGGTCACCAGCGCCCAGGAACATCCCTCGATGATCGTGCGCTTCGAGCCGTTGACGCTGCTCGGCGCGCTGGCCTCGGTCACCGACCGCATCGGCCTGGCGGCAACCGCCTCGACCACCTACGGCGAGCCCTATACCGTGGCGCGGCAGTTCGGCACCCTCGATCACATCTCCGAGGGGCGCGTGGCCTGGAACGTGGTGACCACGGGCTACGACAGCGCGGAAAACTTCACCCGCGCCACCCATCCCGACCATGCCCAGCGCTACGCCGTGGCCGAAGAGTTCGTCGATGTGGTGCGCGGCCTGTGGGACAGCTTCGAAGACGATGCCTACGTGCGCGATGCCCAAGCTGGCGTCTATCTCGATCCGCAGAAGATGCACCGTCTCGATCATCAGGGCGAATACTTCGACATTGCCGGGCCACTGAACCTGACCCGCAGCCCCCAGGGCCACCCGGTATTGATCCAGGCTGGTTCGTCGGGTCCGGGCATGGGCCTGGCGGCACGGGTGGCGGACGTAGTGTTCACCGCCCAGCAGGATCTGGCCGATGCGCAGCAGTTCTATGCCGATCTCAAGCGTCAGGTGGTGGCCTACGGTCGCGATCCCCGGCACTGCCTGGTGATGCCGGGCATCATGCCGATCATCGGCGCGACCCAGGCCGAGGCCCAGGCGCGCTTCGAGCAGTTACAGCAGTGGACGGATCTGGACGCGGCGCTCTTGCTGGTCAGCGATCGCCTGGGGCAGGACCTCAGCGGCTTCGATCTCGACCAGCCGCTGCCGGACCTGCCGCTGCCGCAGAACATGCGCAGCCGCGCCAAGCTGTTGCTGGACATGAGCCACCGCGATGGCCTGACGCTGCGCCAGATCTGCTATCTGGCTGGCGGCGCCCGGGGGCACAAGATCGTGGTCGGCACCCCGGCGCAGGTGGCCGAGGAGATGATCGCCTGGTTCGAGGGCGAGGCTGCGGACGGCTTCAACCTGATGCCGTCGCATTTCCCCGAAGGCCTGGACCTGTTCATCGAAGGCGTGCTGCCGATCTTGCGGCAGCGCGGATTGTTCCGCGAGCAGTACCAAGGCCGGACCTTGCGCGACCACCTGGGGCTGCCGCGTCCGGCGCACCGGCTGGCCGTCGCTGGTTGATCAGGGCAGGGGCACGGTGACGGTCACCAGCGCGCCCTGGTCATTGGTTCGGGTCAACTCGGCGTTGCAGCGCTTGGCCAGCGCGCCAATCAGCCCCAGGCCGCGCAAAGAACTGCCGGTGGCGCTGGCGCTGCTCAGCTGATCGGCGCGAAAGCCTTTGCCGGAGTCGCCGATCGACAGGTGCAACCGATCGCCATCAAGGCGTTTGAGGCGCAAGCGGATGGCGCAAGGCGCGTTGTTGCCGCCGTGCTTGATGGCGTTGGTGATCAGTTCGTTGGTGATCAGGCCGAGGTCGGAGGCCAGCTTGAAGGGCACATTGATGGGTTCGACGTCGATATGCAGGTCGGCGGCATTAGCGTTTTCAGCCTGGATCGAGGCACGGATCAAATTGGGCAGGTACACCGCCAGGTCGACGAAGCCCGTGGCGCTGCGGTGCAGTTCGGCCTGCACCGCACCGACGCCCTGAATGCGGCCGATAGCGGACTCGAGAAGCGCCTTGGCTTCGTCCCCTGTGGCGCGGATCTTGGACATCTGCAAAAACGCGATGATCAGCTGCAGGTTGTTCTTCACCCGGTGATCCAGTTCGGCCAACAGCACTTGCTGATGGGCTTCGAGGTCTTTCTGATCGGTGATGTCGGTGCAACTGCCAAAGAATCCGGCGAATGCGCCCTGGCGATAGAACGGCGCGCCCTTGTCGAGAAACCATCGATAGGTGCCGTCCTGGCGGCGCAGGCGGTACGGCAGGCTGAAGGCCTGTCGGGCCTCGAAGGCTTCCTGGTAGAGCGCCACGCTGGGGTGGAAGTCGTCTGGATGCAGGTCCTCGGCCCATCCGTAGCCCAGCAGTTGCTCGTGGCTCTTGCCGGCGAAGGCCTGCCAGGGGCGGTTGAACCAGTCGCGTAGCGGCGTCTCGCTGGAGCGCCAGATCATGACCGGCGCGTTGTCCGCCAGTTCACGGAATTCGGCTTCCCCCAGGGCGATGTCGGGATCAGCGTGCTCGGATCGGGTCATGTCGCGTTCTACCATGAAGAGTGCTGCCATCAAGAGTTGCGTAAAGGCCAATGGAATCGGTGAACAGGGTGAGCGGCGAGGGCATCGACAGGGTCAGCGGCAGGTCGCCCTTTATCAGCGCATGCACGATGTGCGCGCTGCGCGACAGGTCATGAGGCGTATAGGGCTTGGCCAGCAGGCCAATGGCGTAGCGGGTGTTGGCCTTGGCCACGTCGATCTGGCCGCTGACGAACAGCGAGAAGACATCGAAACGCTCATGCAGCAGCTGGGCGAGGTCGACCCCCTCGTCGTGGCCGCTGAGGTTGATGTCTACCAGGGCGAGGTCGATGGGCGTGGTTTCGGCCAGCCGCAACGCGTCGTCGGCGTCGTAGGCGGGGCCGATGATCTGGTGACCATCCTCTTCCAGGGCGATTTCAGCCAATAAAGCCAGGATTGGGTCGTCGTCTACAAGCAGGATGCGCATTCGGCAAAGTCTCGGCGTTGGCTCCGGTCGAAGCAGTGATGTGCAGGGGGCGCTTGAGTTGAGAACCGCTGAACATCGATCCGTTCAATCAGAAGTTGGCCGCGCCCTGTGGCCAGTTGCCCCAGTGTGCGGTAGCGTGTCACATTGCCTCGCCACTGGCAGTTGGCGGGATGCCGTGGTCGCTCGAACCATCGCCATCCGCCGTGATCACATCTGCAGGTGCTGCCGCCTCAATGCCACGCCCACAGGGACATCCGGGACGCTCCATGAGTCAAACTCCAACACAGATTCTGCAGGCCGAGATTGATCGCCTCTCTGCCCAACTGCGCGGTTTGCAGGGCCAGGAGGCGGCCCCAGGCGCCGGAGCCCTGGCGCAAAGTCAGCAGCGGTATCAACGACTGCTGGATGTGATCGACGAAGGCTTCTGCATCATCGAGATGAAGTTCGACGAGCAGGGAAAACCCTGTGATTACCTGTTCATCGAGACCAATCGCGCGTTCGAAGTCCATACCGGGCTGGTCGATGCGCAGGGCCGGTGGATTCGCGAGCTGGTGCCTGGGCATGACCAGCATTGGTTCGATATCTACGGCCAGGTGGCCCGAAGCGGTGAGTCCATCCGCTTCGAAAACCGCGCCGATGCGATGGGCCGCTGGTTCAACGTGCACGCCATCGCCTTGAACGACGGTACCGGCCGTGTGGCCGTGTTGTTCAATGACAATAGCGCTCAGCACCTGGCCGAGCAGGCGCTGCGGGAAAGTGAGGCCTGGTGGCGGGGAATCTTCGAAAAACTCAACGACGGTTTCATTCTTGCCGAGTTGATACGCGACGCCGCGGGCATCGCCACCGACTGGCGCTTCCTCGATGTGAACCCGGCGTGGGGGCGCAACGTCGGCCTCGAGCATAGCGTGGTCAAGGGCAAAACCCTGCGTGAAGTGTTCCCCGATATCGAAACCTTCTGGATCAAAGCGGCAGCCGAGGCGGTGGCGACCCAGCGTTCAGCGGCGTTCAACCACCAGGTTGGCGAGTTGCGGCGCTGGTTCGAGGGCCGGGTTCATCCTCTGGGAGGTGACCGCTTCACGATCATTTTCCAGGACGTCACCGAATATCATGCGGCCGCCGCGAGGCGCCAGGTGCTGCTGGAATTCACCGACCAACTGCGCGACATGCAGGACCCGGCGCAGATGGCATTGACCGCCGCCGCAGCCGTGGTCGAAGCCCTGAAGGCCGACGCCGCCTGCTATGTCTCCATCGCTGCGGGCGAGCGGCCGCTGGTGATTGGCGATTACCACGCCGCCGATCGCGCCCGGCCGGATTACGAAGAGCTGCTGGGGACCTTTCTGCCGTCCCGCGTGCTGCTCAACGCCGATACCCGCGGCGACTCACGCGGCGCGCTGCGCTCGGGCAACCGCACCCTGTCGATGATCAATATCCCGCTGATGGAAGCGGGGGTGCCCATCGCCGCGTTGTGCGTGCTGCACAACGAAGCCCATCCCTGGGAAGAAGCCGAGTCGCGGCTGGTGCGCGACATCGCCGAGCGCACCAACAGCGCCATCGCCCGGCGCAAGGCCGAGAACGACCTGCGAGAGCTCAACGCCTCGCTGGAGCAGACCATCATCGAGCGCACCGAAGAGTTGCTGCGCTCCGAAGAGCAACTGCGCCAGTCACAGAAAATGGAAGCGGTAGGGCAGCTCACCGGCGGCATCGCCCACGACTTCAACAACCTCTTGACCGGCATCTCCGGCAGCCTGGAAATGATGCAGAACCGCATCGTGCAAGGTCGCGTCAACGACCTCGACAAGTACCTCTCCGCGGCCTACGGCGCAGCTCGCCGCGCGGCTTCGCTGACCCATCGGCTGCTGGCCTTTTCCCGACGCCAGACGCTGGACCCCAGAGCCACCAACATCAATCGCCTGGTGGCGGACATGGCCGAGTTGATCGGCCGCACCATGGGCCCGGCGGTCGAGTCGCACATGCTCACCGGCAACGCGATCTGGACCACCCACGTCGACCCCAACCAGCTGGAAAACGCCTTGCTCAACCTGTGCATCAACGCCCGCGACGCGATGCCGGACGGGGGCAAACTGACGGTCGAGACCAGCAACCGGGCGATGGATGCCCGAGCCGCGGCGGCCTTCGATCTGCCACCGGGCAACTACGTGTCGCTGTGCGTCTCGGACAACGGCACCGGCATGGACGCGGATGTCGCCGCCAGGGCGTTCGAGCCGTTCTTCACCACCAAGCCCATCGGCATGGGGACCGGGCTTGGGCTGTCGATGATCTACGGTTTCATTCGTCAGTCGGGCGGGCAGGCGAAGATCTATTCCGAACCCGGCAAAGGCTCGACCGTCTGCCTGTATCTGCCGGCTCATCTGGGCGAAGAGCAGATAGACGAGCCGCTGCAACTGACTGAAATGCCCCGGGCGGTCGACGGTGAAACCGTGCTGGTGGTGGATGACGAACCGACGGTACGGCTGCTGGTCGCGGAAATCCTCGAGGAGCTGGGCTACCACGCCATCGAAGCGCCTGACGGACCGTCCGGGCTGCAGATCCTCGAGTCCAACGTGCGCATCGATCTGCTGGTGTCCGACGTCGGCTTGCCGGGCAACATGAACGGGCGGCAGATGGTCGACCTGGCCCGGCATGCGCGCCCCAGGCTCAAGGTCCTGTTCATTACCGGCTATGCGGAGCAGGCGGTGATCGGCAACGGCAGCCTGGATGCGGACATGCATATCATGACCAAGCCGTTTTCGGTGGAAGGGTTGGCGGTGCGGATCAAGGGGTTGATCGAGCAAGACTGACCCTCCCCACCCTTGAGGCGCCGCCAATGCACCGCCAGGCGGCGGAAGCGAAAATCAGCGAGTTTTCATGACAAAGTACATGGCTATGCTGATTACCAAACCTAGTATTCCCCAGCGTAGGGTTACCAGACTGCGTTTGATGGATTTAGGGAGGTTCTGGAGATCGGCTGAGTTCAACTCGCCTCGCTTTATATAGAAGGCGGGGTGAGTTATGTAGCTGGCGACGTTATTGATCCAGATGAATTTTTTCCAGTGGCTGTCGCTTTCAGTGGGTGCTGCCAGCGTCACTAGTGTGGAGTTTTTCATATGTTCAAGAATTTTTGTCCTTAGCTTGTAGGCTAGGTATAAGGATGCTCCCGTCCAGACAATTAGCCCTGTGACGATATACTCCGGGAAATACATGAAGAGTCTCCAAATGTTTTCTCCAGTGGCTGGCGCTTTCAGTTGGCGCTGTCGATGTCACTGATGTGGGATTGCTTATATGTGAATTATGTCTTATCGCCGGTCTCAGGCACAATATAAAGATGCCCGAGTTCAGTGGGTAACGCTTGTGATTATGTATCCGGTCATGGATGTGCTCATTTTATTGTTGTCTAGCTTTAAATTATGCCCGTCTTGATTATTGCGGAAGTCGTTATCATGCTAGTAATTAGAGCTATTTGTATCCGGTACATGATTTTAAACTTACTTTTGAGTGGTGCCGGCAAAATGCTGAAGTCATGACTGCTCATTAATCCGTTTTTTGCGTGCCATCCCGGATATGCGATGCCTGCTGCGACAATTCCAAAAAAGCCTAGCCTTATCATGATGCCGTCATGCTTTGCAGGAGCGTTATGTAGGAAATAGGGAGAGTTTTGAAAACAGTCAGTAAGCTCCTGTGTATGTTTTTTTACGAGGTGCAGTGCAACGACTGCCCAGATATAAGTCGCGAGAAATGTAAAGCCTATGATAGCGGCAACGATCAAATCAGCAGCGATCATTTGGTATACCTATAGATAATATCACCCACATACTTACCAGCTTGTTCACCTGCTCTCCCCGCCGCATAGGAGCGGAATCCGACGACGACCAAACCCCCTGCAGCGCTCCCTATTTCGGTAACCCTACACTTTGGGCGTGCTAGTTAAATAGCTCTATTTTTATTAGCAGAACGGCCAGAAGGCCGAGTGCTAGCAGCAGGATCAATGACCAATAGATCGCCTTGAGTGTACGTCTGAGCCCTGGCGGCAGACTGTTCAGGTCGTCTGCATCCAACTTTCCGCTTCTGAGGTGAGAGTGCGGGAAACTGACGACTCTAGCGATATCGCCTATCAATACCAATTTTCCATAGGGGCCTCCATTCATCATTGCCTTTTTAGCGAATAAAGTGGGGCTATTCTTGAAGTATCCGAGTATCTCATTGGCTCGTGTATGAATAAGGTAAAGGGCGATGCCCTCGGTGATAAGTAGGCCGATGATCGCCACGCCGCATAGCCAGCCGAGTGCTATATTGCCTGCTGTCATTTCGTTTCCTGATAGAGAAGCTCACCTACATAACTACCCGCTGCGGCCCCCCCTTTGCCGGCTACATAGGAGCCAGCTCCAACCAGGATAAGCCCACATATAGCTATGCTGGCTCCCCCTGTGGGCAATCCTAGACCAATGCATAAAGATCCGACCGTGCCCCCGGAGAGTATTACGCCAGCTGCGGCTCCAAAGCCAACCTCTCCTAAAAAGCTTCCTGTTTCCGTAACCTTGACGCGCTGGCAGGCTTCTAAATTGCCTGCCGCGCAAACCGACTGTACTTTGTGGTATGAAGCAGCGGCGCCTATTCCGATACCTAGCCATCCACCTGCCTTGATCACTTTTGATGCCGTCGCGATTCCATTAAGGCTCGTTGCGTATCCAGGTATCTGCCCCGCAGATCCCGCTTTGCTCCAATGATGCACAAGGCTGCGGCTGGAAATACCCAGCGCACTTCTCAAGTTCGGGTGATCTGCGATCCCAACGCCTTTACGCGTTAGAGTGCCTAGGTGCAAGTCAAGCTGCTTCATTAACGTTTTGCGCTCGGCAAAGAAAGACGAAGATCGCAGGTGACCATCTCGAGCGAACGCGTTTTGGTGCAGCGCCTCAATGTCCATGAGAATTTTTTCCAACTCTTTGAGATGCCGCGCATACATCGCCGTACCCACACCAACCGACGTCGAGCTGTAACTCAGAAACGTCGCGATCTCATCGCGATGCCGCATCATGAAATCCGCTTCGTCAGCGCTTAGCGATTCCAGTATCTGATTGGCTGATGTCGCCGCAGACATCAACAGCGCTTCCTCTCGTGTGCACCGATGGTTGTTCGGGTCGCTGAGCACGATGAGCGATCCGGCCTTGATCAGATCTGATCCCGGGTTCAGTGAGTGGAATTTACGCTGTGCTGCTGGACTCATCCCCGCTAGCAGCGATGACAGCAACTCTTGCCGGCGGGTGCTTTTCTCGACGATATGAAAGCCTGGCTCTTGTGCGGGCGGGCGTGGATCCGCTGAATCAGCATGCGAGTTTGAGAGACTTGAGGCGCGTTGACGAGAGTTGTCAAAATCGGCCGGCTGCGGAGCACGCGTTTGAACGGCATCCGGCATGCTCCGTCGTGCAGCGGGGGCCTCCTCCTTGTCGTATACCATCCCTGCGCTCGCCGGAATCAGATTCGCCTGGCACGGGCAGGTGCTGACGCTATCCAATGTGCCTGCGCCGCGCCGTCCATTGAGGAGAAAATTGGCGACTCCGCCAGCGATATGATAGACCTCGCCATCTTCGCCGCAGGAGACCCGATCACCCTCCCGCGCCAGTGGCGCGCCGTGTGACAGCCAGCCGGTGTCTCCCTCCAGTACTTGTCCGCCGCAGGTGGTTTTATCGCCTTGGCGGATGAAATAACCTCTGGCCATGATTCCCTCGTGATCGTTGTTTTTGGAGGGGCAAGGCTAGGGGAGGTAGGTGGTGATGGATATGAGACTAATCTGATTTTTCACCTCGCATCCGGACCGCACCGTGCGCATGCTCATGGGCGAGAACCGGGTGCGCATCTTCGCTGAGGCGTGGGGCGAGTAGAGCGTCTTCCAGCAAGGTGTATTGGCTGGACGCTGGTCTTCAAGGATGTTTTGATGCGCTGACAATCAGGCACTTCTATCTAAGGGATTAGCCCATGAGTATGCGTATCGAAATGGCGGTAAACCCCGGGGACGTCGAGCGTTCGGCGATCCTCAAGCCTCTGCGGGCGTTCAATCATTCCCACCTGGGTGATCCAAAAGCGGAGACCATTGCGTTGCTGGTTCGTGATCAAGACAGTGAAGAAATCATTGGCGGCTTATATGGCGATATCTTTCATGGCTGGCTGTTTATCGAGTTGCTTGCCATCCCGGAGCTTGCGCGTGGGCAGGGCGTCGGTACGCGTTTGATGAACATGGCCGAGGAAGTCGCGCGTGACCGGGGCTGCGTCGGCATCTGGCTCGACACCTTCGATTTCCAGGCCCCGGCTTTTTATGAGCGGCACGGTTTTACCCGTTTCGGGCACCTCGATAACTTCCCCGTCGAACACCAGCGTTTCTTCTACCAGAAGCGCTTGGGCTGAGGTGAGGGTCACCTGCGCCCTTGCCGCTCGGTATTCGCTAAACCTCAGGGCGGCGCCAGGTATCATTCAGCGCTGTTTTGCCGGATAGTCCGGTGGTTCTCTACCACTTCATCGATGACCGCTCTGAACACTTTCTGAACCAGTTCATCACTGAGCCCGTGTTGGGCTGCCAATACGGAATACTGCTGCGCTTGCGCCGCCTCGCGCGAAGGGTCCACCGCTGCCAGGCTGTGAGCCGCCTTGATGTGACCGACCTTGCCGGTCGCGATGAATCTCAGCCCCAGGATCCTGATGAGCTCTTCATCCAGGCGGTCGATTTCGGTTCTTAGTTGCTTCAGCTCATCGCCGCTCATATCAGTTACCTCTACGTCTCGAATACTCAGGACTGGATCGTATCAATCAGCCGTTGAGATCAGGCTGCAAGATTCATGCGCGCTGAAAGATACCTGCCCGTGAAGCTTCAACCAAATGAATCAGAGACTGGCGCTGCAAAGTTCTTCCCAGCCGTGAGGCTGTTTGGCGACCATCAGCAAGCGATTCCCGCTGCCACTGGTCGCCGCAACACAGCGCCCCTGTTCATCCCAGAATGCACTGCGCCCCGCAGCCGTCCAGCCATCGGTAGGCCCGCCATGATTGGCCATGAGCACGGCCATGCCGTGGCGCTGCGCATAGGACTGCAACAGCGCGCTGTCATGGGGATAGCCAGCTTCGCCGATCAGTACGCTGGCGGCATACACCTGCGCGCCCTGTGCGGCGGCTGTGGCTGCGTGTTGCGGCTGGCTGAAATCGGCGCATACCGACAGGGCGATTTGCAGGTCGCTGACCTGCAGCAAGTCACCGCCGTTTCCGCCACTGAAATATTGCTCTTCGCCAGGGTGCAGATGCTGTTTGGTATAGATCCCCAACGCCCCATCCGGATGCAGTATGAACGCGGCAATCAGTGGTTTTTCATGGTCGGGCAACCGCAGCGGCAAGCCGACGACCGCGGTCATCGACGCTTGCCTGGCGAGCTGGCGCAAAGGGGCGAGCAGGTCGCACTCGCTATCCTGCGCCAGATCGTGGGCCAAGGTGGGTTCGTATCCTGTGAGGGACAGTTCGGGGAACAGCAATAGCCCCACGTCAAAGGCTTGCGCGCGTCGCATGAACTCAAGATGCAATGCCAGGTTGGCATCGATATCGCCAGCTTTAACGGCGCATTGGGCGGCAGCAAGTACAGGTGCGGGCATGAGCATCTCCTTGAAAGCCTGCAAGGCTACCTCAAAGCTCGCCACAGTGGGCGGCTGCCCGCTTTTCTCAATGGCAGATGCCGCCACTGGCAGATGCTGTCAAAGGCCACCGCCGTCGATGCCATCCTCACACCGAACTCGTCACCCCACCATCGACCCGCAAGTTCTGCCCAGTGATATAACCCGCCCCCGCACCGGCCAGAAACGCAATCACGCTGGCAATCTCTTCAGCTGTGCCATAACGCTCCATGGGCACACTCTTGCGGCGCTCATCCGTGCCCGGCAGGCTGTCGATCCAGCCCGGCAAAACGTTGTTCATGCGCACATTATGCTTGGCATGGCCATCGGCGAAGATCTTGGTGTAGGACGCTAGCCCCGCGCGGAACACCGCCGAGGTCGGGAACATGTCCGTGGGTTCGAACGTCTAGGCCGAGGTGATGTTGACGATGGAGCCGCCGCCTTGTTGCTGCATGATCGGGGCGACCAGACGGGTGGCGCGAACGATGGGCAGAAAGTACACCTCCATGCCCTTGTACCAATCCTCGTCGGGTATCTCCAGGAGCGGGGCGCGTGGGCCATGGCCGTCGCTGTTGACCAGCACATCGATCCGACCCCATTGCGCGATGACCATGTCGATCAGGGCCTGGAGGTCTTCGGCGGATTGGTTGGAGCCGGTCAGGCCGATCCCGCCCAGCAGCTTGCCCAGCGCTTCGCCTTTGCCAGAGGACGACAGAATAGCTACATGGTAACCCTCTGCTGCCAGCTTGCGGGCGGCGGCAGCGCCCATGCCACTGCCGCCGGCGGTGATGATCGCTACTCTCTGGTCTGCCATTTCTATTTGCCTCTGAGGTGGAATACTGCGCTTATCAGGCCTGAAAACCTGTAGATTCACTAACCACAAATAATCAAGCCATACCGTAGAAAAACTACAGGGTGGGCCGAGCAATGATTCATCACGAAGCGCGTCGCGCGGCCTACGCCGTTCACAACCATCTGCTGGCGCTGGAAGCGACCGCGAGGCTTGGCAGCTTCCGCGCGGCCGCCGAAGAACTCCACGTGAGCCAGGGCGCCGTCGCCCAACAGGTGCGCGCTATGGAACGCAAATTGGGCGTGCAGCTCTTCACCCGTTTGCCCCGCGGCCTGACGCCTACCGCGGCGGCGGAGCCGTACATCATCCGGGTGCGTCTGGCCTTGGGTATGGTCGAGGACGCCACCCGTGAACTGTTGATCAACCAGAACGGCAGCGAAGGCTATCAACTGACCCTCAGCACCACCGGAACCTTCGCCAGCCGCTGGCTGATCCCGCGCTTGGCCGAGCTGGGTACCCGGCATCCACACCTCACCGTGCGGATCGATGCCTCCGAGATCATTCGGCCGCTCACCGGCCGTGGCGCGGTGGACATGGCCATCCGCTGGGGCACGCCGCCGTTCCCGGAAGGTGACGCGCGCTTCCTGCTGCCGGGCCGCGCCATCGCCGTCTGCGCGCCGAGCCTGAAGGGGCTGGAGACCTGGCAAGCCCCGCAGGACTTGGCGCGCGCGCCCTTGATCACGGACAGCCATGACAACTGGAAGCGCTGGTTCGAGACCTATGGCTACCCCGGCATGGCGTTCTCCGGGCCGTCGTTTTCCCAGACCAGCCTGGCGCTGGATGCTGCCGAGCAGGGGATGGGTATCGCTTTGGTGCCCGAGCTGTTTGTCGAGTCCGCTCTGCACAGTGGCCGGCTGGTGAGGGTGCTGGGCGAGCGCTACCCACTCGATACGCGCCGCGGTTTTTACATGGTCACCGCCAGGCCCGTCGCCCCGGATTCGCCACTCGCAACGGTGGAGCAATGGCTGATGGCCCAAGCCCAGCACCGACGCTGAATATATCCATATGCCATCTGGCTATTTAGCGCCGCTACTCGCGCCCCTTTATAGTCGCGGCACGTTTGACTCGGCAGCCTCGACCATGACCACACTGCTTTCTCGCTACCTTTCGCTGGACGATTTCGAACCTGGCGCGCGCAGGCACCTGCCCAAGCCGCTGTTCGCCTATGTGCAAGGCGGTGTCGAGGATAACCAGACGCTGCAGGCCAACCGCGCGGTGTTCAATGATTACTTTCTCAAGCCCAACGTGCTGGTCGACGTATCCCAGCGGGACCTGACGACCGAGCTGTTCGGTCATCGCTACGCTGCTCCCGTCGGCATTGCGCCCATGGGCATCGCCGCGCTCACGGGCTATCGCGGCGACCTGTCGCTGGCGCAGGCCGCGGCAGAGGCCAATGTGCCTTTCATCATGAGCGGCTCCTCGCTGATTCGTCTGGAAGAGGTGCTCGAGGCGGCCCCCAACACCTGGTTCCAGGCCTATCTGCCGGGCGACGCCACGCAGATCGCGCCGCTGATCGAGCGCGTGCGCAAGGCCCGGGTGCAGACGCTGGTGATCACCGTCGACACCCCGGTCAAGGCCAACCGCGAAAACAACGTGCGCGCTGGCTTCTCCACGCCGCTGCGGCCCAGCCTGGCGCTGGCCTACCAAGGCGTGACCCACCCGCGCTGGTTGCTGGGGACCTTCTTGCGCACCCTGATCCACCACGGCATGCCGTATTTCGAAAACAACTACGCTACGCGTGGTGCGCCGGTGATGTCGTCGAGCGTGATGCGCGACTTCACCGACCGCGGTCATCTGCACTGGGGCCATGTGCGTCACATCCGCCAGCAGTGGCCTGGCGCGATGATCATCAAGGGTGTGTTGACGGCGGCCGACGCGGCGCGCTGCAAGGCGAGCGGCATCGACGGCGTGATCGTCTCCAACCACGGTGGTCGGCAGCTCGACGGTACGGTGCCGCCGCTGTATGTGCTGCCCGACATCATCGCCGCCAGCGAGGGCATGACGGTGATGCTCGACAGCGGTATTCGCCGCGGCACCGATGTGCTCAAGTCCCTGGCCCTGGGCGCCAAGGCGGCGTTTATCGGGCGGCCTTTCAACTACGCCAGCGCCGTGGGTGGGCAGGCCGGGGTGGCCCATGCCATCCGCTTGATCGTCGATGAAGTGAGCCGTGATCTGGGCTTGCTGGGCATTACCGAGCTGGCGGCACTGGGGCCGCAGGTGCTGGTGCGGCGCTAAGACTCGGCCTGGGACCCAGGACCCTGTGGCGAGGGAGCAATCTCCCGCGCCACAGGGTTGGCATGCCGCTATCGATCAGTGATCAGACCGCAGCGCTGAGCGACTGAATGTCGCGGTGCAGAATCTGGTCGTTTTCCGAGTAATCCACCGGGCAGTCGATCACATGCACACCCGGGGTCTGCAAGCATTGGGTCACCAACGGCGCGAACGCCTCGGCGCTTTCGACCCGATGCCCGAAGGCGCCATAGCTCTGGGCGTACTTGACGAAATCCGGGTTGCCGTAATCCAGACCGAAGTCCTCGAAGCCCATCTGCTGTTGTTTCCAGCGGATCATGCCGTAGCCGTCATCGCGCAACACGATCACCACCAGGTTCATCTTCAGGCGTACCGCCGTTTCGAGCTCCTGACTGTTCATCATGAAACCGCCGTCACCGCACACCGAGACGATCGGCGTGTCCGGGTACACCAGGCGCGCCGCCATGGCGGAAGGCAGGCCGGCGCCCATGGTCGCCAGGGCGTTGTCGAGTAGCACGGTGTTGGGCATGTAGGCCTTGTAGTTGCGCGCGAACCAGAGCTTGTAGACGCCGTTGTCCAGCGCGACGATGCCGTCGGACGGCAGCACCGCGCGCAGGTCCGCCACCAGCCGCTGCGGGTATACCGGGAAGCGCGCATCGTCGGCGCCGAGCGCGACATGGGCCTCGTTGGCTTCGCGGATGGTCAGCATGCGGCTGAAGTCCCAGCTGTCCTGGACCTCGATTTTTTCCTTGATTTCCCAGATGGCGTTGGCGATGTCGCCGACCACTTCGATCTGCGGGAAATACACCGGATCGACTTCTGCCGAGCGGAAGCTGATGTGGACCACCTCGGTGCCGCCACGGACCATGAAGAACGGCGGCTTCTCGATCACGTCATGACCGATGTTGACGATCAGGTCGGCGGACTCCAGCGCGCGGTGGACGAAGTCGCCCGCCGACAGCGCAGCGTTGCCGAGGAAGCGCGGATGACGCTCGTCGACCACGCCCTTGCCCATTTGCGTGGTGACGAAGGGGATGCCGGTCTTCTCGATCAGCTGGCGCAGTACCCGGGCGGTCATCTTGCGGTTGGCGCCGGCACCTATCACCAGCACCGGGCTGCGCGCAGCTTCGAGCTTGGCGACGGCGGCCTCGATGGCTTTCTGTTCGGCGACCGGGCGGCGGCTCAGGCTCGGGGCGATGGGCGTGCTGTCGGTGAATTCGGCGGCGATGTCCTCAGGCAGCTCGAGGTGCACGGAGCCGGGTTTTTCTTCCTCGGCCAGGCGAATCGCTTCACGGATACGCGAGGGGATGTTGTCCGCGGAGGCCAACTGGTGGGTGTACTTGGTCAGCGGCGCCATCATTCCGCACACGTCGAGAATCTGGAAACGCCCTTGCTTGGATTTTTTGATCGGCTTCTGGCCGGTGATCATCATCATCGGCATGCCGCCCAGAAACGCGTACGCGCCGGCGGTCACCAGGTTGGTCGCGCCCGGGCCGAGGGTCGACAGGCACACGCCGGTCTTGCCGGTCAGGCGCCCGTAAGTGGCAGCCATGAAGCCCGCAGGCTGTTCGTGGCGGGTGAGGATCAACTTGATGGACGAGCGCGAGAGCGAGTCCAGCAGGTCGAGGTTTTCTTCACCGGGAATACCGAAAACGTATTCGACGCCTTCGTTTTCCAGACACTTGACGACTAACTCGGCAGCTTTGAGCATGGTGGGGCGAGCCTCTTGAGGAGGGAGCGAGGGGAAGGCCGCGGTAGGGCGGCGGCCTTGGGTGTTAAATGTGGAGGTTAGACATCATATGACATCAAGGTTCAACTGTCTGGCCTTTGCAGGCGAACGTTTCAACCGCGACTGATCAATCCAGGTCCGCCGCATCATGCCGTTCCGGCACCTGCGTCGCTTCATCGCCCCAAGGCCGATTCACCCGCGTACCGCGAATCACTGCCGGGCGCTGAGCAATAGCTTCTGCCCAGCGCTGCACATGGGTATAGCTCTTGGCATCCAGAAACTCCCCAGCCGAATACAGATCACCGCGCACCAGCTTGCCGTACCACGACCACACCGCGATATCGGCGATGGTATAGCTGTCGCCCGCCAGGTACTCGCTTTCGGCCAGACGGCGGTCGAGCACATCGAGCTGGCGCTTGGTTTCCATGGTGAAGCGGTTGATCGGATACTCGAACTTCTCCGGTGCATAGGCATAGAAGTGGCCGAAACCACCACCCACGTAGGGTGCGGAGCCCATCTGCCAGAACAGCCAGTTCAGCGTCTCGGTCCGCCCGGGCGCATCGGTAGGCAGGAAGCGGCCGAACTTCTGCGCGAGATACAGCAGAATCGAACCGGATTCGAACACCCGGATCGGCGGTTCGACGCTGCGGTCGAGCAGGGCGGGGATCTTGGAGTTCGGGTTGATGTCGACGAAGCCGCTGGAGAACTGATCGCCTTCATTGATGCGGATCAGCCAGGCGTCGTACTCGGCCTCGGACACCCCCACCGCCAGGAGCTCTTCGAGGAGGATGGTGACCTTGATGCCATTGGGTGTGGCCAGCGAGTACAACTGCAGCGGGTGCTTGCCCACCGGCAGGACTTTGTCGTGGGTCGGGCCGGCGGTCGGGCGGTTGATGCTGGCGAAATTACCGCCGACCGAGGTGTCGTTGCTCCAGACCTTGGGCGGGACGTAAGGGGCATTGCTCATGTGAGGCAAACTCCTGGTTCGTGGTAAGCGGCCGGGTGGGCCGCTGGAAGTCGATGCCAAGAATACCGCCATACCTTGAGCTGGCGTCAACCTGCGAAAAAGTCATGCAAGCTGAGATCTGGTTATAAGGCCTCCCATCGGCAATCCCTGTAGCGAGGGGGCTTGCCCCCGATTGCCTGTCCTTGTAGACACCTATGCCCCTTACGCCGCGAATCGGGGACAAGCCCCCTCGCTACAGGGCTTTCTGCGGATCATGAAGCTTGTCACGGATGAAAAGCGCCGGTATCAGTCCGGTGATCACATAAGCAACTCCCATCACCAGCATCCCCGCTGCAATCGACACCTGCGCCGCCAGCAAGCCGATGATCGCCGGCGCGAAGGCTGCCCCGATCCGGCCAAAATTGTAGGCGCCACCTACGCCGGAGCCGCGCACCCGAGTCTCGAAGCTCTCGGTCATATAAGTCGCCACCACCCCCACCGGAATGCCATAGATAAACCCGAAGAACACCAGCAGATAAAGAATATTCCCCGGCGAATTCAGGTACACGATCGCCGGAATCAACAGCGCCGTGCCGATACACCCGAACACAAACGAATTGCGCCGCCCGACCGCATCGGAGAGCACTCCCGAGCACACCTTGCCGACGATCATCGCCGCATAGGTGCCGACCATATAACCGGTCATGGCCTTGAAGTTCATGTGCAGCTCTTGCTCCAGATACGAGGGCATCCAGTTGTTGACCCCGTAATAGCCGAACTGCAAAAAGCCTGCGGTCAGCGTCCACAGGATCAGCATGCGTCGCGCGGCCTTGTCGGCGAACAGGATCTTCAACGAGCCGGGTTTTTTCACCACCACACCGCCGCCTTCGCGCTTGATCCGCTGGCGTTCGGCCTGGGCGGCGAGCCAGGCCGGTGGCTCGGGCACCAGCGGCTTGACGAACAGCGCCAGCACCACCGGCACGATGGCGATGAAGAACAGCCAGCGCCAGCCGTGCTCGGGGATGATCGCGCCAGCCAGCAGGGTGGCGACCAGATAGCCCACGGTCCAGCCGGCCTGCAGGGTGGCGAGCACGGTGGTGCGGTATTTGGTCGAGACGTACTCGGACATCAGCGTGTTGCAGGCCACGAACAGCGAGCCCAGCCCCAGCGAGGCGAAGAAGCGCACCAGGGCGAACTGCAGATAACTGTGGGTGAAGCCTAGCGCCGCGGTGCCGATGGAAAACACCAGGGTGGTCCAGAACACCACCTTGACCCGGCCGAAGCGGTCGCAGGCCCAGCCGCCGTAGATGCCGCCTATGGCCATGCCGGCGAGGGTGATGCTGCCCAGGCTGCCGGCTTCGAAGCTGCTCAGGCCGAACTCCTGACGCAGGCTGCCGAGGCTGTAGGACAGCAGCATCAGGTCGGCGCCGTCGGCCAGCAGGCCGAGGAAACAGAACACGAAGACGATGGCCTTGGTGTGGGTGGCGATCACTTTGGTTGGCGTTGAAGCAGCGAGCATTTCCATTATTTTTATTCTCTCGTTGAGGGGCTGCGACGCGTGGTTCTTTACTCCACCAGCAGGCCTTGCAGGCGCTGGTCGATCAATTGCCGGGCCTGGTCGACGATGCGCTGCACCAGCGCCTGGCAGGTCGGGATGTCGTCGATCAGGCCTTGCACCAGCCCGGCCGACCACACGCCGAAATCAGCGTCACCGGTGGAGTAGACCTGGCGACCGCGCTGGCCCGACACCAGGTGCGCGAGCTCTTCGAACTTCGCACCGCGCGCCTCCATGGCCCGGACTTCCTGGCTGATGGCGTTGCGCGCGACCCGCGCGGTGTTGCGCAGGCTGCGCAGAATCAGATCGGTGCTGCGCTCATCGTTGGCCACCAGGGTGGCCTTGACCTGCGCGTGCACCGGCGCTTCCTGGGTACACAAGAAGCGCGTGCCCATGCTGATCGCGTCCGCGCCCAGCGCCAGCGCCGCGACCAGCCCGCGGGCATCGGCAAAACCACCAGAGGCGATCAGCGGCACGCTCAGGCGTTGCGCCGCAGCGGGGATCAGCACCAGTCCGGGTACATCGTCCTCGCCCGGGTGGCCGGCGCACTCGAAGCCGTCGATGGACACCGCATCCACGCCCAGGGCCTGGGCCTTGAGGGCGTGGCGTACCGAGGTGCATTTGTGGATGACCTTGATGCCATGGGCGCGCAGCACGTCGATGTGTGCCTGCGGGTTGCTGCCGGCGGTTTCGACGATGCCCACGCCGCCTTCGATGATGGCCGCGCAGTATTCGCCGTAAGGCACCGGCTTGAGGGTCGGCAGCAGGGTCAGGTTGACCGCGAACGGCTGGTCGGTGAGCTCGCGGCAGCGCTGAATCTCCCGCGCCAGGTCCTCGGGGGTCGGTTGCGTCAGCGCCGACAGCGTGCCCAGCGCCCCGGCGTTGGCCACCGCCGCCACCAACTCGGCCCTGGCCGCCCATTGCATGCCGCCTTGCATGATCGGGTGCTCGATGCCGAAGGTCGCGGTGAAGCGCGTCTTGAAGGTGCTCATACCGGATCCCACGAGAACACGTCAGCGCTGGCATCCAGCGGCAAAAAGCTGCCGCGCAGGGCGGGCATGCCATGCTCGGCGATCTGCTGCGGGGTCCAGCCATCGCTGCGTTGCACGCTGCGCAGCGGCCGGCTCTGGCTCATCAGGAACAGCTCGTTGTTGCGCGCGGCGAACACCTGGCCGCTGACATCCTTGGCCGCATCGCTGGCCAGGTACACCGCCAGCGGCGCGTTCTTGTCCGGGGTCATCTGCTGCAGGCGCTCGACCCGGGCTTTCTGCTCCGGGGTGTCGGACGGGATCGAGCTGGTCATGCGGCCCCAGGCGAAGGGCGCGATGCAGTTGGAGCGCACACCGAAGCGGCGCATGTCCATGGCGATGGTCTTCGACAGCCCGACGATGCCGAGCTTGGCTGCCGAATAGTTGGCCTGGCCGACGTTGCCGATCAGCCCCGAGGTGCTGGTCATGTGCACGAAGGCGCCGCTTTGCTGCTCACGGAAATGTTCAGCGGCGGCGCGGCTGACGAAGAAGCTGCCGTTGAGGTGCACGTTGACGACCGCCAGCCATTCTTCCGGGCTCATCTTGTGAAAGATGGCGTCGCGCAGGATGCCGGCGTTGTTGACCACTATGTCGACGCGCCCGAACGAGTCCAGCGCGCAATCGACGATGCGCTTGGCGTTGGCCCATTCCGAGACGCTGTCGGTGTTGATCACCGCTTCGCCGCCGGCTTCGCGGATCAGTGCCTGGGTCTGCATGGCGGGGCTGTTGGAGCCGCCTTCACCTTGCAGGGAGACGCCGATGTCGTTGATGACCACCTTGGCGCCCGCGGCGGCCATGGCCAGGGCGATGGCCTGGCCGATACCGCTGCCGCTGCCGGTGACAATCGCGACTTTGCCTTCGATCGAGGGGGATGTGCTCATGATTGGGTGTCCTTGTTGTTGTTCAAAATGCCCCAGGTCCTGTAGCGAGGGGCTCGCCCCCGAAAGATGTATCAGTGCACAGGCGTGTGGCGGATGTACCTTTCGGGGGCAAGCCCCCTCGCTACAGGTGTCGCGTCAATCGGTTCATCGGGTACCGGCTCGGTCAGGCCGGCAGATCCAGCACCTGCTTGGCCAGAATGTTGCGCTGGATCTCGTTGCTGCCGCCGTAGATGGTCGCGCACAGCGACTGAATGAACAGGCCGGCGGGATACAGCGCGGCATCTTCGGGGATCGGGTCGAGCAGGCCGGCGGCTTCGCCGGCAGTCTCCAGTGCCAGTTCGTTGATGCGCTGAAACAGCTCGGACTGGAAGATCTTCAGCATCGACACTTCGGCGCCCAGTGGCTGGCCGCGGCGCAGCGCGTCGGCGAAGGATTCATACAGCGCCCGATGGCAGTCCAGATCCAGCTGCAGATCAGCGAAGCGCTGGCGGAACACCGGTTGCTGCCAGGCACCGTTGAGCTTGGCCAGGCGCGCCAGGCGGTCCAGCGAATGGGTCGACTGCTTGGGCGAACCGAGAAAGATGCGCTCGAAGCCCAGCAGCGCCTTGGCCATGCTCCAGCCCTGATTGAGCTCGCCGACCAGGTTGGCCTTGGGCACCTTGACGTCGGTGAAGAACACCTCGGCGAATTCGCCGTGCAGGTCGAGGTTGAGGATCGGCCGCACTTCGATGCCGGGAGTGTCCAGCGGCACCAGCAAAAAGCTGATACCGGCCTGGGGCTTGGCGTTGCGGTCGGTGCGCACGAGCATGAAGATCCAGTTCGACTCGGTGGCCATGGTGGTCCAGATCTTCT
Source organism: Pseudomonas sp. GW821-FHT01A09 (assembly GCF_058986725.1). Taxonomy (NCBI): domain Bacteria; kingdom Pseudomonadati; phylum Pseudomonadota; class Gammaproteobacteria; order Pseudomonadales; family Pseudomonadaceae; genus Pseudomonas; species Pseudomonas sp. GW821-FHT01A09. The sequence continues at coordinate 28,883 of NZ_JBYSWB010000014.1, forward strand.
GGCCACTGACGCGCCAATGGTCGCCCTCATCGACGGCTTCGGTGCGCAGGCTGGCCAGGTCGGAGCCGGCGTTGGGCTCGCTGTAGCCCTGACACCAGAGGTGCTCGCCGCTGAGGATGCGCGGCAGGTGATAGGCCTTTTGCGCCTCGCTGCCGTAGCGCACCAGCATCGGCCCTAGCATGGTCAAGCCACTGTCGGGCAGGCGTGCGCAGCCGTGGCTTTCCATCTCCTCCATCATGATCAACTGCTTGGCCGCGCTCAGGCCCATGCCGCCGTATTCCTGCGGCCAGCCGGGGGCCAGCCAGCCTTTTTGCGACAGCAGCCGATACCACTCGCGGCTGTCTTCAGTGCCCAGCCGTTTGCGCGGGTTGCGCTTGGCGGCGGGGTAGTTGGCTTGCACCCAACTGCGCACCTCAAGGCGAAAACTGCTGTCGTCCATCGCGTTGTAATCGGTCATGGTTCAGGCTCCGGTGAATTCGGCGGGGCGCTTGCCCAAAAAGGCCGCCTTGCCCTCGGCGTGGTCGTGGCTGAGAAACAGCTGGCTCTGCAGTTCCAGCTCGCGGTCCAACTGGGCGTCGAGCCCTTCGGCCAGCACCGCCTTGGTCAGCGCCAAGGGCAGGGGCGCGAGTTTTTCCAGCACCTGGGCCCGGCCCAGAGCGACTTCCAGTGCCTGGCCGGCCGGCACCAGATGATCGATGAGGCCTAGCTTGTCGGCTTGCGCGGAGTCCCATTTTTCGCCGTAGAGCAACACCTGACGGGCACGCCCGCGGCCGATGCGTTGGCTCAGGGTGTGCAGCACGCCCATGTCGGCCATCAGCCCGACCTGGCCGAAGCTGGCAACGAAGCGCACGCCGTCGCCGGCCACCACGGTATCGCAGGCCATGGCCAGCGACAGGCCGGCGCCGGCGGCCCAGCCCTCGACGGCAGCGATCAGCGGTTTGCTCATGCCGACCATCTGACGGATCAGGCGATGGCTGCGGCGCATGCGCTCACGGCCAGCGGCCAGATCGCTGACGTGCATGTCGGTGATGTCGCCGCCGGCGCAGAAGTTGCCGTCGACGCCGGTGAGGATCACACAGCGCACCTTGGCGTCCTGCTCGGCACGGACCAAGGCGGTACACAGCTGCTCGCGCAAGGCCAGAGACACCGAATTGCGACGCTCGGGTACGTTGATCGAGAGGATGCGCGTGCGGCCGCGGTCCTGTTCAAGAATGCCTTGCTCGATAATGGCGTGCTCGACAATGGCCTGGCTCATGGCTGCACCTCGTTGAACACGTGCTCGATATAACGCGCCTGATGGTGCGCCAGTGTGCCACCGGCATTGAGCAGCACCAGGGCCTTGCGCAGGAACAGGCCGATGTCGGCTTCGTCGGTGTAGCCGATGGCACCATGCAGCTGAATCGCCTCGCGGCAGACCTGCAACGCCGCGCGGCTGCTGCGGATTTTCGCGGCGCTGACCTGGCGCTGACGGGCGTCGGCGTCGATGCCCGCATCGATGCGCACGGCGGTCTGGGTGATGATCGCGCGACTCAGTTCGATCTGCAGCTTGAGGTCGACGCAACGATGTTGCAGGGCCTGAAAACTGCCGATGGGGCGGCCGAACTGACGGCGCACCTTGAGATAGTCCAGGGTGCGCTCGAAGGCACCCTGCATGCAGCCGAGCAAGTAGGCGGCGGTACCCAGAGTGGCCTGATCCAGTGCCTGCTCAAGTGCGGCCGCCGGCACATCGAGCAGGCGCGCCGGGGCCTGAGTGAAGGTCAGGCGGGCGCTGTGGCCGCCGTCCTGGGTGGCGGCGGGCACGAGGGCGATGGCCTTGGCATCGACCAGCGCCAGGCCCTGATCGGTCTTCACCACAAAGGCATCGGCGCAGGCGCCGAGGGCCACGTCATGCAGTTGGCCGCTGACGGCACCGTCGCGGTACTGCAGGCAGGCGCTGTAGTACAACCCGGCAGGCAGCGTCAGGTGCGTACCGCTCAGTTGCGCGTCGAGCAAGTCGGCAGGCAGCAGCGTTGCCACCAGGCTGGCGCCGATCAGTGGCTCGGGAGCGAGGCCGCGGCCCAGTTCCTCGAGCAGCGCAATCGATTCGGCCTGGCCCAGGCCGCTGCCGCCCAGTGTTTCAGCGAGGCTCAGCCCCGTCCAGCCTTGCTCGCAGATGGCCTGCCAGGGCGCGCGCAGTGCCTGCGGTTCGGCGAAGCGCAGGGCGCGGATGCGGGACAGATCGCCGTCGCGCGGCACCACCGCCGCGGCGCTGTCGCGAATCATGTTGAGGCGTTCGAGACGTTCGTAATCGTCGGGTGCAGCGAGGGCCTGGTTCATGGGCGATGCTCCTTGTTCAGCGCCAACTTGCCGTTGTTGAGGACCACCACATCGCGCTCTACCACCCGCGCGCGGAACGAGCCGTCGTTCCAGATTTCAGTGCGGATGGTTTCGCCCGGATACACCGGCGCGCTGAAACGCACTTCCAGGCTGTGCAGCAGGTCGCTGCGATAGTCGGCAAGCACTTCGAACAGCGCCTGGAACGAGGTCGCCAGGGTGCACAGGCCATGCAGGATCGGCCGTTCGAAGCCGGCGCGGATGGCCACGTCGGGGTTGGCATGCAATGGGTTGTCGTCACCGTTCAGGCGATAGTAGAGCGCCTGTTCGGGGCGGGTCGGATGGTCGATGACATGCTCGGGTGCGCTGTCGGGCATCACGTGGGCGGGGGGCACCGGGCCGCTTGGCGCACCGCAGCCGCCGTCGCCGCGCAGGAAGGTGGTGCTGGAGGTGATGGCGAACACCTCGCCGCTGGCGGCATCGACCAGCTCTTTGTCGCTGTAGAGCAGGGCGCCCTTGCCGGGGCCCTTATCGACCAGGCCGGTAACGCGGGTGCGGCCGATGATCTGGCCCTCGACTGGAATGGGTTTGAGCCATTCGATGCGCTGCTCGCCGAGTACCAGTTTCAGCGCATCGACCCCGGTGGCCGGATTGCCCAGCCAAAAGCCCGGGTAGGCCAGCACCACTGGAATGCATGGGTGCGCCTGAAAGTCGCGGGCCGAATCGACGAAATCCAGCTGCTTGCGATCGACAGGGTCAGCGCCCATGCCCACCGACAGCGCGTAGAAAGCGGTGTCCTTGCGGCTCAGGTGCTGATGCACCGCCGGGATGGGGAAGTTCAGCAGGGTCTCAGGATCGAGTGGCATGGGGCACCTCCTGGCTGATGATCACCGCGTCGGCGGCAAATGCGCCCTGGCCGGCAGGCAGGGCGAATACGGGGTTCAGGTCGACCGATTGCAGGCTGTCGCCGGCGCGCCAGGCGAACTCGGAGAGCCGCGCGAGCATCTGCGCCAGGGCATCGATGTCCACTGGCGGACGGCCGCGGGCGCCGAGCAGCAGCGGCGCGCCCTTGATGCTGCGGATCATCTTCTCGGCTTCTACCGCATCGAACGGACAGCGGCGCAGGACCACATCCTTGAGCACTTCGACAAAGATGCCGCCCAGGCCGAACACCGCCACCGGGCCGAACATCGGGTCGCGCTGGATGCCCATGAAGCACTCGACACCGCCGCTCAGTTGGCGGGCCACCAGAATGCCGTCCAGGTGCGCGTCGGGGGCGTGCAGGGCGGCGCGCTCAAGCAGCGTGGCGTAGCCCTCTTCGACGGCTTGCGGGCTGGCGATATCCAGCAGCACGCCGCCGATCTCGGATTTGTGCAGGATGTCCGGGCTGGAAATTTTCATCACCACCGGGTAGCCGATCTGAGTGGCAAAACGTGCCGCCTCGGCGGCGCTGTCGAGGACTTTCTCGGCGGCGCTGACAATGCCGAATTCACCGAGCAGCGTCTTGGCTTCGGCCTCGCTTAGCTTGCCCGGTGGCAGCTGCACCGCAGGCAGATTCGGTTTGCTCGGCAGCGGCCGGTCGAAGGCCTCGCCCAGTTTGCCCATGGCGTGAATGGCGGTGACCGCCTGGGTCGGGTCTTCGAACAGCACGAAGCCTTCTTGCTCGTAGGGCACCACTTGCTCGGCATCGCCGATCAGCGACACCACGAACAGTGTCTCGGGATGGGCGTCCTTGACCTTTTTCAGCTCGGCGCACAGGCGCGGGGCGATCGAGGGCACCGTCCCGGCCTGGCTGAAGAACGCCAGCACCGAGCTGTAGCCGCCGTCGCTGATAAGGCTCTCGGTGAAGCTGCCGGCCAGAGAAATATCGTTGAGCACGTGGGCGGTGAAGTCCACCGGGTTGATCGGCGAGCAGAACGACAGTTGTTCCTTGAGCCTGGCCTGGGCCGCTGCGGGCATGGGCGGCATGGGCAGCTCGAGGTCTTCGGCGGCATCGCTGACGATGATGCCGGCGCCGCCGCTGATGGTCACCATGCCCAGGCTGTTTCGAGCCGGGTAGATGCGCCGGGTAGCGGCGTAGGCGATGTTGAGCATCTGCGCGCCGCTGTCGGCGAGGAACACCGCGTAATCGCCGAGCACCGCCTTGAACACCTTGTCGTCACCGGCCAGCGAGGCGGTGTGGGACATGGCCGCTTGCTGGCCGAGGGCGCTGCGCCCGACTTTTTGCAGAATCACCGGCTTGCGTGCCCGATGGGCGGCTTCCAAGGCATGAATGAAAGTGTCCACGTCGCGAATCGACTCGGCGTAGGCCATGACCACATCGACATCGGGGCTGTCCACCAGCCAGCCAATGCCGTCACCCAGGGTGATATCGGCTTCGTTGCCCGTGGAGATCATCAGCGGCGTGCCGAGCCCGCGTGCCCGCGACAGGCCGAGCATGTGCGCCGCGTAGGCGCCGGACTGCGAGGCGATGCCGACGCGCCCGGGCAGCGGGAAGCCGCGTTCCAGGCCGGAGGCGAAAGTGCCGTAGTAGCCCAGGTTGGCGTTGAACACGCCGGCGGTATTGGGGCCCAGCAGGCGCATGTTGTGGCGGCGGGCTTCGGCCACCAGGGCGTCCTGCAGGCCGACGCCGTCACCGCCCACCTCGCTGAACCCCGAGGAGAACACCAGGGCGCTGCGGGTACCGCGTTCGCCCAGGGCCTTGATGGTCTCGAGCACCTGCGCAGCGGGCACCGCGACAATGGCCGTGTCCGGCGCCTGGGGCAGGTTCTGCACGCTGGCGTAGGCGCGGATGCCCTGGACCTCCTTGCGGTTCGGGTTGACCGGCATCAGCAGGCCTTGAAACTCCTGGCGCAACATATAGGAGATGGGCCGGCCGCCGATGCGGGTCGGGTCCGAAGACGCGCCTACCACGGCCACCGAACGCGGTTGCAGCAGGGGGGTGAGGCTGTCGAAACGTGACCTGGGTCGGTCATCTGCATTGTTTTTATTATCGTGCATGTCGTCACCTGTAAGAGGGGGTACCGATATCAGAGCGTTGCTGCGCTCCCGAGAATGGCTGTGACCTGGCTGGAGAGGGTGCCGCCGTTGCCGTGCAGCAGGGCGATGTCGGACCTGGCCAGTTGGCGAGCGCCAGCCTCGCCGCGAATCTGCCGTACCGCTTCGAGAATCAGGAACATGCCGTACATGCCGGGGTGCATGCAGGACAGGCCGCCGCCGTTGGTGTTGACCGCCAGCGAACCGCCTGGGGCAATTCGGCCATCCTGGACGAAGCGACCGCCTTCGCCCTTGGGGCAAAAGCCGAGGTCTTCGAGGAACAGCAGGGTGTTGATGGTGAAGGCGTCGTAGAGCATCGCCAGGTCGATGTCGGCGTGGCTGACGCCGGCCATGGCCATGGCACGCGGGCCGCTTTCGGTGGCGGCGGTGACGGTCAGGTCGGGCATCGCGACAATCGAGCGGTGCCATTGCGCTCCGGCGGCGCCTAGAAAGTAGACAGGTGTACGAGGCAGATCGCGGGCGCGGTCGGCGCGGACCATGACGCAGGCGCCGCCGCCATCGGTGACCAGGCAGCAATCGGCGGTACTCAACGGATCGCTGACCATGCGCGCGGCCAGCACGTCTTCGATGCTCAAGGGGCCACGGGCATGGGCGTGCGGATTGAGGTTGGCCCAGCCGCGGGCGGCCACGGCGACTTCGGCGAGCATGGCGCGGGTGGTGCCGTATTGATGCATGTGGCGGCTGGTGGCCAGGGCGTAGGCGGTGATCGGATGGCGCGGCTGATAGGGCGTCTCGTGCCATTGCGGCTCGCTCATCGACACCAGCTTGCCGCCGCCGCTGCGCTGATTGGAGCCGTAGCAGATCAGCGCGGCGTTGCACAGGCCCGCTTGCAGCGCCAGGGTCGCCTGCAGCAGGTGCATCTCGAAGCTCGAACCGCCGGCATTGGTGCCGTCGAAGAAGGTCGGGCGCAGCCCCAGGTATTCGCCGGCCGACAGGGTCGGAAAAGCATTGACGCTGGTGGCGCAGAACAGCCCGTCGATATCGCTCATCTGCAGGCCGGCATCGGCCACGGCGCTGACGGCCGCCTGGCCGAGCAGTTCCATGGCACTGTAGCCGGGAGCATTGCCGATGCCGGACTGGCCGATGCCGACGATCGCGGTCTGGCCGCGTAACGGGCTGCTCATGATGGCGTCTCCTCGGCGATCACTCGAAAGACCACGGCGGCCTGGCCCTGCAGCTCGACGATCTCGGCGCGCAGGCGGCTGCCGATGGGGGCGGTATCGACGCCGTGCAGGCGCGACATCATCCGCGGCCCCTCGTCGAGGTCGACCAGCGCGATGTTGTGGCTGCCTTGGCGGGAATGATTGACGGTGATCGCGTAAAGTTTGCCCAGGCCGCTGGCGGCCACCCATTGCAGGTCGGTTTCGCCGCTGCCGGGGACCGCTACACGGGGATAGAAGACATGGCGCTCGGCGCTGGGGGTGAACTGCAGCATGAAGCGGCCCTGATCAAGATAGGCCTGGTACTGAGCCTCTGGCCCCAGGGGGCTGTCTGGCAGAGGTTGCGGTGCATGCGTCATGCGTCCTCCTGTTATTGTTGTGCGTCACGCTATACGACGTGTTGAAGCTAGAATATATTCAACATAGAGAATGTCAATCCGAATGCTGAATAAAAATGACCGACGACCTGTTAGACAAGAATGCTCGACCCGCGACCAAGGACGTGGGTGCGGTAGTCAATGCCATCCAGATCCTTCGCCATCTGGCCAGTACCCCCGACCCTGAGGGCGTCGCCGCCATCGCCCGGGCCACCGGCATCAGCCCGAGCAGCGCATTCAATATCCTGCGCACGCTGACCAACGAGCAGTTGGTGTCCTTCAACGACAGCGACAAGACCTATCGCCTGGGGCTCGGGCTTTCGGAGCTGGCGGTGAGCCTGATCGGCTACAGCTACGCCGACCTGATTCAGCCCGAGCTCGATCGGCTGAGCCTCAACTACCGCATTCTGGTGATCCTCTGGCAGGTCACCGGCGACAATCATATTCACGCCATCGGCCGCGCGATCCCCAATGCCGCCCATGTCGATGTGCGCCTGAACACCCGACTGCCGGAACTGATCGGTGCCAGCGGCCGTTGCATCGCCGCCTTGCGCCAGGTGCCCGAGGAGGAGATGCGCCGGCGTTTCGCGCGCCTGCAATGGGAGAATCCGCCGACTTTCGAGACCTATATGAGCGAAGCCCAGGCGACCCTGCACAGCGGCTGGGCCATCGACGAAGGCAATCTGTATCGGGGCGTCAGCCTGGTCGCCAGCGCGATCACCGATCACCATGATCAGCCGCGCCTGGTGATTTCAGGAATCGGTATCGGTGCTCAGCACAGTCGTGAGGAGTTGGAGCGCATGGGGGTGGCCCTGAGCCAGACGTCGGCGTTTATCGGGCGAGCATTGTTTCCGGGGAAACGTGGGACGTAGGTGTTCCGAATGCGGAATGGCATTCATATTTTCAAATGGTGCTGGCAAGGGTAGCTGCGATGATCGCCTCTGCGGCCAAGCGGTGGAATTCACTTTTGCCGAACCCCGGCTGCGGCTTTGCTTAAGGGCCGTTCAGCGGTGCAAGTGTGCAGCGGTGCAAGTAATCGGCGGGTACTAGCGATGGTGGAAGCGCTGCCGAGTCATTCAGCGGCGGTCATTCAGGAAGGGCGGGTACGCCGGCGGGATTCGGCGGCGTGAATCCCTGCGCCCGATCAGACGCGGGCGCAGGAAGGGCTCAAGCCATCAGAAGATGAACTTGAACAGTGCTATCACCACGATCAGACCGATCAGAAAGATGATACCAACGGTACCGCCGAGAAATTTCAACATGGTCAAACTCCTTTTCAGTAGAACGCAAATGTATCAAGGCAGCGGGTTGCCACCGGTCACGCCGAACACTTCACCGGTGATGTAGCTCGATTCCTGGCTGGCCAGCAGCACATAGATAGGTGCGCACTCCGCCGGTTGGCCGGGGCGGCCCATGGGGGTCTCGGAACCGAAATCGGGGATCTTGTCCTGTGGCTGGCCACCGCTCGGTTGCAAAGGCGTCCAGAACGGGCCCGGGGCCACGGCGTTGACGCGAATGCCTTTGCCGATGACCTGTTTGGCCAGGGCCTTGGTGAAGGCGACGATGGCGGATTTGGTCGGCGCGTAGTCGAGCAGTGTCGCCGATGGCTGGTAGGCCTGGATCGACGCGGTGTTGATGATCGTCGCACCCGCCGGCAAGTGCGGCAGGGCCGCCTTGCACAGCCAGAACAAGGCGTAGACGTTGGTCTTGAAGGTGGCGTCGAACTGCTCGGTGGTCAGCTCGGCGATGTCCAGCTGCGCGGTCTGCTTGCCGGCGACATTGACCAGGATATCCAGACCGCCCAGGCCGGCGACCGCCTGGCTGACCAGGCGCTGGCAGAATTGTTCGTCCTTGAGGTCGCCCGGTACGCTGATCGCCTTGCGGCCCTCGGCCTCGATCAGTTTCACCACTTCGCGGGCGTCGGCTTCTTCTTCAGGCAGGTAATTGAGGACGATATCCGCGCCTTCGCGAGCAAAGGCGATGGCAGCGGCGCGACCTATGCCCGAGTCGGCGCCGGTGATCAGCGCACGGCGTCCAACCAGTCGGCCAAAGCCTTTATAGCTGGTCTCGCCGTGATCGGCTGCGGGTTGCAGTTCATGCACGGTGCCGGGCGCCGATTGCGGCTGCTTGGGAAACTGCGGCTGCGGATATTGGGTCAGCGGGTTTTGCATCGAATACTGATTGTCAGTAGCCATTGGCACGTTCCTCATGCTGCTTTCAATGAAGTCGCAGCGATCGCGTCAGCGACGCTGCATTGAATAGTCATTGAAATGGAGCGCCTGGCAGAATTGTTCGTTCCATCTTTTATCCAACGTAACGCGCAATGTAAAAATATGTACATGATGTCGATACCAAGTTTTAATCGAGAGATTGCCAGGGAGGTCGATAAAGACATCAACGAGCTGGTGCCACATGACCCCTGCGTCATGGACTTGAGCATCAGTGTGGCCCCGGGGAGCAATTGCAATGCAGATCGAGCGCTTGGACATCATTCAGCACGACCTTGAAGACACCGCCGCTCATCTGGCCGCGCTGGCGCAAGTACTCGAAGGGCATGCCCGTTATCTGCGGCATAGCAAGTACACCGAAAACCTCGCCGAGATCGACTTTATCGAGCACCGCCTCGATGGCCTGGCGGCGTCGATCCTCGATCTGCGCGGTGTCGCCAGCAAGATCGCCAAAGTGGCGTGAGTCTCGTCGCACCGCTAACGGGGCTGGCGATGACAGTTGAGGCGTGCGACTCTGTCACATAAGCTTCACATTCATCTCGTCTGCCGCGTCTGCTGCGAAGGATGCAGCCTCCCGATATGCCTACGACCTGCGCTTCGCCTGTTTCCATCGCCACCGTCGACCGCCATTCACGTCTTGCCGCACTGGCCATGACGCTGGCACTGCCGGCCGACGCCGTTTTGTATCTGCTGCTGCCCATGTACGCCGATCAGTTCGGCGTGACCCTGGCTCAGGCCGGTCTGCTGCTGGCGGCCAACCGGTTGATCCGCATCGTGGGCTACGGCTACGTCACGCGCTTCTATGCCCGCCATGGCGACCGTGCCACCTGCACCTTGGCGGTGCTGGGCGCTGCGGTGTGTGCAGCGGGCAACGCCAGCCTGTCCGGGCTGTGGCTGTTGCTGCCGCTGCGGCTGCTGTGGGGCCTGTGCTTCGCGGCCTTGAGCCTGTCGACTCAGGCGCTGGCCACCGCTGACCCGGCGGGAGCGGCGCGGCGCTCGGGGCGTTCGCGGGCGTTTGCGGCGCTGGGGCCGGTGGTGGCGCTGCCGCTGGCGGCGGTCTTTGCGCACTTCTGGGGGCCACGCGTGGTGTTCTGGGTGTTTGCCCTGGCGGCGCTGGCTGGCCTGCTCGTCACCCGGGGCCTGCCGGCGTTGCCCCATGCCATGCCCGCTCGGCGTCGCGGGCTGAAATTGCCCAACAGCCTGGACAGCTGGTCCTTTCTTGAAGGGCTGACGCTGGATGGTCTGTTCATCATCGGTCTGTCGTATCTGGGGGCCGACGTGCTGCCCGGTGGCGCGGTGCTGGTCGCGGGCAGCCTGCTGGCGGTGCGTTATCTGGGCGAGATTCTGCTCAGCCCGCTGGGCGGCCATTTGGCCGATCAATTCGGCGCCGAGCGCACACTCGTGGTGCTGTCGCTGCTGACCTGCGCGGCGTTGGTGGGTTTCGGCCTGGGCTGGGTGTGGGCTGGTGCGGCGCTGATCGTTGTGCTGCGGGCCCTGCAGTTGCCGTTGCTGGCGCCGATCGTGGCGATGCGCACGCCGGGGCCCGAACGGGTCCAGGCGCTGGTGGCGCGCTCGGTGTGGCGTGACATCGGCGCCGGCACGGGGCCGGTGCTGGCCGGAGTATTGCTGCCGATCATGGCGCCGGTGTGGATCTATGCGGTACCGGCGGCGCTGCTCGGGTTGGCGGCGATCATGTGCGCTCGACGACCTGGCATCGGTACGGTAGCTGCGGACCAACCAGGGGAGTAGTACAGCGTCGCACCGCAGCGCAAACCGTGCCGAGTCGTACTGACTCAGTGACGGATGAAGTCGTGCAAGCCAGCGGGCGCAGACACCTTGGCAGGCGCGACAATCTGGCTACAGCCTCGCCAGCATCGCCCACAGCGAAGCCCCCACGCCGGTGATGCTTTCACCGGCAATCAAGCCGGCCGCGGCGGTAATCGCAAAGCGTTCGGTCGCGCTCGGCCAGCGGCGGCTCGCCAGCCAGGTCAGCACAGCGCCCAGGCCCATCATCAGGCCGATCGAGGCCGGCAGGATGAACGCCAGCCCCAGCGCCGCGGAACTGGGCAGGTAACGCGCGCGCCGGGCCGGCAGCAGGCTGTCCAGCGCCCCCAGCAGCACGCCGATCAGCGCTGCGATGGCGATCGCCCAGCGGATGCTCGGCGACAATGAATCCAGGCCCTTGGTCAAGGTCTCGGCGACCGCCTTCCATGTGGCGACCGCCGGTGCGGGCCAGGCTTCGGTCAACAGCATGTGTTGCGGATCGGGGATCAAGGTCAGGTACACCAGCACGCCGACGATGCTGCCGACGAAAATCCCCAGGCACTGGGCGATGACCTGTTTCTTCGGCGTTGCCCCGATGGCCAGGCCGACCTTGAAGTCGTTCATCAGGTCGGTGCATTGCCCCGCCGCGCCACCGGCCGTATTGGCGCTCATCAGGTTGATGGGCACCTGCCCGGGAGCGACGATGCCGAAGCTGAGTTGCGACAGCTGCCCGATCGCGCCGATCGGCGGAATACCGGTGGCGCCGACCACTCGCGCCGCCACCGCGGCCAGACAGATGGCCAAGGGAATGGTCAGCAGCGCCATGCCCGGCTGGATGCCGAACAACGCCGCTTGCAACCCCACTACCAGAGCAATGGCGAGCACAAAGCACAGTGCCGGGACCAACGCCGGGCGACGCCAGCCACGGCCGGCGCGGCGGCTGAACAGGCTGGCGCGCAGTGCCCACAAGCGCAGGCCGAGGGATGCCAGGGTCGAGCAGACCATCAGGCTCACGCCCGGCCACAGCAGCCACTCCACCAGCGCCGCGAACTGCGGGCCGCTGCTGCCCGGCGGCAACACCACCAGACCCTGACTCAATAACCACGGCGCCAATACCCCCCAGGCCAGCAGTGCGCCCAGCAGCAGAGTGATACCGACCCGGATGCCGATGATCGCACCGAAGCCCACCAGCAGCAGTGAGGGATCGAGGTTGAACGTCAGGCGTTCGAGCGCGGCATTGGGCGCCCAGCGAGGGATTGACCAGAGGAAGGTGTCGACCCACTTCACCACACCGGACAGCACTGCGGTGCCGAGCAGCACTTTCAGGCGTGTCGCGGCTTCAGCGCCATGGTTGTAGATATGCCGTAGCGTCTCCAGCGTGGCCATGCCCTCGGGAAATTTCAGGCCATCGTCATTGAGCAGGGAAGGGCGCAGGTACCAGGCGATCCAGATGCCCAGGAAACTCACGGAAAACACCCAGGCGATCATCGGCAGCGGATCGAGCTGCTGGCCGGTGAGCAGGGTGTAGGCGGGGATCGGCGCCACCAGACCGCCGGAGATGATCGAAGCCGCAGCACTGGCTACGGTCTGGTTGATGTTGCTTTCGAGCAGTGTCCAGGGCTGCTGGCCGTTGCGGCGTCCCAGGCCCTGCCAGACGCCATAGCCGATCAACAGCGCGATGATCGACATGTTGAACGACCAACCGATTTTCAGGCCCGCGTAGACGTTGGACGGCGTCAGCAAGATGCCCAGAACGATACCAGTCAGCACCGCCCGCGGGCTCAGTTCGCGCTGGGTGCTGTCGAGGCCCTTGTGCGGGGGCTGGGTGAGATCCATGTGCGGTCCTTTGATGGCGGGCGGGCCTTTCTAACTGAACGGCCTGACCGCACAAGGTTCCCCTCAGCCGGTTTGCATCAGATTTTCGAACCACTCCAGCCCGATGACCCAGGGCCGGTTTCCGGCTCGGGCTTTTCCTTGCTCTCGGGCTTGTCGCCGTAATCCACGTGCAGGTCATCGTCAAGGCGATTGCTCGACGATCCGCCTTTCTGTGGCGTCTCGTCGAAGTGCTGCCATTCGGCGTTCTGGAAGCGGAACAGACTGTCGTCGTCCGGTGCTTCGCGGCCGCCGTAGTTGTAGATCGAATAGTGCGCGTACTCGACCTTGTCGCCCCAGTTGTCCTGCAGCAAGCCATCCGCCGCCAGATCGCGATACCAGTCGTTTTCGTGTTCGCTGGCCTTCTGTTTTTTGTTGTGGTCGACGAAATACCCGATGATGCCACCCACCACCGCCAGTACCACCCCGACCAGAAAGAACGGCCCGGTCAGCGCCGCAGCCGCCGCACCGCCCGCGCCGATCAGCCCTGCCGCACCGAGCACTCCGGCCGAGGCGCCAAAGGCTCCCGATGCGATCTGCAGACCGCCGGACGCCTTGGCCAAGGGGTCACCGCTGTCGATACCACTCTTGATGGTGAAGGCGCCCAGGACGATATCCGCGAAGCCTCCCACCAGGTCGGTCGCCGGGCCCAGCACCTTGACCACGGAACCGGCGATGCGCCCGGCGGTGCCGGTGGCGAGCTTGCTTCCGCCCGCCGCGCTCACCGCGTCATCCAGCGTCTGGCTGATGCCGGCGAACGCTGACTTTTCGGCATCCGCGCCGCCGGCGCCATCACCCAGCACCGAGGACACATCGCCGTACTTGTAGCTGGGCACCGAATCCAGCGCCGAGGTGATCTTGGCTTTCATGTCGGCCGGCAGCTTGTCGGTTTCGAATTCGAACTTGGGCTCCTGAATGCCGCCCTTGCCCCAAATCTCCGGCACTGTCTTATCGAGGCCGAGGAAGTCCACCAGGGCGCCTTTGCCCAGGGTCGTGGCGATATGATCGCCCAGGCGCACGAACTGCCCCGAGGCGCCGGCGAAGCTGATGAAGTCCTTGGCCACCGACAGCCGCTGCAACGGCGTTTCGCCGAGCTTGCCGCCCTGGCCGACCAGTTGGTAGATGCCCGAGAACAGGTTGACGCTGGCACCCACCGAGCCCAGCACGCCTTTGCTGTTCATGGCGCTGAACACCTGACCGAGAGTGCCGCGATCGGCGATCGGGATATAGGGTTTGGACAACGCCGTATCGAGGTCGGCCTGACTGATCGAGCCCTTGTTCTTGTACACCTCGCCGAGCTCTTCGAGGGCCTTGGTCACCGCCGAGGATTTCTGCTTGTCGTTCAGGCCTTCCTCGAGAAACTTCTCGATGGTCTCCTGGGTGCGCCGCGGTAGGTCCACCAGCTCGCCTTTGAGCACGCCCTTGAGCAGACCGAACAGGTCCTTGGTGGCCAGCTCCTTGTTCTCGTCGGAGATCTTGCTCGGGTCGGCCATCAGGTCGTCGAGGTCGCTGGTCAAGCCATCGGCCTGGATCGATTGCGCAGCCTTGGCGGCAGCTTCCGGGTCGAGCAACGACAGTTGCGAGAGGGTGTTGCTCAGGTCCTGCTGGGCTTCATGGCCTTTGCCCTGGGCCTGCAGGTCCTTGAGGTACAGGATGTAGTCGGGGTTGGACGTCAGGTCCAGCAACTTCTGCTTGATCTCGTCCTTGTTGCCGACATGGCTCAGGGCGTCGTCCATCTTGCTCTTGTAGTCGGCCTGCACGGTGGGGTCGGCGAACAGGGTCGACAGCTGCTCCTGCAGCTTGTTGCCATCGATGATGTCGTGCATGTCGGCCGAGGTCAGCTCGGTCTGATGATCGTCGAACTCGCGCCAGGTGCCACCGAACGCTCCTGGTGTTTCTTCATAGCCGGTCAGGCCGCGGCCGTTCTGATAGGCGGCCTGGGCTTCGATGGCGCGGACCAGCTTGGCCCGTGGATCGTCCTTGGCGATGGAGCCGTCCTCGACCCCGGCGCGGTACTGGTCGATCAACTCCTTGGTGGCGAGTTCGCCGACCGTCAGCTCCGGCGAGCTGTCATCGTCTTCATCGGATTTGACCCCGGTACCTTTGTCGATGATGTTCACGTCGGCGTCGCTGGGCAGGTTGTACTTGGCGCGGGTATCGTCCACCGAGCTGGCGGTAGAGGCTTCCCATTTGGCCACCACCTGATCGTACAGCTGCGGATTGACGTCCTTGGAGACGATGAACTTGCCGTCGTCGTTTTCGTAGCGAATCAGGCCATTGCCGAGCTCATCGGGGGAGCCGAAGGTCATGTCCTGATTCTTGAGGAAATCGTTGGGGCCTGCCAGCTTGTAACCTTCGGCCTCGCTGTCATGGATCGAGCCCCAGGCATCCTTGACGCTCTTGACCTGCTCGAAGAGGTCTGGGGTCAGGTCGCGGGAGACCACGATGTGCTGGCCATCCTGGGTCTCGTAGCTGAGCTGATCGTCCTGCTGGCCCTCGATCCAGCCGAAGTTGACGATGTCGTTGAGCTGGGGCAGCGGCGTGTTGCGATCGGCCAGGGTCTCGCCGCCGTTGACCGCCTGCTCCAGTGCGGCGCGCTTGCCGGGGTCGGTGACCACCTGCTGGACCGACACCAGATAGTCGAACAGCTGTGGATTGTCATCGCGGGCAACTACGACCTTCTGGCCGTCGTGCTCGTAGCGGATGGTCCCGGGGCCGACTTCGTCAGGTGGCCCGACCGTGGTGTTCATCACCGGTGGCCACACTTCATTGTCGCCCGCGCGGCGGTAACCCTCGGCTTCGCTGGTGCTCAGGCCGGTGAGACTGGCGTAGGCGTCCTTGACGGCCTGGAACAGCGTCGGGTTGTCGCGCTCGCTGACCACTACCTTTTCGCCGCTTTGGGTGACGTAGCGAATCACGCCCGGGCCGGTCTCGTCCGGCGGGCCGATCAGGGCGAAGTCGCCCAATCTGGCAGGCGGTTGATCGTCGCCGTTGGCGACTCTGTAGCCTTCGTTCTGGCTCGCCGAAACCCCGGAGAGCGCCCTGTAGTCGTCGCTGACCTGGGCGAACAGTTCGGGGTTGGTCTGCTGATCGACGATGATTTTCTTGCCGTCGCTGGTTTCGAAGCGGATCAGCCCCGGGCCCACTTCGTCGGGCGCACCGATGCGCGCATATCCGCCCAAGGTATCGGGCGCCGAGGCATCGCTGGGGGCCAGGCCATAGCCGGCGTCAAGGCTGGCGACCACGCCCTGGATTTTCGGCTGCGCGTTCACTACTTGCTGATACAGCCCCGGGTTGGTGGACTTGTAGACGATTACCGCCTCACCGTCGCGAGTGGTGAAGCGCACCGTGTCGGCCGCCACCGTGCCGGGCTTTTCGATGCTGGCGAAGTCACCCAGCGCCGGGGCTTTTTCGTCCGCGCTGGCGGGTCGGTATTGCACGGCATCACGCTCGCGCGTCTTGAGCACTTGGGCGAAGCGCGCTCGTGCGCCGGGGGCGCCGGCGGGCGGCACGGTCGAATCGGGGTTGGTTACCGGGTTCAAGGACATACCGTTCGATTCCTGTTGGACGTTTATTGATAAGCCGATGCAGGCAAACCTGGGCCGATCGTTGCGCGGCGGTGGCTAAGTTGCAGGCGCCACAAACCCCAAGGTGAAGTAGTTTGCTGCTCGATAAAGGTGCTGGGCGCGAGAACAGTAACAGTCATATATGTGAGCAACAGCCGCGAAGAAAACTATTTCACAACATTTCACAGACTGGGTGACGGTCCCGCGTCAGCGATCTAGACAGCTTACGGGCGAAATGGCAGCAGGCGCGGGGACGGGCGCGGAGAATTAAAAAGTTCCTGACCAAGCAAAAAATAATATTAGAGTTTCGGCTTTAAAGTCACGGCTATTTGCTATCAGCGAGAGCGGAAGTTATCGAAAGTCAGCTTTCACAAGTTTTCACAACGCAATGCAAGTTGCTCTGAGTAATATCCGTCCGGCACTGAGGCAGAACGCTCAATTGAACATGGATAGGTCGCAAAGTCGGGGAGTTCACTTCTCTACGACAGTGCTTGAGCGTCTTCAAATGAGCGTCCTGGACCCCGGTGACCGATTCATACACTCACTCGTTGGAACAAGGAGAAACACCATGGCCGATACTCCACCAGTAAGCTCGGGCAACGCCGATTCCGCCATCGATAAGATGGAAGCGACCTTCAACATGGCGATCGAGAAATCCGCCAAGATCACCGAGATCTCCACCGCCAAGAAGGCGGAACTCGACGCGACCAAGCAACGTCCGCAGAACTGACGTCGTTCATGCGGGCAGTGTTCGCACTGCTCGCATGTCACCTAGGGTGGTCGACTGATGACAGCATTGATTTCACCGACTTCGTTACCTCGTCAGGCTGATGCCGTGGCGAGTGCAATCCAACTGGAAATAACCACCGGGCTGCATCAGGGCGTGTGCCTGGTACTGGATCTGCCGGCGTATCTGATTGGCAGCGCCGCCGGTGCGGACCTGTTGCTCAGTGATGCTGGCGTCGCCGCCGAGCACCTTGTGTTGCGCGTGGAGCGGGGCAGTGTGGCGGTCGAGGCCCGTGGCGGCGATGTCCAGGTGACCGACGCCGCTGGCCGCCTGTTGCGGGTGCCCATGGGCAACGGCCATCGCGCGCGTCTGCCGCTGGTCCTGCAGCTGGGCGCGGCGCAACTGCGTCTGCAGGCCAACACGCCGCGCAAGCCGCACGCAGCGCCTTTGCCCTCGCGCAGCGGCGCCCGGTGGCTGTGCGCGGCGCTGTTCATGGGTCTTTGCGCGGCGGCATTCGGCTCGTTCAGCCTACAGCGCGATCACGCCAAAACCATCACTCTGGCCAAGGCAGGCGCGGATGCCAAAGACCGGTCGGTGGCCGTCGGTGCCCCAGCCGTCAGCGCAGAACAGGCGCAACACTGGTTGGTTCAACAGCTGCAGGCCGCGCAGTTGAACCGCATTGAAATCGGCCTGCGCGACGGCGGCCTCAGTGCCCAGGGCAGCGTCACCCCGGCTCAGCGCAGCGCCTGGACAACCGTGCAACAGGAATTCGATCGACGTTATGGCCAAGCCATGGTGCTGCACCCGCAAGTTGCTGTGAGTAGCGTTCCGGCGACCCCACGGGTGCGCTTTCAGGCGGTGTTTTTCGGCCCTCATCCTTACGTGATCAGCGACACCGGCAAGCGTCTGTACCCAGGCGCGACGGTGGCCGACGATTGGGTGCTGGAGCGCATCGAGGCCAATCAGGTGATCCTCGCGCGCGGCACCGAACGCTTTACTTTCACCCTGTGACGAGCCGCCCATGAAAGTCGATCCGCGCCCAGACACACCTGCCTTGCAGTGCGCCAGTAGCGAACGCACGCCCGCGGTCGAAGCCCTGCGCCCGCTGCAGCCGCGCGCCGAGCAACGCTTCGAGGCCTTGCTCGGTCGCCGTGAAGTGCGCAGTCGCCGCTCCTTGAATGGCGAATTGCAACGCAGCGCCGCCAGCGATGACGTCAACGCCCAGCTGTTCAGCCCGGCGCGCTCGGTGCAGGTCCTGCAATACCTGCTCGCTGAAGTGCTGCCGACGCTGGACGCCGAACCCCAGATCAAGGCTCTGGCCGAGCAACTGCTCGCAGAGGAAATCGACACTCGCCAATGGCTCGATCAACAGCGCCTGAACGAGGTACCCGCATGAGCACTTGCGAACTCCGGCACGCCGATCGTCGCGACAGCATCGAATTGCTCAAGGGCATGGGCCAACGTTACCGCCGTGGTGGGCAGGCGCAACGGGCGCTGGTGATGCTGTTGATCGCTGCGCACCTGGCGCCTGATGACGGGCCACTGCTGCACAGCCTCGCTCTGGCCTTTACCGACAGCGGCGACAGCGCACGCGCCTTGGCCGCGCTGGATCGCCTGCAGCTGTTGGAGGGTGAGTCGGCGTCGCTGCTGCTGTTGCGCAGCCGAGCGCTATGGCGCGGCGCTCAGCGTGATGAAGCACGGCAATGCTTCAGGGATTACCTGGCCTTGCGCAAGGCGGCGGCATGATGCTCGTCGCCCGCCTCAACGGCCTGGCGCGCATCGCCGCGCAACGCAGCGACGTGATCATCGTCGCCTTCATGCTCATGGCCATCGCCATGATGATCATCCCGCTGCCGACCTATCTGGTGGACAGCCTGATCGGCATCAACATCGCCTTGAGCGTGCTGATTCTGGTGGTTGCGTTCTATATCCATCATTCGGTGGAGTTCTCGGCACTGCCGCCGCTGATTCTGCTCAGCACCCTGTTTCGCCTGGCGCTGTCGATCACCACCACGCGCTTGATTCTGCTGGACGGCAACGCCGGGCACATCGTCAAGGCATTCGGTGACTTCGTCATTGCCGGCCAGGTGGTGGTCGGTCTGGTGGTGTTCCTGATCATTACCGTGGCGCAATTCGTGGTCATCACCAAGGGCGCCGAACGGGTCGCCGAGGTGGCCGCGCGCTTCACTCTGGACGCCATGCCCGGCAAGCAGATGAGCATCGACAACGATCTGCGCAACGGCGATATCGATCAGGCCGAAGCCCGTCGTCGGCGCTCGCGGCTGGAGCGCGAGAGCCAGATGTTCGGGGCCATGGACGGGGCCATGAAGTTCGTCAAGGGCGATGCCATCGCCGGTTTGGTGATCCTCGCGGTCAACCTGCTCGGCGGCATGTTGATCGGCATGCTCGAGCGCGACTTGCCCTTCGCCCAGGCGGTGCATACCTATTCGCTGCTGACGGTCGGTGACGGCTTGATTGCGCAGATCCCGGCGCTGCTGATTTCCGTCGCCGCCGGTACCGTGGTCACCCGAGTCAACAGCGAGGGCACCGAGCACGACCTGGGTACTGAGATCGTCCGTCAACTGGGCACCAGCCATCGCGCCTTGTCGCTGACTGCCTTGATTCTGCTGGGCGTAGCCTTCTTGCCAGGCTTCCCGGCGGCGATATTCATCAGCCTGGCGGCGGTACTCGGCGGTTGCGCTTTCGTGCTCTGGCGCCGTGAGCGGCGCAACCCTGCGCTCGACGCAAACCCGGTGCAAGCACAGCTCGCTGACGAAGAGGGCAGCCCAGGCGCCGTGCTTCATCCTGCCGAACACCCAATCGAGGGCCCCGATCAAGCCGACGCGTTCCCCCGGCCCCTGCACAGTCGGGTACTGCTGACGCTTGGCACCGCTCTCGCCGCTCAAGCCCCTGCGCAACCCCTGCGCCAACGCATCGAAGCGCTGTGCCACGACCTGCGCGGCGAATTGGGCATCGAGGTGCCGGTGCCTGATCTGTGCATCGATCGTGAACAGGGCCGCATGACCTACAGCGTCGAACTCGAAGGCGTGCCCGTACGCGAAGGCGAGTTGCCGAGCGAGCATCTGCTGCTGCAGGACGATCCGGTGCATGCGCAATTGCTCGATCTCGACTGCCTGCAAGCGCCGGCGCCCCTGGGTCAGGAGCAGGGACAATGGCTAGCGCAGGAGCACCGGCAACGCCTCGATGACGCCGGCATCGGCTATTTGACCGCCGAGGAAGTGCTGGCGGCCATGCTTGAACGCACCTTGCGCCGTTACGCTGCCGATTTCCTCGGCATCCAGGAAACCCGCGTGCTGCTGGAGCGGGTGGAAGCCAAGTACCCCGAACTGGTCAAGGAGGCGCTGCGCACCGTGCCCTTGCAGCGGGTGGCCGAAGCCTGGCGGCAGCTGGTGGCCGAAGGGGTCTCGGTGCGCAATCAACGTGGGCTGCTGGAGGCCATGGTGGAGTGGGGTAGCCGCGAAACCGATCCAGGGCGTCTGGCCGAACACTTGCGAGCGGCCTTGGCGCGGCAGATCAGTCATCAACATGCCGACCGTCAACGGGTGATCAGCGCGTTGGTACTGGCGCCCGCGCTGGAAGAGCAACTGCGCAATGCGCTGCGCCGCCAGGACAAGGGCCGCGAGGCGATTTTGCCCGACGATCTGGGCCGCGCCTTGCTGACCCAACTGCGCAGCCTTTGCGCCCAGCGCCAGGACGACGACCGCAGCGTACTGCTCAGCCATCCGGAACTGCGCCGCGCGCTGCGTCGATTGACCGTGCGTGGCGAACTGGAATTGGCGGTGCTGTCGTTCCGCGAGCTGGCCGGCGAATACAACCTGCAAGCGGTCGGCACCTTGCAGCCGATCGATATCCCTTCGCGCCGCGCCGGCAACAGCGGTGCGGTCACCAGCCTGGCGAGTGCCTCATGAACCCCCTGCGTATTCCGATGTTCTGTTTGTGGTTACTGGCGTTGACGGCCAGTGCGCAAGCCCTGGGCGACAACATTGCCAAAGGCGCCCGCGGCACCCTCGACCTGGCAACCGGGGAGGGGCGCATCCTGCATTTCGCCGCGCCGGTGGAATCGGTGCTGGTGGCGGATCCGAACATCGCCGATCTGCAAGTGGTGTCACCCGGAGTGATCTATATCTTTGGCAAGAATGCCGGGCAGACCAGCCTTATCGCCTTGGGCGACAACGGTGAACAGACCGCCGCCTTGACCCTCGCGGTCGGCGCCGGCGCCCAGGCCGTGAGTCGGCCACTGCAGACCTTGCACCCCGGCAGCCAGGCCCAGGTCAGCGCCGCCGGCAACCGTCTGGTCGCCCATGGCAAGGTCAAGGACGTTGGCGAGGCCACCGATCTGAATGCCTTGCTCGGTACGCAAGGGCAGGGCTTGCAGAGCGCGATCAACAGTGCCGAATACGCCGGCTCCGCTCAGGTCAATATCCGCGTGCGCTTCGCCGAGGTCTCGCGCAACGAGCTGCTGCGCTATGGCGTCAACTGGAACGCGATGTTCAACAACGGCACCTTCTCGTTCGGCTTGTTGACCGGCGGCGCGCTGGCTGCCGATGCCGCCAGTGGCGCCTCCAATGTGATCAGCGCCGGGCTGGCTTCGGGCAACGTCAATATCGACGCGATGCTCGAAGCGCTGCAGAGCAACGGTGTGCTGGAGGTGCTGGCCGAGCCCAATATCACTGCCATGACCGGGCAGACCGCGAGCTTCCTGGCCGGCGGTGAAGTGCCGGTGCCGGTGCCGGTCAATCGCGACCTGGTGGGCGTCGAGTACAAGCCCTATGGCGTATCGCTGCTGTTCAGCCCGACCTTGCTGCCCAACGGCCGCATCGCCTTGCAGGTGCGGCCCGAGGTCAGCAGCGTGGTGACCACCAACGCCGCCACGGTGAACGGTTACCTGGTGCCGTCGTTCCGTGTGCGGCGAGCCGACACCCGGGTCGAGGTGGGCAGCGGGCAGACCTTCGCCATCGCCGGGCTGTTCCAGCGCGACAGCTCCCAGGACATCGACAAGGTGCCGATGCTCGGCGACATGCCGATCCTCGGCAATCTGTTCCGCTCCAAGCGCTTTCAGCGCAACGAGACCGAACTGGTGATCCTGATTACCCCGTATCTGGTCGAACCGGTACGCGGCCGCACCCTGGCGACACCGCTCGATGCACAACCGACCACCACCGCCGCGGCCGGTCCGCGCAGCGGTGGCGCCTTTGGTTTCTATCTCAATTGAGGGGCCGTCCGATGCATGTACTCCGCTGTGGCAGCGGGCTCTGGCCGCGGACGGCGCAACGTGTCGCCCGCGCGCGCACATCCGCCTTGATGTCGCTGCTGTTGACCCTGAGCGGCTGCCAGACTCATCTGGCGCCGGCCTCTTACTCGCCTGATTACACCAGCCTGATCGGCGCCGACGGCCGCACCCGGATGCTGCCACGCGAATGCCTCAAGCCGCCGGCCGAAGACAGCATCGGCCTGGGTGAAGACTTCAAGCCGCTGTTGGCCCCGGGCTGCGCCAACAACCTGCTGCTGATGCAGATGGTCGAGCAGCGCGGCGACCTGACCCAGGGCCGCGCCACCGGGCCGACCATGGCCGCCCCGGTGGGACGCGCCGCGCAGGTGTACATCGATGGTTATGACCGCGAGGAACTGCGCCGCCGTCAGGCCGAGCAGCAAGCGGCCACCGCGACCCAGGGCGGTGGCCAGTGAGCGCTTCAGCGGCTGTCGACCAGACCCAGTTCGCGCGCCTGCAGGACCGGGTCCTTGATGGCTTTGATGCGCCGCGCTTCGACCAGCAGGGACTGGCGTTCGCTGGCCGGGATGTCTTCGAGGATCAGGGCGGCAGCGTCCTTGTCGTGGCCGGCCAGCACGGTGACCAGCAACTGATTGCGCTGATGGCGTGGCAGGACACGGGGCGACAGGCCGACGGCACGGATGGTGCTCAGGGCCTGTTCGTGCTGGCCGCCGAGGGCGTAGGCGAGGGCCAGGTTGCATTGGGTGTCGAGATCGTTGGGCGCCAGCTTCAGGCTGCTGCGAAAGGCCGACTGCGCCGCGGCAGCCTGGCCCCGCAGGATCTGTGCCACGCCCAGGCGATTGAAGGTCAGCGCCTGGGGCGCATCGACGGCGGCCTGAGTCAGCACCGTGACCGCGCGGTCGAGCTTGCCGCTGCGCAACTGCGCGGTGCCCAGCCCCAGCAGGGCTTCGCCGTTGTCGATCTGCAGTTCCAGCGCTTGCTGGTAGGCGCGTTCGGCGCCGCGATCATCGTGGGCGGCGAGCAGCGCATGGCCAAGCTTGAGCCAGGTATCGATGTTGGCTTCGGGCTGTTCGGTGGCACGCTGGTAGAGCGAGGCGGCCGAGGCCGGGTCACCGCGTTGTTCGAGGTCGGCGGCCAGGCCGATCAGGCGCTGGTAGCTGTTTTCGGGCGCGGCCTGTGGTGCCGGGGTGTGGCTGCAGGCGCTGAGCAACAGGGCGCTGGACAACAGCGAGCCCAGCAACAACTTCGCAGGTGCGTAACGGTGGGTCATGAACAGCACTCTTGGACGCAACGGAGCGGCCATTTTATCGGCTTGACGGGCAATAGCGACCCCTATGTTCAGCAATGTCGCGCAACCCGGCGCAGGGGGGCAGGACGATGAACTGGCCGGTAACGCTCGTGACCCTGAGCCTCGTCCTCAGCCTGGGCCCGATGGCCCATGCCGAAGCGGTTGCGAGCTCCACCGAACCTTCCGCAACGGCTGGCGAAGCCGCGGCCAAACCGCAGTGGTTCGACAGTCCCTACGCCTACGTGCTGGTGGAGCAGGATGTCCGCGCTGCCCTGCAGGAACTCGGTCACAACCTCGGTTTCGCCCTGGTGTTCTCCGACAAGGTCCGCGGCAAGGCCCGCAGCACCGTCCACGCTGCCACCGCCGGCGACTTCCTTACCCAACTGTGCGACAGCAACGGCCTGACCTGGTACTTCGACGGCAGTGTGCTGTACCTCAACAGCGATGACGAGGTCGCCACGCGCTTGTTCCAGGCCAGCCCGGCGCGGCTGCAAGCCTTGCGCGGCTACCTGAGCGCACTGGACGTCAGCGGCCCGCGCCTCGATCGGCGCGACGGCCCCGAGCCGGACGAACTGCTGGTCAGTGGCCCGCCGCCGTACCTGACGCTGGTCCAGCAACACGTCGATCACAGCGCGCCGCCACCCGCGCCGCCCATGCCTCGCGAGCGCGGCGTGCGGGTGTTTCGTGGCAGCGCAGTGAGCCAGCAATGAACCCGATCAATCCCCATCTGCCGAGCGGCAGATCACCCGCAAAAAAGGAGCACTACCCATGGCCGTGAATCCCGTCGACAGCAACACCGATGTCGGTACCAGCAGCGAAACCCAGTTCAACTCCGCGGTGGACAACGCCCAGAGCAGCGACATGACCGACGAAGAGTTCACCAACGAGCTGATCTCCCAGGCGGTGGTCGTCGGCGGTCAGTTCATCATCATGCCGCGCGCCCAGGAAATGCTGAATGAAGCCCAGTCGGACGACGATGACGAATAACCCGAGGTCCACACCATGACTGTCAGCCTCGCGGCTACTCCAGCGGCCGCTGCGCTACCGCCAGCGGCTTCGCCCGGTGCCCCCGGTGCGTCGCAGAACCTGTTCGAGCACATGGCCGAAACTGCCAAGAGCGCGCCCCAGGGTGCCAGCCCGACGCAGTTGGGCGACAGCCTGATGGAGCGCCTCAATGGCTTCATCGATCGGCAACGCGACTTCTCTCGACAGGCCGATTCGCTGACCCGCAGCAGTGCGCCAGGCGCCAGCCCGACCACTACCAATGGCGCAGGCAGCCCGCCCGCGCCCGTCACTGTGGCGCAAGGGCAACCGACGGCGCGGGTAGGCGATGGTCAGATCGATCAGATCGTCCATTCACTGGGGCGCATGTTCGACTACTCCATCGAAACCCAGATGGTGGTCCGCGGCGCCACGCAGATTTCCGGCTCGGCCAATACCTTGATCAAGGGGCAATGACCATGACCCGCCGCGTATTGCGCCTGACCTTGATGGTGGTACTCACCGGCCTGCTGCAGGCCTGCGACATCGACCTCTACACCAACCTTGGCGAGCGTGATGCCAACGCCATGTTGGCGGTGTTGCTGCGCGATGGCATTCCGGCGCAGCGCAAGGTCCAGGATAATGGCCAGCTCAAGCTGGTAGTCGACGAAAAACGCTTCGCCCAGGCCATGGCGGTGCTCGATGACGCAGGTCTGCCGGCGCAGACCTTCTCCAACATGGGCGAAGTGTTCAAGGGCAATGGCTTGGTCTCGTCACCGGTGCAGGAGCGGGCACAGATGGTCTTTGCCTTGAGCGAAGAGCTGTCCCACAGCGTGTCCGAGGTCGACGGCATCCTCTCGGCGCGGGTACATGTGGTGCTGCCGGACAACGACCTGCTCAAGCGGGTGATCTCACCGTCTTCGGCCTCGGTGCTGGTGCGCTACGACCCGCAGACCGACATCAATGTGCTGGTGCCGCAGATCAAGACGCTGATCGCCAACGCAATCTCCGGGCTCGACTACGACCGCGTATCGGTCACGGCGATCAAGGCGCGGATGCCCGCCAGCGGTGGCGCGCAACCGGCGATGGCGAGTTTCATGGGAATGTGGCTGCTGGAGCAGGACGTAAGCCGCGCACGCTGGCTGTTCGGCGTGCTGCTGGCGGTGGCGTTGGGGCTGGCCGGTTTCGTCGGTTGGCAAGCCTGGGTGCGGCGCCGCGCGCAATCGCTGTATGTGCTGGAGCAAGCGCCGTGAGCCCGCTTGTGGCCTGGCAGGCCTTGACTGCGCAGCCGCTGCGCTTCGTCGATCGGCAATCGCTGCGTGGCTGTTTCGCCCAGGTGCTGTCGGATCGGGCCATTGGCGAGATGACCGAGTCGGCGCGTTTCAGCACACGTTTGCTGGAGCTGTTGATGGCGCATTTCCAATTGGCGCCCCTAGCGACGCTGACGCCTGCCAGTGAAGCCGATCTGCCGGTCATGCTGTTGCCGCCCGCCACCTTCGACCGTTTGCCGCGTCTGTGCGGGGCGGTCTGGCATGCCGCAGCGTTGAGCCGCGAGGTACGCGGGGCGGTGGTCGGCGAATGGCGTGAGCAATTGGGCCCCGAGGTGTTCAATCTGGCGTTGCAGCATCGCGAATTGGGTGGTGCGGCGAACCTGTTGCGCAGCCCCGCCGAGCTGCTGACGGCCATCGAGCGGGACGGCCAGATCTGTGTGACCGATTGGTTTGCCGCGCAGCCCGCGCCGTTGCAAAAGTGGCTGGGTCTGCGCCTCGTTACCGGGCGAGCCGCAGATGCCGCTGGAGCGGGCGCTGCCCGCGAAGGGGTCAACCTGACCCCTCAAGAGATCCCGGCCGCAACACGTATCGACCTGGTTCGCCGCTTGGCCGCCGTGCTTCAGGCCGCGCTCGATGAACCCGCAGCGGAGCCCGCCGATGTCTCAACCCGATGACCTGATCAATAGCCTGGCGCCCCGACCGGCCAAGCGTATCCTGCGTGCCGCCGAGGCAGCGCAGTGGATCGACGGCTACGCCTTCATGCAGGCCGCCGAGCAGCATGCCAAACGTCTGCGCGATGACAGCGAAGCGACCCTGCGCCAGGCCCGTGACGATGCCTTCGCCCAGGCGCGCAAGGAGGGTGACGAACAGGTCGCGGCCTTGCTGGCCGACACCGCTGCGCGCGCCGATGCCTGGCTGTTGTCCTTGCAGCCATCGATCGCGGAACTGGCCGTGGCCATCGCCCGCGAGCTTATCGGCGAGCTGCCAGCCGCCGAGCGCGTGCTGCGCTGCACGCGTGAGGCGTTGTCTGCGTTCCGCCAGGATCAAGCCCTGACCTTGCACGCACCGCGCGCCGAGGTCGACGCCCTGCGTCGGCGGCTGGACCAGGAGGGGCTCGACCACATCCGCGTAGCCGCCGACGATCAGCTGGCGCCCGGGGACGCCTGCCTGTGCAGCCCGGTCGGCCGCGTCGAACTGGGCGTGGACACGCAGTTGCAGCAGATTCGCGCCACTCTGCTGGGGCAGGACGAGCAGGATGTGCGCCAATGAATACCTTCATGCCGGTAGAGGCTGGCGCCGATCCGCTGATCCAGCAGCTTCACCAACGCCTTGGCAACGCCTGTCCACGCCCGCTCAAAGGCACGGTGCGCAGTGTGCGCGGGGTCTTGCTGCGGGCCAACCTGGCCGGCGTACGCGTCGGCGAACTGTGCCAGTTGCATGACCCGGACAACCAGCAGCGGATGCTGGCCGAGGTGATAGGTTTCGATGAGGACGAAGCCATCCTGTCGCCTGTCGGATCGCTGCAAGGGTTGTCCAGCCGCACCTGGATCACCGCCACTGGCAAGGCGCTGGCCGTGCAGGCCGGTGATGGGCAATTGGGCCGGGTGATCGATGCCATGGGCGGCTATCTTGACGGCACGCCGCCCCCTGGCTTGCTGCATGCTCGCCCGCTGCACGCCGAGCCACCGCTGCCGTTCACGCGTCAGTTGATCGAGCGCCCGCTGCACCTGGGGGTGCGGGCTATCGACGGCTTGCTCACCGTCGCCCAAGGGCAACGGCTGGGGATCTTTGGCGAACCGGGCGTGGGCAAATCGTCGCTGCTGGCGAGCATCATTCGTCACAGCGATGCCGATGTCATCGTCATTGGCTTGATCGGCGAACGCGGCCGTGAGGTACGCGAACTGCTCGATGTGCAGCTCGACGCCCAGGCGCGTGCCCGCACCGTCGCAGTGGTGGCGACCTCGGACCGGCCTGCGGCGGAGCGCGTGCGTGCCGCCTATGTGGCCACCGCCCTGGCCGAGTATCACCGTGACCAGGGGCGCAGTGTGCTGCTGTTGCTCGACAGCCTGACGCGGTTCGCCCGCGCCCAGCGCGAGATCGGCCTGGCGGCGGGGGAGCCGCCGACGCGGCGGGGTTATCCGCCCTCCCTGTTTTCGGCGCTGCCACGGCTGCTCGAACGTGCCGGTCCGGGGCCCTCGGGCACCATCACCGCGTTGTACACCGTGCTGACCGAAGGCGATGTCGCCAGCGATCCGGTGGCAGAAGAGGCGCGTTCGATCCTGGACGGTCATATCGTCCTCAGCGCCGAGCTGGCGCAGCGTAACCATTTCCCCGCCATCGATGTGCTGCGCAGCCGCAGCCGCCTGATGGAGCAGGTGGCCAGTGCCGAGCAGCGCCAGTTGGCGGCGCGCATGCGCGACCTTATCGCCCGGCGACGAGACATCGACATGTTGATTCAAGTCGGCGAATACGTCGCCGGCAGCGACCCGCTGGCCGACGAGGCGATCGCCCGCCACGCGGCCATTCAGATGTTTCTGCGCCAGGCGCCGGATGATCATGCCGAGGCGCTGGCGCAATTGCGCAGGGTGTTCGCTTGATGTCCGTTGCCAGGAGTTACCCATGAACGCCAATCAGCTGCGTGAATTGAAGGCACTGCGGGTGCTGCGTGAACAGCGTGCCGCTCGTGAACTGAGCGCTCAGCAGCAACGCTGTCGTCAGGCTGAGGACGAGCGCGACATTGCGCGTCAGCATCTTTTCGAGCACCGCCAGGCGTTGGCTCGGGAAGCCGAGGCGCTGTACGGCAGGTTTTGCGAAGGCCTCTCGGTGCAGGCCTGGCAACACGCTCAGGAACATCTGCACAGCCTTGAACAGGACCGCCAGGCCTTGCAGGCCGAGCTCGGTAATATCGAGCAAGGGTTGCAGCAACAGCACCGGCAGCGCGATGCCTTGAGCCAGCAGCGCCTGCGTCGGCAACAACAGGCGGACCAGTGCCAGGACTTGCTGGATCGGCATCTGCGCGTGCAGCGCCACGACGCCGAGTCGAGCGAAGATGAGCTGCCCGGCGCAGCACCGGGGGCGCCACTATGAATGGTTGGGCGCAACAAACGCGAAATACCCCAGGCAGCTGCATGCTGATAGACGCGGCGGACGTCAGCCCACTGCAACTGCCGCAGTGGCCCCTGGAGCAGACCCACATCGCTTTGCACAACCGTTTGCACCTGCGCCGGGAGCCTTGGCAGGGCAGGGTGATGGGCGAGTCATTGCGGGTGCAGTGGGGTAGTGACGAAGCGACGTCTGCCAGCGACCATCTGCACCTGCCCTGTGCGCTGGGTGCGGCTCGTTTCAGCTTGAGCGTGCCCAGATCGCTGGCCCCTGCAGCGATAACAGGCCCCATGGACCTCGCCAGCAGTCTGCTGATCGAGCACAGCTGGCTGGCGCTGATCGAACCTTTGGAAGCGCTGTTTCAACTGCCGCTGCGTGTCCTTCCCAGCGTGCCTTTCGACACGCCCTTGCAGCTCGACCTGGTGCTGCAAGTGGGCGATACGCCGTTGCAATCCGCCTGTCTGCATATGGATGCAGCCAGCGCCACACTGATTGTCGATGTCCTTGATCGCTGTTGCCCGCCCACCCCCTCGGCTTTCGACACGCTGCCTGTAGCCGCCCGATTGAACGCCGGCGATGCGCCCTTGACCGTTGCCCAATGGCGCAGTCTGCGGCCCGGCGATGTGGTGATGCTCGACCAGGCCGCCGATGCGCACCCCAGTCTGGTGATCGGCGGATGCCTGCAGACGTCGGTGCAGATCGATGGCAGCCGCGTGCGTCTGCATCAGGCCCCATTCCCCTTGAACAGGAACCACTCCATGAGTACTCCCGACGCTACGGACGGCACCCTCGACAGCCTGCCCTTGACCCTCGTCTGTCAATTGGGCAGCCATGAACTGAGCCTCGCCCAGCTGCGGGAAATGGGCCCCGGCAGCATCTTGGCGCTGGCCACCGACGGCGAACGGGTGGATCTGATGATCAACGGCCGCCGAGTCGGCCAGGGCGAACTGGTGCGCATCGGCAGCGGCCTGGGTGTGCGCGTGTCGAGCCTGGCCACGTCATGAACGGCTACCAGCCCAACCTGATCGAAATCATCCTGGTGGTGGCGACCATCGGCCTGATCCCCTTGGCTGTGGTCACCCTCACCGGGTTCATGAAAATCTCCGTGGTGCTGTTCCTGATTCGTAACGCCCTTGGCGTGCAGCAAACGCCGCCCAACCTGGTGCTTTACGGTATCGCGCTGATCCTGTCGGTGTACGTCACCACACCGCTGATCGGCGAGATGTATCACCAGGTTCAGGGCAGGCAGTTGGACATGCAGAACGTCGAACAGCTCAAGGAGCTCGGCGATGCCTTGCGCCCGCCGTTGCAGGCGCACCTGTCGCGTTTCGCCAACGAAAGCGAGCGCGGTTTTTTCGTTCAGGCCACCGAGACACTCTGGTCGCCGCAGGCCCGCGCCGACTTGCGCGACGACGACCTGGTGGTGCTGGTGCCGGCTTTCGTCAGCTCGGAGCTGACTCGCGCCTTCGAGATCGGTTTTCTGCTGTACATCCCGTTTCTGGTGGTGGATCTGCTGGTGGCCAATGTGCTAATGGCCATGGGCATGTCGATGGTGTCGCCGACGCTGATTTCCATACCGCTGAAAATATTCCTGTTCGTGGCAATCAGCGGCTGGTCGCGGCTGATGCACGGGCTCATTCTTAGCTACGGGTGAAACCATGGGCCAGGACGTTTTTCTATCGTTGATGAAACAGGCGCTGATGACCGTGCTGCTGTTGTCGGCGCCAGCCTTGGCGGTGGCCATTATCGTCGGCTTGAGTGTCGGCCTGTTGCAGGCGCTCACGCAGATCCAGGACCAGACCTTGCCGCAGGTGGTCAAGCTGGTGGCGGTGCTGCTGGTGATCGTCTTCGTCGGGCCGCTGCTGGCCGGGCAGGTCGCCGCGCTCGGCAGCCAGGTGCTCGACAATTTCCCGCTGTGGACGCGCTGAGCGGCGATGGATATCGGCTTCCCCAGTGCCTTCGTCGAGTTGGCGTACCCTACCATCAGCTCCGCCTCGCTGGCGGCCAGCCGAGCCATGGGCCTGGTGATGGTCACGCCGGCGTTCAATCGCCTGGGCCTGACCGGGATGATCCGCACTTGCGTGGCGCTGGCCATATCGGTGCCGATGCTGCTGCCGGTATTTCAGGCCTTCACCGCCATGCCCGAACACAACGGTTTTTTCATTGCCGGATTGATGGTCAAGGAGTTCCTGATCGGCGTGTTGATCGGGCTGCTGTTCGGCATTCCGTTCTGGGCGGCGCAAATGGCCGGCGAGCTGGTGGACCTGCAGCGCGGCTCGACCATGCAGCAACTGCTCGACCCCAGCGGCTCGGGTGAGTCGAGCGTCATGGCGACCTTGCTGACGGTGATGCTGATCACGCTGTTTTTCATGTCGGGGGGCTTCATTCTGATGGTCGGCGGTTATTACCACAGCTACCAGTTATGGCCGGTCACCGCCTTCACGCCGCTGTTCGCCAGCTCGGCATTGATAGCCATTCTGTCGATTCTCGATCAGGTGATGCGCATCGGCGTGCTGATGGTGTCGCCGCTGCTGATCGCCATGCTGATCACCGACCTCATGCTCGCCTACCTGTCGCGCATGGCGCCCAATTTCCACATCTTCGATTTGTCGCTGCCGGTCAAGAACCTGTTTTTCTCGGTGTTGATGGTGATCTATATCGGCTTTTTGATCCCGGTGATGCTTGACCAGTTGGCGGCCTTTCGCGGTACCGTCGAGGTGCTCAAGACGCTCTCGGGAGTGGGCCAATGACCGGGCGCGGCCATGGCTGATACCAGCGAAGAGAAATCCCAGCCGGCCACCGACAAAAAGCTGCGCGAAGCCCGCACCAAGGGCCAGGTAGCCAAGAGTCAGGATCTGGTCTCGGCCATGGTCATCCTTCTGTGCACCTTGTGCATCGCGCTGCTGGTGGCCCGTGCTCAGGCCCAGGTCAGCGCGTTGGTGGATCTGGTGGCGCAGTTGTACATCGAGCCTTTCGCCAGCGTCTGGCCGCGGGTGATCGATCTGGCCGAGCAGATCCTCCTGGACCTGACGCTGCCGGTGGTGGCGGTCACGGTAGGGGCCGTGATCCTCACCAACC
The DNA here is from genome assembly GCF_058986725.1 of Pseudomonas sp. GW821-FHT01A09. NCBI lineage: Bacteria > Pseudomonadati > Pseudomonadota > Gammaproteobacteria > Pseudomonadales > Pseudomonadaceae > Pseudomonas > Pseudomonas sp. GW821-FHT01A09. Next base: position 60,918 of record NZ_JBYSWB010000014.1, read on the forward strand.
TGATCACCATGAAGGGCGTGGTATTCGCCGTCGAGCCGATCAAGCCGGACTTCAAGCGGATCAACCCGGCTGAAGGCTTCAAGCGCTTGTTCGCGATGCGCAACTTCGTCGAGTGCATCAAGGGGCTGGTCAAGGTCAGCTTGTTGGGACTGGCGTTTTATGTAGTCGGACGTCAAGCGCTGCAAGCGCTGATGGAGGCCTCGCGGTGCGGTGCGGGGTGCATCGAATCGACTTTTTATGCGGTGCTCAAGCCCCTGGTGTTCACCGTGCTGGCGGCGTTCCTGTTGCTGGGGGCGGTGGACGTGCTGATGCAGCGTTGGTTGTTCGGCCGCGACATGAAGATGACTCGCAGCGAACAGAAGCGCGAGCGCAAGGACACTGACGGAGACCCGCTGATCAAGCGCGAGCGACGCCGCCAGCGTCAGGAAATGCAAGCCTTCGCGACGCAGTTGGGTCTGGGCCGCGCTTCATTGATGGTCGGCGATGGCAGCGGCTGGCTGGTGGGGCTGCGCTATGTGCGCGGCGAAACGCCGGTACCGGTGGTGGTGTATCGGGTCGACCAGACCCAGGCCCGGCAAAGCTTGCTGGACGCCACCGCCTTGGGCATCGCTATCGCTGCCGACCAGGCGCTGGCGGCCGACATCGCCCGGCGCGCGGTGGCCGGTGATCCGATCCCGGATCACTGCTTTCAGGCAGTGGCCGACCTCTTGGTGGCGGCACGCTTGATCTAGCGTGCCAGGTTGCCCTGCAGGCGACGTGGCAAGGGCGGTGCATCCAGACGCTGGGCGTCGGCGGCGATGCGCGTAACCCAGAAGCCCAGGCCATGCCGGTGCGCCTGGTCGCTTGCCTGCGCCAGCAGGTCCTGCAGACGCTCAGTGCTGGGCGGCAGGCTCTGGCGGCGCAGCAGTTGCGCCTTTACCCGCAGCAACTCCGGCACGTACCACAGCTCCTCGCGGCTGCGCACCAGGGTGAGGGTTTCTTCGAGCATCTCCAGTCCGAGTTCTTCCAGCCCCAGCAGCGCCAGACCGTGCGCATACTCACATCGCAGCAGGCTGTAGAGCGGCGAATGGCCCTGATCGCGCAGTTGGTTCAGCGCTTCGCCGAGCTGCGGTACGCCCGCCTGTGGCGAGCCGTCACGAATCGCCAGGATGCTGTCGAAGCAGCGCCCCAGTTGCCGCCACAGATGCAGCTCGCGGCCCTGGCTGCTGTCCTTGAGCAGGGTCAACAATTGCCGAGTCTTGTGCAGGCTGCCGACCATCAGGGTGATGGGGATGGCGCTCAGGCACAGGGTGTACCACAGGCTGGCGGGATGGCAGAGGTTGATAGCGTCCTGGACGTTGCCGTCGACCGTCAGCAGCGCCTGGCCGACATTGCCTTCGAGCAGTTGCACCTGGGCCAGCAGCGAGCGCGTGGCGATGCGTTGGTCGAAATGCATTTCCACCAGATGGGAGCGGGCGCATAGCGGCGAGCTCAGGGCTTGCGCCACCGCCTGGCGGGCACCGGCAAGGTCGGCCATGTAGAACAGCGGCACCGCGCGCATGCGCATGCCGAGCATCTGTCGATCGCCTTGCAGCGGCTCGCGTGCGAGGGTCAGGAACTGCTCGGCCAGGGTCAATGCCTGGCGATGCTGGTTGGTGCAGATACGGTCATTCCACAGGCCCCAGATCGCGCGCAAGGCGCTGTCGGTGTCGCCCAGGGCATCGGCATCGATGCGCACCTGGGCCCAGGCTTCGCGCATCTGGCCGCTGGCGCCGTAGGTGAGCATCAACAGGCTGGCGCTGACGGTGAGCAGGCGCATGCGCTGGCGGGCCGTGGCGGGCGGCTCGAGCGGCGCCTTGCGCAGCCCTTGCTTGACCCATTCGTGGCATTCACCGATCAGCGACATGCGCAACAGCAGCGGTGCGCCCAGCAGCGTCAGCTCGACCGCCAACGGCCGATCGCCGGCTTCGGCATAGGCCCATTGCAGGGCTGCGCGCAGGGTGTCGATCTCGACCGCATACTGGTTCAGCCACAGCTCGGGCCGCAGCCGGTCCAACTGTTGATTGCCGCGGTGCATGAGTTTCAGCGCCCACAACGAGTGACGATGGAATACCGCGCGGCCGTCGCCGGTTTCATCGAGTTTCTGCAAGGCATACAGCCGCGTGGTCTCGAGCAATCGATAGCGTTTGCCATGGGGGTGTTCGGTCAGGCTCAACAGCGATTTGTCGATCAGGCTTTCAAGCAGCGGCAGGGCATCGCGCACATCGTTCAGGCCGATATCGATCACCGCCTTGACCGCTTCGAGGCTGAAGGAGCCCTTGAACACCGCCAGTTGTTGCAGCAGCGCTTGTTCGTCGACGCTGAGCATGGCGTAGGTCCAGTCGAGCGCGGCGCTCAAGGAGCGTTGGCGTGCCAGTGCAGTCCGGCGGCCGGTCATCTGCAAGCGAAAACTGCCGTCCAGCAGGCCGACCAGATCGTGCAGGCCGAACGCGCGCACACGCGCCGCTGCCAGCTCGATGGCCAGCGGGTTGCCGTCGAGCTTGCGACAGATGCTGGCGATATCGTCGAGGTCGGCCGCCGTAAACACGAAATCGGCATCGAAACCGCGCACCCGTTGCATGAACAGTTGCATGGCCGGATAGTGCTCGACGTCTTCGATGCGCAAGCGCCGGCTTTCGCCTGGGGCGGGCAGGGGGGCAAGCTCGTGCACCTGCTCGCAGGCGGCGCGCAGGGGTTCGCGGCTGGTGACCAGTACGTGGATGCGCGGGCTGTGCCGCAGCAAGGTTTCGACCGCCAGTGCCGTGGGCTCGAGCACGTGCTCGGCGTTGTCGAGCACCAGCAGCAGGTGGCTGTCGCCCAGGGCGTCGGCCAGCTCCTGCAAGGGCGTGGCGGTTTCGGTAGCGATGCCCAGAGCGCAGGCGATCATGCCTTGTACCGGCTGCGGGGCGTCGATGGGGGCCAGGTCGATGAAACGCACGCCATTGGCGAAATGCGCTTGCAAGCGGTCCGCCAGGGCCAGGGCCACGGTGGTCTTGCCCATGCCAGCGGCGCCGGTGAGAGTGAGCAGTCGATGCATTTGAAGTTGCGCGGTCAAGGCGTCGAGCAGGGCTTCACGGCCGACTGCGATAACGGCGCCGGGCATGCCCGGCGCTGCGCCCGTCGTGCTGGCGATGGTCAATGGCGGCTGGGGCGGGGGCGCTGGAGCCGCGGCGGTTTCTGTGGCCGGAGTTGCGGCAGCCGGCGGTACGCTTGCCGCCGCCCGCAAAGGCGCACTGAAGCGATAACCGCGGCCCGGCACGGTGCTGATGCAAGAAAGATCGTTTTCGGTGCCCAGTACCCGCCGCAAGCTGACGATCTGCGCCCGCAGATTGCACTCTTCGACCACCGCGCGAGGCCAGGCCAAGGCCAGCAATTCCTGCTTCTCGAACAGCTCGCCCGGGCGACTGGCCAGAGCGACCAGCAACGCCATGGCGCGGCTGCCGACGGTGACCGGCTGGCCGTCGCGCAACAGCAGGTGCTGTCGCGAGTACAGCGCGAAGGGACCAAAGCACAGCGGGGCTTCGGCCTGGTCGAAGGGCTCTGGAACGATGTCGATGGAAGTCGCGGAGGTTGGCGTATGAGCATTCATAACGAAAAACCTTCTGTCCTGGCGGGCCGTGTTCGTTACCGAACAGCCGCTCTTTATTTTCCTGCGGTCGGTTGACCGTGCTTGCAAAACGCGCAGTGCACCATCGATGGGCAGTTGTTGCGGGGAGTCGCTGGGGCTCCTCTGCGAAAAGAGGGGTCAAGTGAAAAGTTGTTTAAATTTATAGCAGGTTATGTGCCATTTGTTACAAATAAGCACGGAAGGTGGGGCGTTGCGCCCCGCAGGCTGCAAATTTGTGTGGCAGGTCGCAAACGCAACAAGGGGGCTTGGCCCCGATGAACTTTCCCGCAGCGCAATGTCCGGGAAATTCATCGGGCGCAAGCCCCCTCGCTACAAGAAGGTGTTACTTCAGTCGCGGGTAGCGTGTGCCCAGCGCATGTCCTGGCGCGGCGCACGCACCTTGATGCGCGACTTGGCCTTGGTCAGCACCGGCTCGTGCACTGGCTCCGGATCACGCAGGAAGCTCATCATCACCGCGCTCAGCGCATACAGGCCAGTGAACGCCCAGACCACTCCGGCGAGGCCGAAGCGCGCGTCGAAGATCGCCACTACCGCCGGCCCGACCCAGGTCGAAGCGCCGGCCCCCAGGCTCAACACCGACAGCGCCGCCGCTTTGTTCTGCGGTGCCAGCGCCGGTGCCAGTGCCGACAGCGGCACGAAGCACGCCAGCGTCAGGCCGTAGAACGCGCCGAACACCGAGGCCAGCAGGAAGTTGTCCGGGAAGGCCTGGGGCATGAAGAAGAACAACGGCGTGCTGATGGTGCTGCCCACCGCGCCCAGCCACAGGATGGTGTTGCGGTAGCCGATGCGTGTGCTGATCACGCTGGAGGTCAGGTTGCCGATGATGTTGAAGACGAAGACGATGGTCAGCAGGCGCAGCCATTGCTCCAGGCTGAAGCCGACGGTGTCCATGAAGAACGCGGGCATGACGATCAGAAAGCCGAACATCGACGAGGTGTTGATGACCCGCACCAGGCCCACGAGCGTGACCTTGGGGCTGGTCCACATGATGGTGATGTTCTTGGTCATGGAGCGCAGCGGTTTCTCCCCCTCGGGCGCCAGGCGGCGCATGCCGTGAGCGTCACGCATGCCGATCAATCCGACCAGGCCGCCGAAGACTACCAGCGCGAACGACAGCCAGAACGTCTGCAGGGCGCCGATCAGCGGAATGGCGAAACTCGCCACCAGCGAACCCAGGGTCGGCAGGCCGGCGGCGTAGGCCACCCAGAACCAGCCCACCGCCAGACCCATCTTGCGCGATGGCGTCGCGGCCGCGATCCACACCAGAAAGCCGTAAGCGAACAGCGGGTAGCCGAAGCCGCGCAGGCCATAGGTGAGCAGGATCATCGGGTAGCTGACTTTCTCCAGGCCGTAGATCAGGAACAGTGTCTCGAAGGTGCTCCAGATGACCAGCCCGAGGATCATCACGCGCTTCGGCCCCCAGAGACTCGACAGCGCACCGGCCAGCCAGGACGAAATCGCCACGGTCACGCCGTAGAGGGTGAAGACCACGGCGATGCGATCGTCGGCCATGCCGTGATCACTGAGGAAGGGTGAGAGGTAGCCGAGTTCGACACCGTCGCCGATCATGAAGATCAGCAAGCCGACGAAACCCCAGAACATGGGGTAGGGAATGCCCAGCATCTTGCAGAAGCGGGCGAGGGGAGTGTTCGGAGTGGATTGATCGCTCAATGTCACGTTCCTTTTTGTTGCACGGCGTTGGCGTACGCCGAATGAATGGCCTCTATGAGGTTGAAGGGCAGACTCGATGACACGGCGATCCACAGGTGTTGCGGACGGGGCGAACGAGCAAAATGGCAACCGTTGCAGGATCGCCGGCGGTCGGCGTCCGATGCCCTGTGAATCTATGTTTTTTATAGATGTTCGAGCGGGTTGCCTTTTTGTTATCGCACCTGAATCGCTTCAGTGCAACCGCGCGCAGGGCGCTGGGGTGCGACATCGCGCCCGGTTGTCGAGGGCGCAGGCCAGAGGGGGTGGGGGCTGAGGATGTTTCAAAAAATTTCACAAAAAGTGGCTTTTAGCCTTGCTCTTTACGAAGGGGAAAACATTCCCGAGGAAAAACGTAAGTATCGTAAATCCGCTTTTAACGCGGATGATTCTCACTACCCTGACTGACTTCGCGCCGTTCCCGGCGCCTGGTTTTCAGGATCTGCCATGTCCCGTCTTCTCGCTCCATCCACCCTGGCGGTCGGTTGCTGCTCGCTCTACAGCGCAGCGCTGAGTGCCGAAATTGCCCCTTTGGAATTGCCCAACCAGGTGGTCACCGCTTCGGGCTTCAGCCAGCAACTCAAGGACGCGCCGGCCTCCATCACGGTGATCACCCACGAGCAGCTCGCCAGCAAGTCCTATCGCGACGTCACCGATGCGCTGCGCGACGTCCCGGGCGTCGAAGTGACCGGTGGCGGCAGCAGCAGCGATATCAGGATCCGTGGCATGTCGTCCCAGTACACCTTGATCCTGGTCGACGGCAAACGTCAGGACTCTCGTGCTACACGGCCCAATAGTGACAACTCGGGCATCGAGCAGGGCTGGTTGCCGCCGTTGGCTGCCATCGAGCGCATCGAGGTGGTAAGGGGGCCGATGTCGTCGCTGTATGGCTCCGATGCCATGGGCGGGGTCATCAACGTGATTACCCGCAAGGTCTCGGGGCACTGGTATGGCAATGTTCGCAGTGAAGTGACCCTGCAGGAGCGCTCCGATTCGGGTAACTACAACAGCACCGACGTGTTCGCGTCCGGGCCGTTGATCGATGGCCTTTTGGGCCTGCAGCTGTCCGGCCAGCGCAGTCGGCGCGACGAGGATCGCTTCGTCAACGGCTTCAAGGAGCAGTCCACCGACGGCGGTACCGCGAAGCTGTCGTTGACCCCGGACAGTGCCAACGAAATCACCCTCGAAGGCGGTCACACGCTACAGCAGCGCGACAGCCATCGCGGACGCGCCGGCACCAGGGACAGCCACAACAATTACGCCCGTACCCACTTCGCCCTCAGCCATTCCGGGCGCTGGGATACGCTGCACAGCGACAGCTATATCCAGTTCGACCGCAGCACAAATCCCGGGCGCGAGATGGACCTGCGCACCACACTGCTCAACACGCAGATGTCGTATTTCAGCGATCGCCACATCACTACCCTCGGCGGTCAGTACCTGTATGAAGACCTGCAGGACCAGGGCAATCAGTTGGAGGCAGGCGCTGGCCTGAGCACGCTCACGCGTTGGTCTTGGGCGCTGTTCGCCGAGGATGAATGGCGGCTTACCGAGGACTTCGCGCTCACCGCTGGCCTGCGCCTGGATCAGGACCAGAATTACGGCGGGCACTGGTCGCCACGGCTGTATGGCGTCTATCACCTGGGCAGCCAATGGACGCTCAAGGGCGGGGTTTCCACCGGCTATCGTTCACCCGATATCCGTGCCGCCGTCGACAACTGGGGGCAGATCACCGGCGGCGGTGGCGACCCGGCCATCATCGTGGGCAACTCGAAGCTCAAGCCCGAGACCACCGTCAGCCAGGAGTTGGGTGTGATCTGGGACAACCAGCAAGGAGTCAGCGCCGGGCTGACGTTGTTCCGCACCGACTTCAAGGACCGGATCACCAGCCAGCGCCGCTGCATCGACAGCACCGGCAACGCTTCCGGCCAATGCATGATCGGTTCCACCGCGTACAAATTCATCAGCGACCGCATCAACATCGATCAGGCGCAGCTGCACGGCATCGAGGCGACCCTGGATTGGCAACTGTCCGAACGCCTGTCGCTGGCCGGCAACTACACCTTTACCGGTTCCGAACAGGGCACCGGCATGCTCAAGGGCCGGCCGCTGAACGACACCCCGCGCCATATGTTCAATACCACGCTGGACTGGCGAACCACCGACCGCCTGGCCACCTGGACACGGCTCAACTACCGCGGCAGCAGTGTCGAATACGATCGCAAGGGCAAGGCTATGCACGAGCCCGCCCACACCTTCGTCGATGTGGGTGCTACCTACAAGGTCACTCCGGATCTGAAGCTGCTGGCGGGGGTATACAACGTGCTCGACAAGGAGGTGCGCTTCGATGAGTACGACAAGGTGCTCGATGGCCGACGTTACAGCGTAGGGGTGGATTGGGCGATCTAAGCTGGGCGGGTAGTTCCCGGTGGCTGCAGAATCGTTGAGAGTCTGCGTCGATGCCCAAGCGTCGACGCAGTGTATATTTCGGCCGCTTTTTCCAGGCTAAGCGAGCGCGGCCAAGTGCGTGATCGTCTCCGGAAATTGCTGTACCAGGCGTATCAAGGTTGTCGCCTGAGCATTCGGGCGGGCGCGGCCTTGTTCCCAGTTCTCAAGCGTTCGGGCATTGGTACGTAGATACATTGCGAACAGCGGACGGGACAGGTTCAGTTGTTCGCGGATGGCAACGAGTTCGTCGGCGGCAATCGTGGTCAGCTCCTTCAATTGGACCTTATGAGTCCGCAGCGTGGCTTTTCCTTCGCGATCCTGAGCCAGGGACTCGAAGCCTTGCACCAGTTCAGCGAAAATGTCGCGTTTCATAAGGATTTCCTCGCTTTCAGTTCGACGTCGAGCATCTGCTTGAGCTGCCTTTTTTGTACAGCGGTCAGGTTGTCCTGGGTGTTTGAAAGGGTAACCATGTCGAGCTCTTGGGGCGGCTGAGGTCGACAAGACTTTGCACAATACTCAAAGCCCGGTATGTCAGGCGTTTCCGAGCAGATGTCGGACATTTCCGAAACTTGGTTTCGGAGCTCGGGCAGGGACCGGATCAAACCGCGCCATCGACACCCGTCGTCGGCACCACAGGCAACGCCTCGACGAAGCGCCGAATACGCTCGCAGGCCTCGGCCAGCTGGGCCTCTGCGAGGGTGAACGAAAGCCGCACGAAGCCCGCCGCCGGTGCGCCGAACGCCGCGGCGTCGAGCACCGCTACGCCGGTTTCACGGAACAGCCGCCAGGCGAAATCCAGCGAACCGAGGCCAGTGCCACGCACGTCCACCAGCACAAACATCCCGGCATCGGGGGTGAGTACCGCCAGGCGCGGGCATTGGCTGAGGCTGGCGACCACCCGATCACGGCGCTGGCGGTACACGTCGCGCATCTGCGCGGTCACCTCATCATGGGCCGCGAGCGCCGCCAGCGCGGCCTTCTGCACAAAACCCGGCAGGCCATAGGTCATGCACAGCATCAGGGTCTCAATATGGCCGATCAGCACCGGCTCGGCGATCACCCAGCCGACCCGCCAGCCGGTCATGGCGTGAGACTTGGACAGGCTGCCGACCACCACGCAGCGTTCGGCCATGCCCGGCAGCGCCGCGAGGCTGCGGTGCGGCATCTCGTAGGCGAGGCTTTCATAGACCTGGTCTTCGATGATCCACAAGTCATGGGCGACCGCCAGCTGCGCCAATACGCTCAGCTCTTCGGCATTGAGCACCACGCCGGTGGGGTTGTTCGGGTTGGCCAGAAAGATCCCCCGCGTACGGGGCGACAGGGCCGCCGTCAGCGCTTGCGCATCGAGCCGAAAGCCACCGTCGGCCGGGCAGGGCACACGCACCAGAGTCGCGCCGCTGGCCTGCAGCGTCGCTTCATAGGTGACGTACATCGGCTCCAGCACCAGGACTTCGTCCCCCGGCTTGAACAGGCACAGGGAGGCTGCGAACAGGGCGTTCTGCGCACCCACTGCGGTGCACACCTGTTCCGACGCCAGCGGCCGTTGCCAGAGGCGAGCGTAACGCTGGGCAATGGCCTCGCGCAGCGCCGGGCGGCCGGGGATTTCGCAATAGTGGGTGTCGCCAGCGCGCAGTGCCTGCACGGCGGCGTCGGTGATGAAGTCAGGGGTGGCGAAGTCCGGATCGCCGACACTCAAGACGATCACGTCCTGGCCTTCGCGCTGCGCCTTGACCGCAGCGTGGTGGATATCCCAGGCGGCGACGCCTTGGCCCGCGATACGGTCGGTGAAGGGGGAATAGCGCATGTTCTCTCCTTGAATGACACCGCACAAAGGCCGAGCGGTACTTGATCGGACCGGCGGCTGCGGCCAACCATAAGAGAAACCGAACGGTTGTTCAACAGTGCTTGCGCAGTCCGCCGGATGTGCCCGTGAGCCTGTTCAGAGCGACATAAACATCCCTTATCCAGCCCATAAGCGCCTGGGCGATTGCTGCCCTTGCGCGGGCGCGATACCGTGCCAAACGATACTGGCAGACGATTGGAGCCCCCTGATGAGCCGTCCCTCGAATATCCCCGAAGCCCAATGGGCGCTGCGCTGCGAGCTGGCTGCCTTGTACCGGATGATCGCGCACTTTCGCATGACCGATCTGATCGACACCCACATCAGCCTGCGGGTGCCGGGGCCCGAGCATCACTTTCTGATCAACCGCTATGGCGTGCTGTTCGACCACATGCGCGCCAGCGACCTGGTGCTGATCGATGCGCAGGGGCGAAGAGTCGATCCCGATTACAGCGATCACGAAGTCAACGAAGCCGGTTTCGTCATCCATTCGGCCATCCATATGGCCCGCGCCGACATGAACTGCGTGATCCACACCCATACCGCCGCCGGCATGGCGGTGTCGTGTCAGGAGCAAGGCCTGTTGCCCATCACCCAACATGCGCTGAAGTTCTACGACAAGCTGGCTTATCACAGCTATGAGGGCGTGGCGCTGTGCCTCGACGAGCGCGATCGGCTGGTGGCCGACCTTGGCCCGCACCGGGCGATGATCCTGCGCAACCACGGGCTGCTGGCGGGCGGGCGCAACGTGGCCGAAGCGTTCCACGAGATCCACTTTCTGGAGCGCGCCTGCCAGGCGCAGATCCAGGCCCTGGCCGGCGGCAGCAAGCTGACCTATCCCAGTGTCGAGGTGTGCCGCCTGACCGCCAGCCAGTTCACCGATGACGAAGAAGGTCTGCGCCTGATTCAGCTGGCCTGGGACGCGGCACTGAAGTTGATCGCCCACCAGCGCGAGGACTACTGCTCGTAACCTGCGCAGTGCAACCGCGCAACCGCTATTGCGCGGCCCAGGCCGGTAGATGGGGGTGCGCGGCTTGCGCTTCGAACCAGCCCAGCACTTGGGCCACCAACGCCGTTTGCGGGTAGTGAGCGCGCAACACGTAGCCGTAATCCGCGCGCCGCACCGCCGGGCGCAAGGCGATCAGTCGGCCGCTGGCCAGGGCCTCGTCATGCAGGCCGATCCAGCCCAGGGCGATCCCTTGCCCGGCCTGCGCGGCACCTAGCATCAGCGGGTAGTTGCTGTAGCTGAAACGTGGCCGCGGCGGCCGCGTGAAGCCTGCCAGCTGGCACCATTGGCGCCAGTCGAGCCAGCGCGCATCGCCTTCATCCTTGTGCAGCAGTGGCAGGTGCTCGAACCCCTCGCCAGTCAGCGTTTCGCACAGACCCAGCCGCTCTGCCAACGCCGGGCTGCAAACGGCAAACACCACCTCGCTGATCAACAGCCGCTCGTAACGACTGCGGCCATCGAGCTGACCGAAGGTGAAGCTGATGTCGGCCCGGTGGCTGGCCAGGCGCTGTTCGTCGTCTTCGGGAATCACTTCGAAGCGCACCCCAGGGAAGGCCGCCTCCAACTGTGGCAGACGCGGCAGGAGCCACTGATAGGTGAAGCCGAAGTTGGCCGCCAGCGTCAATCGCGCTTCGGGATTGTTGGCGATCTGACGGGCGCGATGCACGGCGGCTTCGACGTCGCGCACCGAGTGCGCGACCTCTTCGAACAGACTGGCACCGATGGCGGTGGCAACGATTTTTTGCCCGCTGCGTTGGGTCAGGGGCGCGCCGATCTGCTCCTCCAGCACGCGCAAACGTTGCGACACCGCCGGCTGGCTGATCCCCAGCTCGCGGGCCGCAGCCGTCATCGAGCCGAGGCGCACCGTGGCTTCGAAGGCAATCAAGGTCTTGAGCGGTGGCAGTTCGTTGTCAGTGGCGGGCATAACGGATTCGCATGAGGGGCATAAGGGCTTGCAGGGTTATCTGCATCGCGGGCTTTGCCGATACTGATCGGCATCACCCAGGAGGCAGCAGCATGGCACACAACGGTTTCTTGATCGAGACGCAGCCGCCAGGCATCCATGTGCAACTGCACGAGCAGATCATCGCGCTGCACCCGCTGTGGTTGCGCGAGCGCAGCCCGCACCCCGAACAGCTTGACGCGATCACCGAGCAGCGGCTGTTCAATCCTCATCAGCTGGATCCGGACCTGCGCCTGCTGGCGTTGCGCGACGAAGGCCAGGGCAGGGTGTGGCTGCAGTTCAGTGATGGTCATCAGGCGCACTATGACCTTGCCGCGCTGGCGGCCGATTTCGACCCGCACGACGGCATCCCGCCCAGGCAACCCTGGGACAGCACGCTGGAGCTGGATGTACTGCGTTACCACTGGCCGGCGCTGGCGGACGACGGGCAGCTGTTCGAGGCGCTGGACGGGTTTTTGCGCCATGGCGCCTTGATCATCGACAGCGTACCGACCGCCGCGGACACTATCCTCGAGGTGGCGGCGCGCTTCGGTCATGTGCGGGAAACCAATTTCGGCAAGCGCTTCGAGGTCTATTCGCGCGCCGATTCCGATGACCTGGCCTACCGCGCCGTGGCCCTCGATCCGCACACCGACAACCCCTACCGCGACCCGGTGCCGGGCATCCAGCTGCTGCATTGTCTGGTCAACCAGACGCGCGGTGGCCAGTCGACTCTGGTGGACAGCCTGAGCGCCGTCGAGCGCCTGCGCGAGGCCGACCCCGAGGGATTCCGGTTGCTGGCCGAGGTGCCGGTGCGCTATCGCTATAGCGGCGCCGACATCGAGCTGATCCAGCGCCGGCCGATCATCGACACCGACCATGCGGGCCAGGTCACCGGCGTGCACTATAGCCCGCGGCTGGACTATTCGCCGCTGCTGCCCGCTGACCAGTTCGGCCAGTTCCACCGCGCCCGTCAGCGTCTGGGGCAGTGGTTCAGCGATCCGGCGCTGGAGCTGCGCTTTACCCTCAAACCCGGCGAGTTGATGCTGTTCGACAACTCGCGGGTGCTGCATGGCCGCACCGCCTACGACCCCGGCGAAGGCGCGCGTCATCTGCAAGGCTGTTATATCGACATCGACGCCCCCCGTGGGCGCTACCGCGCACTGCGCCGCCGCTATCAGGAGACCCGCTGACATGACCGACCAGACCGTGAAATTCCGCCAGATGAAGGACGGCGATCAGGCCGACTATGATTTGCTCGGGCATCTGGAACACCGCTTCGTCGCCCAATTGCCCGAGCGCATCCTTGGCGCCTTGCGCCAGCTGGAACACTCCCTGGCGGGCTATCGAGTCAGCCGTCTGGCCCATTCGCTGCAAGCCGCCAGCCGCGCCGAAGATGACGGCGCCGACGAGGAATACATCCTCGCGGCATTGGTCCACGACCTGGGCGATGACCTGGCGCCGCTCAATCATTCACAGCTGGCGGCGGCGATCATCCGCCCCTATGTACGCCCCGAAGTAACCTGGGTGATCTACCAGCACGGGCTGTTCCAGAATTTCTATTACGCGCATTTCTACGGCGGCGACCCGGACGAGCGCGAGCGTTACCGGGACCATCCGTGGTACCAGGCGTGCGTGAATTTCTGCGAACGCTGGGATCAGTCCTCGTTCGATCCGGACTACCCCACGCGGCCCCTGGAACACTTCGAGCCGCTGGTGCGCAAGATCTTCGGACGCCGCGCCTTCGATCCGGCGGTAGTGGGCGATACGCGCATGAGCAGCTCGGTAGAGATCTAGTCCGCTGCGGTCGCCGCCCGACCCGCCAGGATCACCCGATCCTGGCGCGGCGTGCAGGCGAAGCGCTCGCGGTAGCAGCGGGCGAAATACGAGGGCGATTCAAAGCCGCAGGCGAGGCTGATCTGCAGCACGCTGAGATCGCTTTGCTGCAGCAACTGGCGTGCCTTGTCCAGGCGCAGACGCTGATAGAAGGCGCCGGGAGTCTCCTGCAGCCAGGTGCTGAACAGACGCTCCAGGTGCCGGCGCGTGACCCCGGCATCACTGGCCAGCGCATCCAGGCTCAAGGGGGCTTCCAGCGCTTGCTGCATGCGCTCGATGACCATCAGCAGCTTGCGGTTGTGGACCTTGTAGCGCTGCGCCAGCTCGGTGCGCTGACGGTCCTGCTGCGGGCGAATGCGCCCCAGCACGAACTGCTCGGCGACCCTTGAGGCCAGCTCACGACCGTGGGCGCGGCCGATCAATTCGAGCATCAGGTCCATCGATGCGGTGCCGCCCGCAGAAGTGATGCGCCGGCGGTCGATCTCGAACAACTCTTCGCTGACCTTGAGCCCTGGGTATTGCTCCTCGAAGGTGTCCAGCGCCTCCCAGTGCAAAGTCAGGCGGTAGTCACGCAGCAGCCCGGCTTCGGCCAGCAGAAAGGCGCCGGTGTCGATCGCGCCCAGGGTCGCTCCGACGCTGTCCTGGCGCCGCAACCATTGCTTGAGGGGTGGGTCCAGGTGTTCCAGCGGGTCGTAGGCGGCAACCACGAACAGGGTATCGGCCGCGCCCAATTCGCGTAACGGCCCGTCGACGGCCATGGTCATGCCGTTGCTCGCCATCACCGGCGCGCCGTGCTGGCTGAGCACCTGCCAGCGGTACAGGGCGCCAGCCAGACGGTTGGCCGAACGCAGCGGCTCGGCCACGGCAGCGAAGTCCAGCAGGGAAAACCCCGGGATCAGCAGAAAGGTGATCAGTTGCGCCACGGCACAGGCTCCGGCTCGGGGGAACGGCGTGCCTACCATAGCGGTTGCCCGGCAAAAGGCGAACAGGGCTGTCGCAAATGGAATCCTCTGCGCGCCGCCGTGCGGGCAGGTCGCTGGCGTCGCAATAGTGGTCGCGCAAGTGCGGTTTGCGGATAAGGGCCGCGGCGTAACGTGAAGCGGTCACCACAGAGTGCCCTTGGATAACAGATCCCCTGTAGCGAGGGGGCTCGCCCCCGGAAGATTGCTGTGGCTCACACGCCGAAATCGGCGGCAAGCCCCCTCGCTACATTGACAGTGCCTGCCATTACCGAATCAGGGGATTGCGATGAACCCATTACGTTTGCAAGGCAGACACTTGAGGCTCGCTCTGCTGGGCCTGGCCGTGATGAGCGGCGCCGCCGCGGCGGCCGAACCACAGGCCTGCAAGACGGTGCGCTTCGGCGTCCTGAGCTGGACCGATCTGATCGCCACCACCGCAGTCGCCAGCACCCTGTTGACCCGCCTGGGTTACCAGGCCGAGCAGACCACCGCCGCCCAGCAGATCATCATGGGCGGGCTGCGCGACAACCGCCTGGACGCCTTCGTCGGCTACTGGCGGCCATCGTCCGATTCGATCATCGGGCCCTTTATCGACAAGGGCGAAGCGCTGCTGTCGCCGGGCCCCAATCTGGCCGACGCGCAGATGACCCTGGCGGTCCCCAGTTACGCCGCTGCCCAGGGCCTGAGGACCTTCGCCGATCTGGCGCGCTTCAAGGACAAGCTCGGCGGCCGCATCTATGGCATCGACCCCGGCACCCACATCAACGCCACCCTCAACAAACTGATCGCCGACAACCGTTTCGGCCTCAAGGGCTTCACCGTCGTCGAGGCTACCGAGGCGGCCGAACTGGCCGCCGTGCGCCGCGCCGTGCAGCGCAAGGAATGGGTGGTGTTCATCGCCTGGAAGCCCCATCCGATGAACCTGCAGATGGACCTCACCTACCTCTCCGGCAGCGAAGACACCCTGGGGCCGGAGGAGGGCAAGGCCACGGTCTGGAGCGTGACCCGCCGTGGTTACGCCGAGCAGTGCCCGAACGTCGCCAGGCTGCTGGACAACATCCATTACAGCGCCGCGCAGGAGAGCGAAATGATGCAGCAGTTGCTCGCCAAGGTACCTGCGGACAAGGTCGCCGCGGCCTTTCTGGCCCAGCACGGCGACACCGTCAAGCAGTGGCTCGTGGGCGTCACCGCGTATGGCGGTGGCACTGCCGATGCGGCGCTTGCCGGTAACCCCTGAACAACCGTCGATCCTGTGCAAACGAGGTGTGCATTGAAGAGCCAAATCAACACCCTGGCATTACTGGGCTGCGGCGTGATCGGCAGTGGCTGGGCCGCGCGGGCATTGGCCAAGGGCCTGGACGTGGTGGCCTGGGACCCGGCGCCCGGCGCCGAGCGAGTCCTGCGCCAGCGGGTCGAAAATGCCTGGCCGGCGCTGGAGCGCGCGGGCTTGGCGCCCGGTGCGTCGCTGCAGCGGCTGCGCTTGGTCGACAGCGTCGAGGCCTGTGTCGACGGCGCCGATCTGATCCAAGAAAACGCCCCGGAAAACCTCGCGCTGAAAATCGATCTGCATGCCCGGGCCAGCGCTGCCGCCGCACCGGATGCCTTGATCGCCTCCTCGACTTCCGGGCTGCTGCCCAGCGAATTCTATGCCCTTGCAGTGCATCCCGAACGCTGCCTGGTCGCCCATCCGTTCAACCCGGTGTACCTGCTGCCCCTGGTGGAAATCGTCGGCGCCGAGCGGACCTCGGCCGAGGCCATCGCGGCGGCGACGCAGATCTACACCGGGCTGGGCATGCGGCCTTTGCATGTGAAGACCGAAGTCCCGGGTTTCATCGCTGACAGGCTGATGGAGGCGATGTGGCGCGAGGCCTTGCACATGATCAATGACGGCATCGCCAACACCGCTGAAATCGACGACGCGGTGCGCTTCGGCTGCGGTCTGCGCTGGTCGTTCATGGGCTCGTTCCTGACCTTCACCCTGGCCGGTGGCGATGCCGGCATGCGCCACTTCATGGCGCAGTTCGGCCCGGCCCTGAAGCTGCCCTGGACCCACCTCGAGGCCCCCGAGCTCAGCGAGGCGCTGCTCGACCGCATCGTCGAGGGCACCGAGCAGCAGCGTGGCGGGCGTTCCATCGCAGCGCTGGAGCGCTATCGCGACGACTGCCTGCAAAGCGTCCAGGACACCATCGCCGCGGTCAAAGCGCGCCACGGTATCGAAGACTGATCGTTTCACTGCAAGGAGAACACCATGAGTGCTGCCCAACCCGCGCCTGCGCCGACCTTCATCGAGGACTGGCGCAGCTTTCCCTTTACCGTGGCGCTGCGCCGAGTCGACATCGCTGACGATCACCTGCGGGTCGAGTGGGCCGACGGGCGCATCAGCCCCTGTCATTTTTTCTGGCTGCGCGACAGTTGCCCGTGCAGCGCCTGTGTGCATCCCGGGACCCGCGAGCAGATTTTCGAGGTGCTCGATGCACCCGCGGACCTGCACGTCAGCAGCGCCGAAGTGGATGCCGAGGGGCAGTTGCGGGTGCGCTGGAGCGACGCCCATGTCAGTGTCTATTCGCCCGGCTGGCTGCGCGCCCATGCCTATGACGAGGCCTCGCGCCTGGAGCGTCAAGCCACCCAGCATACCCGCCAGCTGTGGCAGCGCGATCTGCAGATCGCCACCTTCGACCATGCGGCGCTGATGAGCGATGACAGCGTGCTGCTGGCCTGGCTCTATGCCGCGCGCGATCAGGGTCTGACGCGGATCGTCGGCATGCCTGATGATGCAGACGCAGTGAGCCAGGTGGCGCGACGGATTTCATTTCTGCGCGAGACCAATTTCGGCGTGCTGTGGGAGGTGCGCACCAAGGTCGAGGAAGTCAACAGCAACGCCTACACCGCCCTCGAACTGCCGCATCACACCGACTTGCCGACCCGCGAGCAGCAACCGGGGCTGCAGTTCCTGCACTGCCTGACCAACGATGCCACGGGCGGCGACAGCACCTTCGTCGATGGCTTCGCCGTGGCCCGCGCGTTGCGCGAGGAAGCCCCAGCAGCATTCGAGTTGCTCAGCCAGTACGCCGTTGAGTTTCGCAACAAGGCCTCCACCAGCGATTACCGGGCGCTGGCGCCGATCATCGGCCTCGATGCCCGGGGTGAAGTCAGCGAAGTGCGGGTCGCCAACTGGTTGCGGGCACCTTTCGACCTTCCGGCCGAGTTGATGCCCGCTTACTACGACGCCTATCGACAGTTTTCGGCGCTGACGCGCGATCCGCGATTCATCGTCCGTCGGCGTCTGGAAGCCGGGCAGATGTGGTGCTTCGACAACCGCCGCACCTTGCATGCACGCCAGGCGTTCGACCCCAGCAGTGGTCTGCGCTTTCTGCGTGGCTGCTATCTGGACCGGGATGAACTGCTGTCGCGGATTCGCGTGCTGGAGCGCACGGTGAGCGCCAGTCCGGTGGCACGCTTGGCGTTGGTCTAGCGCTGGGTCTTGAACGCCGCTGGCTGCAAACCGAATGCATCGAGGCGCGAGCGCAGCGTGGTCGGTCTCAGGTTCAGCAGCTCGGCGGCTCCACCGGCCCCGGCGATCTTGCCCCGGCAGGCCTGCAACGCCGCCACGAGGTTGTCGCGTTCAAGGTCGCGCTGCTCGCTTTGCGTAAAGATGCGCATGCCGGTGCGGCTGGGCGGCGGCGCATCCAGCAATGTCGGGGCATTGGGCATCTCCAGATGCAGACGCGCCCCGGTAGAAATGATCGCGGCCCGCTCCAGCAGGTTCTCCAGTTCGCGCACATTGCCCGGCCAGGGGTAGCGCTGCAGTTGCTGGATGTCGGCCAGGCTGATCACCGGTTCGCGGCGTTTCAGGCGCCGACAGGCAAGGGTCAGGAAGTGCCTGGCCAACCCCGGGATATCCTCGGGCCGGCGGCGCAGGGGCACTGACTCGACCGGGAAGACATTGAGCCGAAAGTACAGGTCTTCGCGAAAACGCCCCTGGCTGACTTCGCTTTGCAGGTCGCGGTTGGTCGCGGCGATGACCCGCACATCGACCTCCCGGGTAAGGCTGTCGCCCACCCGTTCCAGTTGGCGCTCCTGCAGTACGCGCAACAATTTGCCTTGCAGGTCCAGAGGGATTTCCCCGACCTCATCGAGAAACAGCGTGCCGCCATTGGCCAACTCGAAGCGCCCGACGCGCTCGTTGATGGCGCCGGTGAAAGCCCCTTTGACGTGGCCGAAGAATTCACTCTCGAACAGCTCGCGGGGGATGGCCGCGCAGTTGACGCGGATCAGTGGTCGGTCACGGCGCAGGCTTTGCTGGTGAATGGCGCGGGCCAGCAGTTCCTTGCCGGTGCCCGACTCGCCGCAGATCAGCACGTTGGCATCGGTGGGCGCTACCAGGCGAATCTGCTGGTGGATACGCTGCATGGGTGCGCTGCTGCCGATCAGGTCATGACCACCCTGATCCACCGCGATCTGCTCCTGCAGATAGGCGTTCTCCTGCTCGAGCTGCCGTTTGAGTTGCTGCACTTCGCTCAGCGCCTGGCGCAGCTGCCGCTCGGTTTCAAGCCGCGAACTGATATCGCGGAACACCACCACCGCGCCCACCAGGTCGTCGCCGTCACGCATCGGCGTGCTGGTGTATTCCACCGGGATCGGCTGGCCGTCGCGGTTCCAGAACACTTCGTGGGTGACGTGGTGGACTTCGCCGTCGTTGAAGGCCGCATAGATCGGACAGTCGGTGCCGCAATAGGGGCTGCCGTCGGCGTGGTGATGGTGAATGAGGTCATGGGTGTTGCGCTCGACCATATCGGCAGCACGCCAGCCCAGAATGCGCTCGGCGGCCGGGTTGACGAAGGTGGCGTGGCCACGCCGGTCGATGCCGTAGATGCCTTCACCGGCAGCGCCGAGGATAAGTTGCGGGGTCAGCGCTTTCATGGGAATACCTCAGAGACAGCACGGGGCGAATTGACGATATCTCGTCGATATTAATACGAAGTGTCGTTAATGACGAAATATCGTGTTTAGTGGGTTCTAAAATAGCTCCTATTATCAACGGCTTATGAAGTACAGAGAGTTGGTACGCGCTGTGCTATTCCTTCTGCAACCATCCCACTGAAGGAGCCACACCATGCACGCCGATGCCAGCCAGACCCTGCGTCAACCCCTGACCGAACGTATCCTCGCCGCCAAGCTCGAGAAGAACCTGACCTGGGAAGCCATCGCCGCAGGCACCGAGTTGAGCCTGGTCTACGTCACCGCCGCCTTGCTCGGTCAACATCCATTGCCACCAGCCTGCGCGGAAATCGTCGGCGAACGCCTGGGCCTCGACAATGATGACATTGCGCGTCTGCAAGCCATCCCATTGCGTGGCAGCATTCCCGAGCGCATTCCCACCGACCCGACCATCTACCGGTTCTACGAAATGGTGCAGGTCTATGGCACCACCCTCAAGGCCTTGGTCCACGAGCAGTTCGGTGACGGTATCGTCAGCGCCATCAACTTCAAGCTGGATCTGAAAAAGGTCGAGGACCCCGAAGGCGGCAGCCGCGCGGTCATCACCCTTGACGGCAAGTTCCTGCCTTACAAACCCTTCTGAGCGAGATCGACCATGAGCGATACACAACGCCCGCCACTGCCGCCTTTTACCCGCGAGACGGCCATCCAGAAAGTGCGCCTGGCCGAGGACGGCTGGAACTCTCGAGACGCCGCTAAGGTAGCGCTGGCCTATACACCGGATACCGAGTGGCGCAACCGCGCCGAATTCGTTGAGGGCCGCGATCAGGCCCAAGCCTTTCTGGAGCGCAAGTGGGCGAAGGAGCTGGACTACCGCCTGATCAAGGAGCTATGGGCGTTCGAGGGCAACCGGATTGCCGTGCGCTATGCCTACGAATGGCATGACGATTCGGGCAACTGGTTCCGCTCCTACGGCAACGAGAACTGGGAGTTCGCTGCCGATGGCCTGATGCAGCGCCGGTTCGCCTGCATCAACGATCTGCCGATCAAGGAAAGCGAGCGCAAGTACCACTGGCCGCTGGGGCGACGCCCGGACGATCATCCAGGGTTGAGCGAGTTGGGGTTGTAACCGCGAGCAGGCCGTCATTGCCGATGGCCCTTTCGCGAGCAAGCTCTGCTCCCACAGTGCCCTACACCGCAATGACGACACTATCAGAATCCGAGCCGTACACCTGTGGGAGCGAGGCTTGCCCGCGAAGAGGCCCTTGCAGCTGGCGCAGAACCGTCGAGTCATTCATGGCCGTGCTCCCCACGCTTGGAATCCGGGGCGTGCTCGCCGACGCCTTCGCCAGAAAGCTGGGCTCCCACAATGCAAGCAGCGTTGGCGGCGAAGAGGTCCATAAGATTTTCTTCATGTCCGCCCGCGCCAATCGCTCTGAACTCGTGTCTGGCACGGCCCACTAACCATGGAACCCTTCGCGCCAAAATCGAAAGGAGCACTCCATGGCTGCCAAGAAAGTTGCCGATATCGTCGTTGAAACCCTGCACGCCGCCGGTGTGCGCAATTGCTACGGGATTGTCGGTGACACCCTCAACTACGTCACCGATGCCATCCACCGCAGCGACATCGATTGGGTGCACGTGCGCCATGAGGAGGTCGCCGCCTTCGCCGCCGGTGCCGAATCCCTGATCAGCGGCCGCCTCACCGCCTGCGCCGGATCCTGCGGCCCAGGCGGCCTGCACTTCATCAACGGTATCTTCGAAGCGCAACGCAACGGCGCGCCGCTGGTGCTGATCGCCAGCCAGGTGGTGACCAGCGAGCTGGGCATGGACTTCCCGCAGGAGGTGGATTTCAAGGCGGTGTACGGCCATTGCACGGTGTTCTGCGAGCAGGTCTACACGCCGCAGCAGGCCCGGCGGGTAACCATGATGGCCGCGCAGACCGCGCTCAACGAAGGCGGCGTGGCGGTGATCATTCTGCCGTCCGACATCAGCAGCATGGAAGTCAAAGGTGATCGCCCGTTCACCGCCCATCAGCCACGTCCCGTGCTGCGGCCCAATGACTACGAACTGGCGCAGATCGCCGACCTCCTGGCCAAAGGCAAGAAGATCGCCATTTATGCCGGCTACGGCTGCGAGGGGGCCCACGACGATCTGGTCGAACTGGCCAGCCGCCTCAAGGCGCCGATTGCCCACACCTCACGGGCCAAGGATTTCGTCGAATACGACAACCCGTACAACATGGGCATGACCGGTGTGTTCGGGGTCGAGTCGGGTTATCACGCGTTGATGAACTGCGACACCCTGCTATTGCTGGGGGCTGACTTTGCCTGGCAGCAGTTCTACCCGGCCAAGGCCAAGGTCATTCAAGTCGACCGCAAGGGCGCCCACCTGGGCCGTCGCCATCCGATCGACCTTGGCGTGGTCGGTGATATCAGCGCGACCCTGCAAGCGTTGCTGCCGCTGATTCCGGAGCGCAGCGAGCACGAGTACCTAGAGGAGTGCCTGAAGGTCCGGCAGAAGACCCTCAAGACCCTGGCCCACGATCAGCGCCACACCGACGGCGAGTTGATCCACCCGCAATACCTGACCCACCTGCTCGACAAACACGCCGCCGCCGATGCGCTGTTCACGGCGGATGGTGGTTCGCCGATGGTCTGGCTGCTGCGCCATATCAACGTCAACGGCCAGCGCCGCACCCTCACCAGCCTGCGCCACGGCACCATGGCCAACGCCATGCCCCAAGCCCTGGGCTTGCAGAAGGCCTATCCGCAACGCCAGGTCATCTCACTGTCAGGCGATGGCGGGCTGGCGATGCTGCTGGGGGATCTGCTTACCGCCGTGCAGGAAAAGCTGCCGATCAAGGTGGTGGTCTACAACAACGCTTCATTGAACTTCGTGCAGATCGAGCAGAAGGTCGAGGGCCTGCTGGACAACTACACCGAACTGCTCAATCCGGACTTTTCGCAGCTGGCCCAGGTCATCGGTTTGCACGGTCAGCAGGTCACCGAAGGTGCCGAGCTGGAGCAGGCGGTAGCGGCATTCCTGGCCTATCCGGGGCCGGCGCTGCTGGACGTGAAGGTCAACCCCGAGGAACTGGTGATGCCGCCCAAGGTGGAATTCTCGCAGGTATCCAACATGGCCCTGTATTCGGCCAAGGCGGTGCTGAGCGGGCGGGGCAGCGACGTTGCGCACCTGCTGGTGGATAATTTCGTCAAGTAGGGCTCCATCTATCCGTAGATCTGCTGCGCTCGTGCGAAGCGGGCGCAGTGGTTGCGC
Organism: Pseudomonas sp. GW821-FHT01A09; assembly: GCF_058986725.1. Lineage (NCBI taxonomy): Bacteria > Pseudomonadati > Pseudomonadota > Gammaproteobacteria > Pseudomonadales > Pseudomonadaceae > Pseudomonas > Pseudomonas sp. GW821-FHT01A09. The sequence continues at coordinate 83,523 of NZ_JBYSWB010000014.1, forward strand.
AGGGCATTACGCTGTTGACCTCCCATGGCCTGGTTGCCCAATATCCCGGCCCCGTGCGGCGGGTCTAGATCATCCCGCCAGCTGAACTATTACCGGCGATCCCGGGTCGGCATTAGATCGATATCCCGACCTGGAGCCCCGCGATGAAGCCTTACGTTATCTGCCACATGATGTCCTCTCTGGACGGCCACGCCCTGACCGACGGTTGGGACCGGCCGTTCAAAAAGGCCGCAGGCGAGCTGTACGAGAAACTCGCCGAGGGCTTTGCCTTCGATGCCTGGATCTGCGGGCGAGTGACCATGGAGGAGATCGCCCACGGCGAGGGCTATCCGACTGGGCTGGCCAAGGCGCCGATCCCGCGCACCGCCTGGTTCGCCAAGCGCGATGCGGACAAGTACGCGATCTCCATCGACCCCCACGGCAAGGTTGCCTGGAAGAGCAACGAGGCGCTGGGCTCCCATGTGGTCGAAGTGTTGACCGAAGCGGTGTCCGACGATTACCTGGCGTATCTGCAGTCCATCGAAGTGTCGTATTTCTTCGCCGGCAAGACCGACATCGACCTGCATCAAGTGGTCGAAACACTGGGCCGCGAGCTGGGCACCGAGCGCCTGATCGTCGAGGGCGGTCCGGCGGTCAGTGGCTCGTTCGTCAATGCCGGGCTGGTGGATGAGGTCAGCGTGGTGATCCTGCCGCTGATCGATGGCCGTGGTGAACACCCGGCTTCGTTCGAGATCAAGCAGCAGGACTGGCGCGATGCGCATTATCTGACCCTCACCAGTGCTGAAGTGCAGGACGGTGGAGGTGTGTGGTTGCGCTATCGGCGACTGGCGTGATTGCAACCCCCATCAGCCGCTGAAGTAGCGCAACAGCAGGGTCACGCCACTGGCCAGCACCAGCCAGGTCACCAGGCGCACGAACGCCTCGCGGGACATGCGCAAGGTCAGGCGGCGACCCAGCCACAGGCCGCCGGCCATTGCCGGCAGCAGGCAGACGGCGAGGGTCAGCAAGCTGAAGTCGGCATACACACCGGCGATGATGAACAGGCTAAGGCGCACCAGGGTGCTGCAGCTGATCAGTGCGCTCTGGGTCGCCCGTACCTGCTGTTTGTCTTCCAGACGCGCACTCAGATAAATGGCGTAGAGAAAGCCACCGCTGCCGAACAGCGCACCGAACATGCCCCCCACCGTGCCCATGGGCACCGACCACAAGGCCGACAGCCGCGCCGGCTTGACCTTCACCGCCAGCATGTAAATGGCATAGGCCACCAGAAACAAACCCATCAACAGCAGCAGCCGGTCCGATTGCAGCTTGAGCAGGAACACCACGCCCAAGGTGCAGCCCACCGCCATGCAGGGCAATAGCCGTAGCAGTTCGCGGCCGACCACGGCCTGGCGCGAGGGCAGCAGATTGCCGAAGGCGGCGATGAAATCCAGCAGCACCAGCAGCGGAATCACCTGCGACAGCGGCATCAACCTGACCAGCAACGGCCCAGCCACCAGAGCGGTGCCGAAACCGGCGATGCCGAAGACGATATAAGCGATAGCGATTGCGACGAGCATCACACCCCAGTCCAGCGGCGTGAAGGGCAGGGCGTGGAAGGTGTCGAGCATGGCGGGCCAGTCCGTTGTCGAGATTGATTGTTGGCGTGCGCGGCCCTTCTTGGGCAACGATGGCCGAGACTTTACCTCGGCCGATGCGACAGCGAAACTGCCTCTACCGCTAACGGAGACGCACCATGCATCGACTCACCGACCATTCCAGCCTGCCGATCATGGGCTACCCCGGTGCCCTCGGCGCCCGGCCCGGCGAGCGTCTGGGGTTTCATCTGTCCAGTGCCACGGACCTGCTCGATGTCCAGGTCGTGCGTCTGGATCGGCTGCAGCAACCGGCGCTGGGTTGGCCGCTGCATTCCATGGGCAAGAGCCCAGGGGTGCAGGGCTTCGAACTGGGGTCGTGGATCGAGGTGCCGGTTACCGAGGCGACCGGGTGGATGACGTTCGATCTGCTGCTGACGGCCAATCAGGGCGAGCGGGTGTTGCTGTCCACAGCTGATTTCGAATGCCGCTATCTGCCACAGGCTGGGGTGAGCCTGATCAGTGGTGCTGAACGCCCCTTCGCGGCGGTGGTCTTGCCCAGGGACATCTGGCTGACGCTGCGTTTCGAATGGAACGAGCAGGTCCGACGGATCTGCATCACCGAGGGCGCGCGAGTGCTCTGCGATCAGCAATGCCCGGGGGCCCGTGGAGGCGTCGACGGCATCAAGATCGCCACCGACTGGGCGCAGCGCTCATCGACGTTGAATGCTCGCGTGGCCACCTTCGCCGCAGCGGGCAGCAACGAGGTTTCGGTCTGGCCGTTGCCGATCCAGCCCGGCGATCGCGTCGCCGATCAGCACGGCCATCGCGCTGCGCTGATCCTCCATGGCGCGCCCACCTGGGCCGTGCGGGGGCCGGCATGGACCGGCGATTACCATGACCCGCGCGGTGCGCCTGAGCAGTACGCGGCGGTGCATCTGCACGAGGATGATCGATCGGCGTTCGACTGGCCCGAGAGCCTGTGCCTGACGATTCCTGCCCAGACTCCGTCCGGCGTGTACGCGCTGCGTGTCCGAAGCGACCAGGGCCAGGCGGACATTGCCTTTGTGGTGCGACCTGCGCAGCCTGCCCAAGGATTGCTTTTCGTGCTGCCGACCTTGACCTATCAGGCCTATGCCAACGAGGCGCTGCCCGAAGCGCTCTACCCGTGGCAGCTCGAAGACCCCGGCCATCGGGCTGCGCAGCAGAATCGTTGGCTGAGTCTCTACGACAGCCATCAGGACGGCTCCGGCGTGTCCCTCGCCACCTGGCCATGTCCGTGGGCCACGGTGCGCGAGGACTACCAGTACCCCTTGTGCGGCGGTCCCCACGGCTTGCCCGTCGACTTGCACATGCTGCGCTTTTTCGCCGACAACGGTGTGGCCGTAGAGGTGGTCAGCGACCATGACCTGCACCGCGATCCAGACCTGCTCGACGGCTGCAGCGGGGTGATTACCGGCAGCCATCCGGAGTACTGGACCACGCCGATGCTCGATGGCCTGCAGGCTTACATCGACGGCGGCGGCAACCTCGCCTACCTGGGCGGCAACGGTTTCTACTGGGTGGCGGCGCTGGATGCGCAGGGCACACTGGAGGTACGCCGCGGCCAGCGCGGGGTACGCACCTGGGAGAGCGCGCCGGGCGAAAATCACCTGTCGATCACCGGCGAGCCGGGCGGCCTGTGGCGCTGGCGCGGGCGCGCCGAGCACCGCCTGCTGGGTGTTGGAACGGCGGCCATGGGTTTCACTCGCGCGCAGCCTTATGTGCGGACGCCGGCCAGTCACGACCCGGCCTGGGCCTGGGTGTTCGAGGGCGTGGCGGGTGAGCGTATCGATGCGGCGGGGATCCTGTTGGGTGGCGCGGCCGGGTACGAAATCGACCGTACCAGTGACCACTGGGGGACGCCGGCAGGCACCGTGGTGCTGGCCTGTGCCGAGTCTTTCGACCACAGCTATGAACTGGACACCGGCGAGCAGGAGCCTCACGAAGGACCGCGCCGCCGTGCTGACCTGTGCATCCGCCGCACCGAGGCGGGTGGGTTGGTGTTCGCGGTAGGGTCGGTGTGCTGGGGTGGGGCGCTGCCCGCGTGGGGTGAGGCGAATTCAGTGGGGCAGGTGACGCTGAATGTGTTGCGGGCGTTTCAGGTTCGTCCGTGAAATGCCAAGGTGTCTTCGCTTATGGAAGGGGGGGGCGGCACAAGGTCTTCAGTGAAGCCACTGACGCCTTCGCGGGCAAGCCCTGCTCCCACAGGACCGACAGTCGCATACTGTGGGAGCAAGGCTTGCCCGCGAAAGGGCCAGCCGTATCGACGCCAATACCGCAGCGCCCCCCCCGAATATCAGATCACCTTGAACCCGTGGGTGCCATCGCGCCCCAATTGCGCCACCAGACCGAACTCCCAGTCCAGATAGGCTTGCATGGCTTCAGGCGGTGCGTCCGTGCCTTCATACGGGCGACGATAGCGATCGGTACGCGCGGCGGCCAGGCGTTCTTCACCGCCCTCCAGAGGCAGGTTGGCGGCTTTCCAGGTGGCGGTGCCGCCTTCCAGCAGGAACACCGGCTGACCGGTCAGCGCCTCGACCTCGGCCACGGCGAAGCGCGCCAGGCGGCTGGTTCCGCAGGTCAGCACATAGCGCTCGGCGTCCGGCACGGTGTAGAGCACGTCCTGCAATTGCGAGCGCAATGCCCACCAGGCGCCGGGGATATGTTGCTTGACGTAGTTGGCGCTGGTGGTGAAGTCCAGCAGCGCGACCTTGCCCTCGGCTTGCCACTGCTGCAGGGTCTGGGCGCTGATGGTCTCGACGTTGCTCACTGGCGGATCGTTGGGTTGCCACTCGCCACTGGCCGTGAAGTCGCTGTGCTGGGCGTCGTCTATGACCGACACGTCCCAACCCATTTGCGCCAGCCACGAGGCCGACATGTTGGCGCGTACGCCGTCATCGTCCACCAGCACCACGCGCGCGCCACGTACGCTGGCGAAGTGATCGGTTTCCTGAACCAGCTGGCCGCCGGGGGTCGAGCGCGCCGCGGGCAGGTGCGAGAGGGCGAATTCCTCGGGCGTGCGCACGTCGAACAGGTAGGTGGTGCGGGTCGCGTCGGCGTCCCATTGCTGCCACTGCGCCAAGGTCGTGCGCTGCACGCCGGCCCGGTCGGCCACCTCACGGGCAGCGCTGGCGGCCTGAGCGCGGGTGCTTTCGTCGACTTCGGCGAAGCGGCGGGCCTGGCCGTGTTCCAGTGTCTGCCCGGCCAGCAGCCAGCCAATGGTGCCATTGCGCAGGGCGGCGATCGGGTTGGGCAGGCCGGCGTTGATCAGCGACTGGGTGCCGATCAGGCTGCGGGTGCGACCGGCGCAGTTGACGATGATGCGGGTCTTGGGGTCAGGCGCCAGTTCGCGTGCGCGCAGCACCAGTTCTGCGCCGGGCACGCTGATGCCGCTGGGGATGCTCATGGTCTGGTATTCATCGAAGCGGCGGGCGTCGAGGATCACCACGTCGGCTTTCTGCTCGAGCAGGGCGTGGACCTCTTCGGCCGGCAGCGAAGGCGTGTGGCGTTCGTGCTCGACCAGTTCGCCGAAGGCCTTGCTCGGCACGTTGACGTCGATGAACAGCTCGCCGCCGGCGTCGCGCCAACCCTGCAGGCCGTTCTCCAGCAGACGCACATCGCTGTAGCCATGATCCTGCAAGCGTTGCACCGCCAGTTCGGCCAGGCCTTCGCCGTCGTCATAGACGGTGATAGCGGTGTCGCGCTGGGGGATCCGGGCGAACACTTCCAGCTCCAGCTTCGACAGCGGGATATTGACGGCGAACAGTGGGTGGCCCTTGGCGTAGGGATCTTCTTCACGGACATCGACCAAGGCCAATTCAGTGCGGGCCAGCAAGGCGCGGCGTATATCGGCGAAGGATCGGGTGGCAGTCAGGCTCATCGTGTAGCGTGCTCCGGTGTCGAGGGGGTCGGTGTGGCAAGGTCCTTGGACAGGTCCCAGATATTAGGCAAGACGCTGTTGGAGTAGCCGGAAATGAACAGTTTTTCGCTGCCGTCCGGCTGGTACACGGCGCGGCGTACGGCGCCGATATTGGCGCCGTATACGTGAATGCTTACCGACACCTGGTCGGCGAAGGCGTTGGTGACCTGGTGAATATCGTTGCTGTCCGGGGCCAGGTGCTCCACATCGCCAGGCTGCAGCAGGATCGGCGCGCCTTCGGTGTGCAGGCGTCCATCAGCGGCGCGGGCGTAGCTCTGGGAGTATTCACCGCCGCGCAGCATGCCGATCAGGCCCCAGACGCGGTGGTCGTGGATCGGCGTGGTCTGGCCCGGGCCCCAGACGAAGCTGACCACCGAAAAGCGCTGGCGCGAATCGGCGTGCAGCAGAAATTGCTGGTAGCGCTGTGGGTCCAGAATCGCAAACGCGTCGGGCAACCAGTCGTCTACGCTGACCAGACGGCCCAGCAGCTCGCCGCCCTGTTGCAGCAGTTGCTCCTGGGTGGGATTGCGGTCGATGAGTTCGGCCAGGTCACCAATGAAGGTGCGCAAGCGTTCGGGGTTCGAATTGTCGGTCATGGTGGTTTTCCATCGAGCAGGTTCACGGTGTCGCGGCTGGTACGAATATAAGCATAAAGAGGTTTTTTAATATGCTAATTTTTAATGATTAGCTTAGACCGAAAAGTGCTTTTCCTTCAACGCCGCATCGCTTTAGGCTGCGTCTCAAGCCTGGCCAGCGATGCTGGGCCATCCCTGCATGGCCACGATCAAGCGCCTGGAAAGCAGATAGCCTCGAATACGGAGATACCCATGAGCAATGTCAGTGCCTTGCCCGTCAGCAACGAGTCCCTCGACACGTCCGTACGCGACCGTGTCTCGGCTGAAGAATGGGAAGTGCGCGTCACCCTCGCCGCGGCCTACCGACTGGCTGCGTTGAAGCGCTGGACCGACCACATCTATACGCACTTCTCGGCACGGGTGCCGGGGCCTGAAGAGCATTTTTTGATCAACGCCTTCGGGCTGCTGTTCGATGAGATCAGCGCGTCCAACCTGGTCAAGGTGGATATCGACGGCACCATCGTCGACGATCCGACCGGCCTGGGCATCAACTACGCCGGCTATGTGATTCACAGCGCTATCCATGCGGCGCGTCCGGATCTCAAGGCGGTATTGCATACCCACACGCGCGATGGCATCGCGGTGTCGGCGCAAAAAGGCGGGCTGTTGCCGATTTCCCAGCATTCCCTGGGGTTCTCCGGGCGCGTGGCTTATCACGGTTATGAAGGGGTGGCGCTGGATCTGGATGAGCGCGAGCGCCTGGTCGCCGACCTGGGCGACAAGAGCGTAATGATCCTGCGCAATCATGGCCTGCTCACTGCGGGCGTCAGTGTCGAACATGCCTTCCAGCAACTGCATCGGCTGGAATACGCCTGCAATATCCAGATCGCCTCTCAGGCCGCCGGTAACGCCGAGCTGATATTCCCGCCGGCCGAGGTGGTGGCCAAGGTCGAGGAGCAGGCCAAGGTGTTCAGCAGCGGCACCGGGCCGGGTGTACAGCGCCATTGGAATGCGCTGATCCGCGAACTGGATCGCCACGGCACCGACTACAAGGACTGATCTCGGCAGCGCGTCGCAGGGGGGGCTATCGCAACCCCAGCGCCAGTTCGCCCAGCCGCGCACCGATATCCCGCAGGGGCAGGCAATAGCGCGGGTGATCGGTGCGCAGCGTGGTCAACGGCATGCTCGGGTCCTTGGAATCGCTGGGTTCCTGCACCACGCCGATACCGCCAGCGGCATAAATGGCGCGCATGCCAGCGGCACCGTCGCCGTCGCCACCGGTCAGGATTACGCCGATGGTGCGTTTGCCGAATACGTTGACTGCGGTCTCGAACAATCGGTCGACGCTGGGGCGTGAGTACAGCACCCGTGGGCCGTCGTCCAGGTGCAAGCGGGCGCCGGCGATGACTTGCAGATGCTGATCGGGCGGGGCGACGTACACGTGCCCTGCACACATGGTTTCGCCACCGATGGCATAGCCGACCGGTAGTGTGCTGTGCTGATTCCAGATATCGGCAAGGAGACGTGGGCTGTTCGGGCCGCTGTGAAGGACGATGGCCACGGCCGCAGGAAGATCGGCGGGCAGGCTGGACAGCACCTGTTTCAGCGCGTCGATGCCGCCGGCCGAGGCGCCGATGACGATGATCGTCTCGGCGTCAGCGCTATTGTTACTGTTGACATCCATGAGGTTCGAATCCTTGTGGCAAGCCGGCAGCGGTGCGCTTCGCTGTCTCAATGGCCGCTTTTTGCCGAATTGGCATGCTTGGCCAGCCAGGCTTTCATTTCGACGATTTCGGCTTCCTGGGTCTTGATCACGTTTTCCGCCAGTTGACGCATCTGCGGGTCCTTGCCGTATTTGAGCTGGACCTTGGCCATGGCGACCGCGCCTTCGTGATGGGCGAGCATGCCGGAGGCGAAGGCCACGTCCGGATCGTTGGCCATGACGCCTTTGTGCATCGATTCGCTCATCTGGCCCATGGGCGCCATGTAGTCCTTGTGCATCTGATCGATGCTGGCATTGGTGTCCGGGTCTGCGGCCCACAGGTAGGTGGAAATGGCGGCAGCGATGACAAACAGCAGGGGAGTGGATTTCATGGGCGACTCTCGGCGTCGTGGCGGTATAAAGCACAGACGACGCAAACGCCCGGATGTTCCCTGTTTCAGCCGCCGGTCATGTTCATGAAGCGCACCACCTGCACCTCGTCGTCAAGGCGGAAGTCGTGTTTCCACGGCTTGATGGCCATGGCCGCAAGAATGGCCTTCTCGAGCTTGTGCGGCTGGCCGGGGTGACCGCGCAGCACGGCCTTGAGGTCGGCGGAGTGCTCGTTGCCCAGGCACAACAGCAGGCGGCCTTCGGCGGTCAGGCGCACACGGTTGCAGGTGGCGCAGAAGTTGTGGCTGTGGGGCGAAATGAAACCGATACGGCTGTGCGGCGCCTCGGACACACGCCAGTAGCGCGACGGCCCTGAGGTACTGTCGGTAGAGCTGATCAGGGTGAAGCGTTCGCTGATCCGCTCACGCACCTGTTCGCTGGAAAAGAACGCTTCGGCGCGGCTGTGCTCGCTGATGGTGCCCAGGGGCATTTCTTCGATGAAGGTCAGGTCCAGTTCGCGATCGAGGGCGAATTGCAGCAGGTCGTTGATCTCATGGTCGTTGCGCCCCTTGAGCACCACGCAATTTAGCTTGGTATGGCGAAAGCCGGCGGCGCGCGCGGCATCGATGCCGGCGATGACCTGATCCAGGTCGCCGGTCCGGGTGAGTTCGCGAAACAGCGCGGGATCGAGGCTGTCGAGGCTGATGTTGAGCCGATCCAGGCCCGCACCGAATAGCGGCTGCGCCAGCTTGCCCAGTTGCGAGCCGTTGCTGGTCATGCACAGTTCCTGCAACCCGGGCAGCGCCTTGAGGCGCGCGCACAGGTCGACGATGCCCTTGCGCACCAGCGGTTCGCCGCCGGTCAGACGGATCTTGCGCGTACCCAGCGCGACGAACTGCGCAGCCAGGGTTTCGATTTCTTCGAGGGTGAGGATGCGCGCGCGCGGCAGGAACTCCATGTCTTCGGCCATGCAATAGACGCAACGAAAATCGCAACGGTCGGTGACCGAAATGCGCAGATAGTCGATCTTGCGTGAGTAACTGTCCTGCACCTTGACTCCGGTGTTGAAGCTTCGCGTGGGAAGGTTGCCTGCACCGACTCGATGGTGCCCTGCGCCGCGAAGCCAAAGGGTGATGAGTGGTTACAGAGTACGCCTGTGCCGCTGCCTGTGCCACCAGCCGCACGGCAGCCGCTGGGCGGTACGGTACGGGTGGGTGAAGGTTGCGTCCAATCGCCTGTACCGATGGCGCCATTGATGCGGTCTATCGCCGCAGCAGTGGTCATATTGCATTGACCCATCGGCCTGCTCGTCGTTCCGTGCGTTGAGGGGTAGCTGTTACAGCGCTCATCGCTACTATATGATTGGGCTCTTTTCCGCTGACAGATTGATTCCCTTGGCGTTTGAACCCCTCGATCCGAAGAGCCCCCGGCGCAAGTCGCGAAACCTGGCCCAGACCCTCGTCGACGATTACTCGAAGCAGATCGTCGACGGCCTGATCAAGCCCGGCGACAAGCTGCCCAGCGAAGTCGAACTCATGGATGCCGGCGGCGTCAGTCGCTCGGTGGTCCGCGACGCGCTGTCACGCCTGGCGGTGGCCGGGCTGGTGGAAACCCGTCGGGGCATCGGCACCTTCGTCCTCAATACCCCCGGCTCGGCCGTATCGCGGCTGGACCCGACCACCATCGTCACCCTGCAGGACGTGCTGGCGATCATCGATGTGCGCATGAGCTTCGAAGTCGAAGGCGCGGGCATGGCGGCGTTGCGCCGCACCGACGAGCAGTTGGCGGCGATCAGCGATTCGCTGGCGCGTTTCGAGCTGGCCAGTGACACCGGCGGCTCGATCATTTCCGACTTTCAGTTCCACTTGCAGATCGCCCACGCCACCAACAATCGCTATTTCATCGAAATCATCACCCATTTCGGCACCAGCATGTTCCCTCGGGCACGCCTGAGCACTGCCTCCATCGCGCGCCTCGACCGCCAACTGGCCCACAGCCGCCTGGTGCGCGAACACGAGCACATCTACAACGCCATTGCCCGCCAGGACTTCGATGCGTCCCGGGCCGCCATGCGTGTGCACCTGGCCAATAGCCGAGCGCGGGTGCTCAAGTCCCACCAGGAACGCGAAGGCTGAGCCGGCATGCGTAAAGCGACGCCGTTTTTCGGCAAGGTCGTTGAAAATCCAGGTTTTATGTAAAAAAGTTCCACAGTATTTCATGGAATGCCCGAGCGGCTATTGCCATCAGCGGTGATAGCACATGATGATGGGCGGCGAGTGTGTTACGCCATGGAGTGCTCATGATTTCGCCGCGACAGCCGTTCGAGCCCCGTTCCCTGCCATCAGGGACCATCGATAGCCTTCATGATCCGTTAGCCGCCGACGAGCTGCCGGCCATGCTGCGCGCCGCGCGCCGGGGTGCGCATACTCAGGCCTGGGTGGTCTACCGGGCCGGAGAGCAGTTGCACCGGGTGGGCGAGGGCGACGCGCGGCTGGATTGGCCCGCCAGTATCGACAACGATCAGTTCGACAGCTTTTGCGCCGCGCGCCGCTTGCAGCGCTGGCCGGCTGGGCGGGGCGAGTTCGTGCTGGGCTGGCTGCTGGCGCCGATCAGCGAAGCCGCCGACCCGGCCCTGGCAGAACTGGCCTATCGCTTGGGCCAGCGCCTGCAGACCGATGCGCTGGCGCGCGCGCAGGTCACCCAGCGGGTGCTCTACGACATCATCTATCTGGCCAGCAGCACCCGCGAGCGCTCGGAGTTTCTGGTGGCGGTGCACCGGCAACTGGCCCAGTTGATCGACGCCGAAAATTTCTATCTGGCGCTCTACGATCGGGCCACCGGCAAGATCAGCTATCCCTATTACGTCGACAAGATCGACGTCGATGCCCTTGAGGCTGAAACCTACGAGTACCTGGACCGTGATCATCTGTCATTGACCGCCCAGGTACTGACCAGCGGCAATCCGCTGCTGATCGACGCCGCCGGCATTGTCGCGGCGCAGGCGCAAAAGCGGTTTTTCTGCGTCGGCGATCGGCCCGAGTTCTGGATGGGCGCGCCGCTGAAGAATGCCTCGGACGAGGTCTTCGGCATGATCGCCATGCAGGTCTATGACATCCCGCGCATCTACAGCGCCGAAGACCGTGCGCTGTTCCTGGTGGTGGCCCGTCACGTGGCCATGGCGCTGGACCGCATCCTGCACCGCGCCGACCTTGAAGATACCGTGTCGCAGCGCACCCGTGAGCTGTCCCTGCTCAACAGCGCGTTGCGCCAGGAAGTGGCCGAGCGCGAGCGCGCCGAACATCTGCACAGTGCGTTGTTCCAGATTGCCGAGCTGTCCAGCCAGAGCGGCGACATGGAGCAGTTGTTCCAGCGTCTGCACGGGATCGTCGGCGAGCTGCTGGTGGCCCGCAATTTCTATATCGCCCTGTACGACGTCACCACCCAAGAGGTGACCTTCCCGTATTACGTCGACGAACACCAACGCAACGCGCCAGCGCCGCGCCGGGGCAACCGCGGCCTGACCGAGTACGTGATCCGCCAGCGCCGCGCTTGCCTGATCGACTTCAACGACGCCAGCCTGTTGATGGCGTCCGGCGAGATCCAGCGCACCAGCGAGCCGATCCGCTCGCAGTCGTGGCTGGGCATTCCGCTGTTCGACGACGACGTGGTGCGCGGCGTGCTGGTGGTGCAGAGCTATTCCCGGCTGGTGAGCTACAGCACCCGCGACCAGGAGCTGTTGACCTTCGTTTCCCGCCATATCGATACCGCCTTGTCCCGGCGCAGCGCCGCCGAGGCCGTGCTGGCCGCCAACCTCAAGCTCGAAGCGCGGGTGCAAAGTCGCACCCGCGAACTGGACCAGCTCAACGCGCGCCTGCAATACGAGAACGCTCACGATGCCCTGACCGCGCTGCCCAATCGCAGCCATCTGCAACAGCGCCTGCAATCGGCCTGGGAGGCGTTTCGCCGTGACGGCAACGAGCTGGTGGTGATGTTCCTCGATCTCGACCGCTTCAAGCTGATCAACGACAGCCGCGGTCACTATTTCGGCGATCAACTGCTGATGCAGGCCGCGGCGCGCTTGCGCAGCTGCCTGCGTGATGAAGACCTGCTGGCGCGCCTGGGCGGTGACGAATTCGCCGTGCTCGCGCCCCACGCGCCGCTGGAGGTGGCGGTGAGCATCGCCGAGCGGATTCTGGAGGCGTTCGACCTGCCGTTCCATATCGACGGCCATGTGGTGTTCTCCTCCTGCAGCATCGGGATCGTCGGCGCCGATGCGGAATTCCACCACGAGCCGGCCGACCTGCTGCGCGACGCCGATACCGCCATGTACCGGGTCAAGAACGCCGGACGCGACAGCTTCGCGGTGTTCAACCAGGAGCTGCGCCGCGAGTTTTCCGATCAGGTCGAGCGCGAAGGCGCATTGCGCAATGCACTCAAGCGTCAGGACGAACTGCTGCCGTACTTCCAGCCGATCGTCGATGTCGAGACTGGCCAGTTGGTCGCCCTCGAAGCCTTGATTCGCTGGCGGCTGCCCGATGGCCTGATTCTCGCGCCGGTGCATTTCCTGCCGGCGCTCGAAGGCCTGCGTCTGATCGGGCGCCTGGATCTGTACATGCTCGCGGCGGTGGCGATGATCCTCGCGGACCCTGAGCATGCCCATTGGCCGATCGTGCACGTCAATTGCTCGAGTTACAGCATCACCCGCCCGGAATTCGCCGACGAGGCCCTGGCGGTGCTGGCCAGCCATGGCGTCGCGCCGTCGCGCATCTGCCTGGAGCTGACCGAGGGCGCCCTGGTGGCCGAGCCGGACCAGGCCCGTCGGGCGATGCAGCAGTTGGCGGAACAGGGTATGTCGGTGGTGCTGGATGACTTCGGCGCCGGGTTCTCGTCCTTGAGCTACGTGCATCAGTTCCAGTTCAGTGGCTTGAAGATCGACAAGTCGTTCATTCTCGAACTCACCGCCAGCGACCGTAGCCGGGCGATCGTGCGCGCCATCGTGCGCATGGCCGAATCCCTGGGCCTGCCGGTGGTAGCCGAGGGCGTGGAGGACGCAGAGTCGCTGCGGCTGTTGCAGGAGATGGGCGCCGGGCATGCGCAGGGCTATTACTTCGCCCGGCCGTTGGCGCTGGATGATCTCAAGCGCCACGCGTTGCTGGCCCGCTAGACCTCGGTGTCTCCAAGCGGGGACGACTGCGCGCGCGAGCCGGCGCTTAGGCGTCGTTGCGTTTGCTTCAGGCTTCGGTCTGCTCCGCGACTCTGGTGGTCTTGGGCAGCACCGCTTCGTTGTTCTGCACTTGCCAGAGCGGACGGAACAGGCGGGTCCAGGTAGTGACGATGACCAGCGTGCTGACGGCACCGAAAATCGCCGCCGGCACGGTGCCCAGTGCGGTGGCGCTGACCCCGGCGCGGAACTCGCCCAGTTCGTTGGAAGAGCCGATGAACAGCATGTTGACCGCGCTCACCCGGCCGCGCATGGCATCGGGGGTGGCGAACTGGATCAACGATGAGCGGATATAGACGCTGATCATGTCCGCCGCACCGGCGATGAACAGTGCGGCGAACGACAACCAGAACCAGTGGGAAAGGGCAAACACCAGATTGGCCAGGCCGAACACCGCCACTGCGGCGAACATGCGCAGGCCCATGTGAGCATTGACCGGGCGGATGCTCAGGTACAGGCCCATGCACAGCTCGCCCACGGCAATACCGCTGCGCAGCAGGCCAAGGCCTTCAGGGCCGACATGCAGGATCTCCTGGGCGTAGATCGGCAGCAGGGCGACCACACCGCCGAGCAGCACCGCGAACAGGTCCAGGGAGATGGCGCCCAGTATGATCGGCTGCGAGGTGATGAAGCGGATGCCGGCGGTGAAGCGCGTGACGGCGGTGGTGCCGTCGTCCGGCTTGGGCGGCGGGGTGTGGGTGGTGGGCACCCATTGCAGCAGCGTCACGCCGGTAGCGAAACCCAGCAGGCAGACGCCGTAGGTCCAGCCGCCGATGCCGGCATAGAGCACGCCGCCCAGCAGCGGGCCGGCGATGGTGGCGATCTTCATGATCATGCTGTTGGTGGCGATGGCCTGGGCCAGGTGCGCCCGGGCGACGATCTGCGGCAACAGGCTCTGCAGCGCCGGCCCGGTGAAGGCGCGGGTGCAGCCGAACACCAGCATGGCGAGGTAGTAGGGCAGGGTCTCCTGGGTACCGCTGAGGGTCAGCCACAACAGCGCGCCGCTCGACAGGGTCGCGACTGACCAACTGATCTGCAGGATCCGCCGGCGGTTGTAGCGGTCCAGCAGGTCGCCGGCCGGCAGCAGCAGAATGACCATCGGAATGAACTGCGCCATGCCCACATAGGCCAGGGACAGGGGTTCGCGGGTCAAGTCGTACATATGCCAGGCGATGACGATCGCTTGAATCTGCTGGGCGAATACGGCGGCCAGGCGCACACACAAAAACGCACTGAAACCGGGTTGAGCGAAGATCGATGTGGGGGAGCGAGACAAGTTCAAGGGACGGAGTCTTGTTGTAGGTACGTCGGGGCGACGATGTTAACAAAAATGCAACCCGTGCAGAGGTGCCTTTGGTCATAACATTTATGTGCCGCCTTATAACCAAGTGCGGCTGAGCTCATGTGTGCAGATTATTAAGCTCGCAATATTCTTCCCAGTTCATATGGGCCATCTGTGCGACTTCACGGTGAACTTCAAGACGCTGCTCTTCAAAAGCCTGGGGCGTCGGGCTGGTCAGTTGCAGGGTCAGTTCCCAGGCGAACAGGCCCTGGCGCTCGGCTTCCTGTTCGAAGGCCTCGTGCAGGCGCTCATCGCGATATTGCTGCAGGGTCAGGCCGGCGACTTGCGCCAGCAGCGGGTTGAGGCGATCCAGGTCGTGGGCCACTTCAGGGTGGTGGGCGAGGAAGGTCTGCAAGGCGAGTTGGTGCGGAGTTTCAACCTGGGGCATGGCGGCTACCGTGGGCAAGAGGTTCCTGAACTATAGCGTAATGCATCGGTGTGAGTGCATTCGAACCCTTATGCCTACGATGCAGATGAATGTGAATATTAAAAAAAGTTTATTTAACGGCCTGTCAAGTTAAACCACGCTCCGGAAAACCATCGCTGAACCGGTTTACCCAGTACGACCCAGGGCGCCAGCAGCGATTTGCGCAACATTAAATCGCGGATGAAATGCCCATAGCGGCCTTTGTATCAGGGGTGAAACTAACTTTAGGGGGGCAATAAGCGGGCTTGGCAGCCGTCATACTGATAACCACAAGCCTTGCTGCTCCTGCTGTTACAGGGTCAGGGCAATGGTTTCAACCTCGGATAATCCACGGAGATACCCCCATGAAACTTTCAGTCAAAACCCTCGCGCTCGGTCTTACCCTGCTGGCTTCTTCTTCGGTATTCGCCGCCACCACCGCACAGACCAAGCCGGTGATGGACAAGGACGGCGCCTACGTGCACATGGACGTGGCCCAGGTCCTCAGCGACAAGGAAACCGGCAACCCTTGCGGTATCGAGCATGCCAAGATGCTGTACCTCAACCATCAGGGCGTCGAGCATGAGCTGGACTACCGCGTCGAAGGCGAATGCCCTCAGCAGAACTGATCCATGCGTCGCTACAGGTTATCCAGCGGAATCTTCAGGTACCGCACGCCATTGGCCTCCGCAGGAGGCAACTCTCCGGCGCGGATATTGACCTGCACCGCAGGCATCATCAGCACCGGCATGGGCAAGCCCCGATCGCGGGTTTCGCGCATATTCACGAACGCCTCTTCACTGATACCGTCGCGCACGTGGATGTTGTGCGCCCGCTGTTCGCCCACCGTGCTGCGGCAGCTTTCGCTGCGCCCGCCAGGCGGGTAGTCGTGACACAGGTACAGCGCGGTCTGCGGCGGATAGGCCAGCAAGCGGCTGATGGAGCGGTACAGCTGATGAGCATTGCCGCCTGGGAAGTCGCAGCGCGCGGTACCGACGTCGGGCATGAACAGCGTATCGCCGACGAACAGGGTGTCGCCCTCGATCAAGAAGGCCATGTCGGCAGGCGTATGCCCTGGCACGTGCAAGGCCTGGGCGCTGAGATCACCGATCTGAAAGTGTTCATCGGCACTGAACAGGTGATCGAACTGCGAGCCGTCGAGATGGAATTCGGGTTCGAGGTTGAACACCGTCTTGAACACCTTCTGCACCTGACAGATCTGTTCGCCAATGGCGATGCGCCCACCCAGCTGCGCGCGCAGGTAAGGCGCAGCGGACAGGTGGTCGGCATGGGCGTGGGTCTCCAGCAGCCATTGCACCTGCAGCCGCTGCGCGTGCACATACGCGGCGATCTGGTCGGCGTGGACCTTGCTGGTGCGCCCCGAGCGAGGGTCGTAGGTGAGCACCGGGTCGATGATGGCGCAGGCGCTGCCGGGGCCAGCGTGGACGACGTAGCTGAAGGTGGAAGAGTCGGCGTCGAAGAATGACTCGATGTGCGCTGACATGTTCAGCTCCTGGTAATCATTCAAGGCGAACACAATATATTGTTTTATATAGTGTGTTCAAAGATAATCCGCCGACGCCCGCCAATACGAGCCCTTTGCATGGACTTCTCCCTTTCCGCCGATGACGTCGATCGCCTGCGCGAGTCGGCGTCCAAGGCCTGCGCGCTGCTCAAGGCGCTGGCCAACGAGGATCGTTTGCTGATCCTCTGCCAGTTGACCCAAGGCGAGCGCAATGTCGGTGAACTCGAAGCCATGACCGGCGTGCGCCAACCGACCCTGTCCCAGCAATTGGGCGTATTGCGCGATGAAGGCCTGGTGGCGACCCGTCGTGAAGGCAAGTACATTTTTTACGGCCTGGCCAGCCACGAGGTGATCCAGGTGATGAAAACTCTCTCTGGGCTGTACTGCGGCCGGGTGCTGGGGCTGGGTAACGCTGAATGATCGAGGCACTGGTATTCGGGGTATCGATCGGCATGCTGCTGGGCCTGACCGGCGCCGGCGGCGGGGTGCTGGCGGTGCCGGCGCTGGTGCTCGGGCTCGGCTGGCCCATTACTGAGGCAGCGCCGGTGGCGTTGATGGCGGTCGGTGGCGCGGCCGCGCTGGGCGCTATCGATGGCTTGCGCAAAGGTCTGGTGCGCTACCGGGCGGCCATGCTGATGGCAGTGCTGGGCGCGCTGATGGCGCCGCTGGGGCTCTATGTGGCCCATCGTCTGGCCAGCAGCACCTTGGCGACCTTGTTCAGTGCGGTGCTGGTGGTGGTGGCGGCGCGCATGATCCGCTCGCACAGCAGCGCCAAAGAAAGCGCCGGCTGGCAGCAGAAGAACTGCATGCTCGATCCCGACACCGGTCGCCTGCACTGGACGCGCAAATGCGCCGCGACCCTGGCGATCCTGGGAGCCTGTTGCGGCTTTTTGAGTGGCTTGCTGGGAGTCGGCGGCGGCTTTCTGCTGGTGCCGGCGTTCCGCCAACTGACCGATATCCGCGTGCACGGCATCGTCGCGACTTCGTTGATGGTGGTGGCGCTGGTCTCGACGGTCGCCATCGTCGGCGCCTTGCGCACCGGGGTCAGCATCCCGGCCGCCGGTGGCGGTTTCATCGCCGCCTGCTTGCTGGGCATGCTCACCGGCAGGCGACTGGCGCCTCGGGTTCCGGCCCAGGCCCTGCAGCGTTTGTTCGCAGGCGTGTGCCTGGTAGTCGCGATCTACCTGCTGGTGCACACCTGGGCCTGACGCCATCCCTGTAGCGCGGGGGCTTGCCCCCGATTCGGGGTGCCAGGCACCGATGCTGTCGACCGATTATCGCCGCGCAAGCTCCCCACGCTACAGGGCTCAGGCGCGCCGCGAGTTGAACATCAGGCAAGCCAGCGCAATCAGCGGCAAGGCGCTGCCGCAGATCACGATCGCACCCCAGCCGCCGCGCTCGTAAAGACTGCTGGCCAGCGACGAGCCCAGCGCGCCGCCGATGAAAATACTGGTCATGTACAACGCATTGAGGCGCCCGCGGCTATTGGCATCCAGCGCGTAGATGGCGCGCTGGCCCAGCACCATGTTCATCTGCACCGCGAAATCCAGCAGCACCCCAGTGATCGCCAGCCCGATCACGCTATAGGCCGGGTGTACCGTGGCGACCCAGAACGCCACCGGCGCCAGCACCATGGCCAGTAACGACGCCCGCGCGGTGTGCCCGGCATCGGCCAGGCGCCCGGCAAGCGGCGCCGCTACCGCGCCGATCGCGCCGACCAACGCGAAAATGGCGATCTGGCTCTGGCTCAGCCCGTGTTGACGGGACAAATCCAGCGGCACTGCCGTCCAGAACAGGCTGAAAGCACCGAACATCAGGCCCTGATACAGCGAGCGCTGGCGCAGCAGCGCATGCCGCGCCATCAGGTGGTACAGCGACAGCAGCAACTCGCTGTAGCTGGCGCGGTGATCGGGCCGGCGCTCGGGCATGGTCCGCGCCATCACCGCCATGATCACCAGCATCACCGACGCGGCCATCATGAACACCGCGCGCCAGCCGAAATGGTCGGCGACCACACTGGACAACGGTCGCGCTAGCAGGATACCCAGCAGCAGGCCGCCCATGATGCTGCCCACCACGCGGCCGCGGGTCTGTTCCGGCGCCAGATGCGCCGCCAGCGGGATCAGCATCTGCACCGACACCGAACTGAAGCCCACCACCAGCGACATTGCCAGCACCGCCGGGGCCGAGGTGGTGAAGCTGATGGCTACCATGCTCAGGGTCGACAGGGCGAGGGTGGCGAGCATCAGTCGACGGTTTTCCAGCAGGTCGGCCAGCGGCACCAGAAACAACAAGCCCAAGGCGTAGCCGATCTGCGTCAAGGACACGATCAGGCTGGCGCCATGGGCCGACAGCCCGACATCGGGAGCAATCAGGTCGATGATCGGCTGGGCGTAATAGATATTGGCGACGATGGCGCCGCAGCAAAAGGCGAACAGGGTCATCAGGCCCTGGGTCATTTGCGGCGCAGTGCCGGGTGCCGCGGCGGGCGAAGAGGACATGAAGCGGGCTCCGGAAAGGCCTTGGAAGGGCGCGAAGGCGCAAAGTCTACCGCGTCGACCGCCGCGATAGGTGAAAGTTGCCACCCGACGCCCACATTACCGCAAACTCGCTGAACGCTTGCGACCCAGCAATGTCGTACCTTTGCGGCCACGGTGAGCCTAGGGTTCGCCACTGCTAATTCATGTAAGGCGAAAGCGTGAGCACGGCGATATTAATGAACGATGCGCTAGACCCCTCCAAGCCGGCGCAACAGGGTAACCCCGAGTCGCGGCCTGCAGCATTGCAGGCCGAGGACGTGGAGCTGCGCGAGGCCCTTGAGGCAGGCGGGGTCGGCCACTGGAGCCTGGACCTGGCATCCGGCACGTTGGAGACTTCGGTGACTTGCCGCAAGCATCACGGCCGTAGCCCAGAGGAAGCGTTCACCTACGCGCAATTGCTCAATGCCGTTCATGCCGACGACCGTGCCCGGCGCCAGGCAGCGGTGCAGGCCAGTATCGATGGCGGCAGCGATTATCAGATCGACTATCGACTGTTCACCCCCGAGGGTGAGTTGCGCTGGCTCAATGTCCGCGGCCGCACCTTGCGCGATGCGCAAGGCCAGGCGCTGCGGATCGTTGGAATTTCCCAGGACATCACCGAGCGCATGGCCGAGGAAGGGCGTCGCCGGGCGCTGGCGGAAGTCAGCGATCGCATCCGCGACCTGGCCGATCCGGCCGAGCTCGCCTATGCCGCCGCCGAGATCCTTGGCCGCCATCTGCAGGTCAGCCGCGCCGGCTACGGCCTGGTGGATACCTTCAATGAAACCATCACCATTGAACGGGACTGGAATGCGCCCGGGGTGAAGACCTTGGCCGGGGTCCTGCATTTTCGCGACTATGGCTCTTACATCGAATCGCTCAAGCGTGGCGAAACCGTGGTCATCGCCAATGCCGAAGAAGATCCAATGACGGCCGCCACCGCGCACGCGCTCAAGGCCATCAGCGCCCAGGCCTTCGTCAACATGCCGGTGAACGAAGAGGGCGGCATGGTGGCCCTGCTGTATCTCAACCATGCCGAACAACGCACCTGGCATCCGGCCGATCTGGCGCTGGTGCGGGAAGTGGCGCACCGCACACGCATGGCGGTGGAGCGGCGCCGCGCGGAAAATCGTTTGCGCACACTGACCGCGTCCCTGGAGCAGCAAGTCGAGAGCCGCACCCGCGCCTTGCTCGACACCGAAGAGGCCCTGCGTCAGGCGCAGAAGATGGAAGCGGTGGGGCAACTGACCGGTGGCGTGGCCCACGATTTCAATAACCTGCTGACGGTCATTCGTTCCTCTACCGACTTGCTCGGGCGCCCCAACCTGGCCCCCGAACGGCGGCAGCGCTATGTCGAGGCGATCTCCGAAACGGTCAATCGCGCCACGCGCCTGACCGGCCAGTTGCTGGCCTTCGCCCGCCGCCAGACGCTCAAGCCGGAAGCCTTCGATGTCGGCGCCAGTGTCAGCGCGGTCATCGGCATGCTGCACACCCTGGTGGGCTCGCGGGTGAGCATCGATCTGCAGTTGCAGGACGAAGGCTGTTTCATCCATGCCGATCCGAGCCAGTTCGACACCGCGCTGATCAACATGGCCGTCAATGCCCGCGATGCCATGGACGGGCAGGGCAAGGTGTCGATCAAGGTCGCCAAGGTCGATACCATCCCGGGTCAGCGCGCCGCCAAAGGCAAATTCATCTCGGTGGCGATCAGCGATACCGGCGCCGGGATCGATACGGAGGATCTGACACGGATCTTCGAGCCCTTCTTCACTACCAAGGCCTTCGGCGAAGGCACCGGGTTGGGCCTGTCTCAGGTGTTCGGCTTTGCCCGGCAGTCGGGGGGCGATGTTCAGGTACACAGCGCGGCCGGTCAGGGCGCGACCTTCACCCTGTACTTGCCCAGTGTGCCGGGCCATGGGGTTACCGAAGACGTGGTCACTGAACTGGCGCAGGTCAGCGGTGGCGGTGTCTGCGTCCTGGTGGTCGAGGACAACGAAGAAGTCGGCGCCTTCGCCGCCGAGTCACTGCTGGAACTGGGCTATGCGCCGGTGTGGGTGACCTCGGCGGAACGCGCCCTGGCCGAACTGACAAAGGCGCCTGGGCGTTTCGACGTGGTGTTTTCGGATGTGGTCATGCCAGGCATCAATGGCATCGAACTGGCCACTCGTATCGGCGAGCTGTTTCCTCGACTACCGGTGGTGCTCACCAGCGGCTACAGCCATGTTCTGGAGCAAAGCGGCATGGCGGGGTTCGAGCTGTTGCACAAGCCGTACTCGGTGGACCAGCTTTCCCGCGTGCTGGGCCAAGCGACCAAGGGGCGACGGCATTCGTCGTTGCTGTGACGGCGACTAGAACCACAACACCACATACACCCCCAGCGCGCCCAGCAGGCTACAGGCCAGCGCCAGTGCAGCGATCTCGCGCAGCGCCACCGGCGTGCGGTTCTCGCTGATCGCGCGGGTGCTGACCCGATACCGGCGCCATTGCCCCAGCCAGATCCCCACCACGGTCAGCATCGCCACGCCGATCAGGCCGAAGGCGAAGGCGCCGTGGTGGGGGATCCAGCGCAAGAACAAGGTACTCACCGCCAGCAGCGACAGCAGCGTGCGGCGCCACGCCAGCAGGGTGCGTTCCGGTTGCAGGCCGTCATCCTGGTGCGCGCTGCTCATGGTCGCTCAGACTTGCCGCAGGGCGACAAAGGCGATCAGCACCGCAGTGACCAGCGCACCGCCGATGGACAGCAACGGCACCAGCAGCGGCAAGGGCAACGGATTGCGCTGACGCATCGCCCGCTCGACATTCAGCCAGCGCAGGCAAGCGCTGATACTGATCAACATGCCCAGCACCAACAGGGTGATGGCCAACGTCTTGCGCAATTCGGGCAGAAATACGTCGGCGGTGAACGCCTCGACAGCGATGCCGCCAGCCATCAATGCCAAAGCGGTGCGGATCCAGGCCAGGAAAGTCCGTTCGTTGGCCAGGGTGAAGCGTGGATCGGGTTCGCTGCCGCCGCCGAGCAGCTCCAGGGTGCGTTTGCCACGTGGCGAGGTCGCGGCTGGCTGACTGTCCGGCTTGGCCGCCGAGGGCTGGGTGAAATTGGAATCCATGGGGCATCAAGGCTCGCTGGTCGGGGCCGCGCTGGTGCGTCAGCGTAGGCTCGGGGCATCGTAGCAGAGCGTGGCGCCGGCCACGAATCTGCCTGCGACTAGATGAAACACGCTGACGACCTCCGTGGCGGGGATGGCAAACATCAGATTAACGGATAACATGGCGCTCCTCTGACTGATGACGGAACAGCATGTGTCATGGCTTTTGACGAGCGATCAATGAATGGAATGGGGGTCTTCGTGGCCATAGTCGAGCAAGGCAGCTTCGCCGCGGCGGGGGACATTCTGGAGATGTCGCAGCCCGGCGTCAGTCGCGCCATCGCCCGGCTGGAGGCGCGTCTGGGGGTGCGCTTGTTCGACCGCACCACCCGCACGGTCTCCCTCACTGAGGACGGCCTGCGCTTTCACTCATTGGTGACGCCGCTGTTGGCCGGCCTGGAAGAGGCCGCCGACAGCACCACGCGCGGTGCGGCGGCAGTGCGGGGGCGTCTGCGGGTCAATATCGATCCGAGCCTGTCGCGCTTGCTGTCTGGTGCCTTGATCGGCGAGTTCATGCGTGCCTATCCCGAGGTGCAGCTGGAGCTGGTGACCCGTGAGCGTTTGGGCGATCTGGTCGGTGAAGGGTTCGACCTGGGGTTGCGGTTCGGCGAGCCACCGGTAAGCCACCTGAAGGTCAGCCAGTTGCTGGAAACCCGCTTGTTGACCGTTGCCGCACCAGCCTATCTCGCCGCCCATGGCCGCCCGCGTACCCCGCAGGACCTGGCCGAGCACCGCTGCATTCAATACCGCGACGCGGAGCTGGGGCGCTTGTACGATTGGGCGTTTCACCGCGGGCGCCAGCGCCTGGAAGTCAGCACTGAAGGGGTGCTGACGGTCAATGACGTCAATACCTTGCACAGCTGCTGCCTGGCGGGCCAGGGCGTCGCCCAGTTGATGGCACTGGGCAATGAGTCGCTGCTGGCGGACGGCAGCCTGGTCGAGCTGTTCCCCGACTGGCCTGATGAGCGCGTGAGCCTTTACTCGTTGCTGCCACCACGCATGCAGCCGCCTGCCAAGAGTCGCGCGTTCGTGGACTTCGTCAGCAGCCGCATCGGCTGAGGGCCAACGCGCGGGCGCGTTTACTTGCGCTGATTGGCCGAGACGGCGGCGCGCAATGCGAGCAGATAGCTGTCGACGCCCAGGCCGCAGATCTGCCCGGTGACGATCTCGCCGAACACCGAGTGATGGCGGAATTCTTCACGGGCATGGATATTGGACATGTGCACTTCGATCACCGGCACTTCCAGAATGGCCAGGGCGTCGCGGATGCCGTAGCTGTAGTGGGTCCAGGCGCCGGCGTTGATCAGCACGGCATCGACCTTGTCCAGGTAGCCTTGGTGAATGCGCTCGCACATCTCGCCTTCGTGGTTGGTCTGAAAGGTCTCGACCGTGGTGTCCAGCTCTTTGCCCAGGGCGCGCAGTTGATCGTCGATCTCGGCCAGGGTGATGGTGCCGTACTGCTTGGGATCGCGCTTGCCGAACATGTTGTGGTTGATGCCGTGGAGCATGAGCACTTTCATCGGTTTACCTTTTTGCAGGTCAATGCGGTTGAAGTCGATCGACACGGCCGGTCACAAGGACGTGGTTTTTCTTGTCGCGGCGTGGGTGTGGCGATCCAGACGGCGCCGCCCCCGTCAGCGGTGGGCGCCTGAGGCAAACTTGTAGCCGAGGCGGCGGCGTCTTTCAACTGAATCTTTTTTCGTGGCGTGCTTGAACTACCATGGCATACAGTTCGCCAAACGCAGACGCAGCTCGTCTGTCCGGGGCTGCGGTGTGCGGGCTGGTAGAACCGCCGGCTGTATGCCCGCTGATGATCGCCTTGCGAGGAGAGCCACCCGACGATGTGGATTGCGCTTGCGCTGTTGATCGTGCTGCTGATATTGGGCGGCGCCGCGATGTATCTGTTGCATGCCCCGCTCAAGCCCGTGCCCCTGGCACAGGGCACGTTGGCTCATCGGCAGTGGGCAACGACCCAGCACACGCGCCACTATGACACCTATGTCCCGCGCGAACTGGTCCCGGACGCGCCGCTGGTGATTGCGCTGCATGGCGAGCGCCAGGACCCTGCGGTGATGCGCGCATTGATAGGACCGGCGCTGGAACGGCAGGCTCGGGTATGCGGTTTTGCCGTGGCGTATGCCGCTGCCGAGCAAACCGGCTGGGGCCGTGACGGTTCGCAGGACATGGCGTTCATCCAGGCACTGATCGAGGCCATGGCCGTCGAGCACGCGATCGATACCGAGCGGGTCCATGTGCTGGGCTACGACAGCGGCGGCCAGATGGCCTATCGGCTGGCGTTGGCCATGCCACAGCAATTGGCCGGCGTCGCGGTGGTCGCCGCCAGCCTGCCAGCCATCGATGAGCCCACTGCGGCAAGTGCCGGTGGGTCGGTGCCGATGCTGATCATCAACGGCACCGCCGACCGGCTCAATCCGTTCGAGGGCGGCAGTGGCAGCTGGTTCGGTCTGGCCCGGCGTGACGCAGTGCGCTCCGGCATGGCGACCGCCGAGTGCTTCGCCGGCCTGGCGGGCGCTCGCTTGCAGCAAGACGAAACCCTGTCGGCGCATCTGTTGCCACGGCTGGCGCCGATGCGCAGCGTGTGGAGCAATGCCCAGGGCATCGCAGTGGTGTTGTATGCGGTCAAGGGCGGCGGCCATGTGCTGCATCAGCCGTATGCGCGACAACCGCGCTGGCTGGGACCGATGAACCCGGGTTTCGATGTGGCCGCTCAGGCGTGTCTGTTCTGGCAGTTGTGACCTGGGCTCAGCCGCCGGCAGGCTGCTCTTCAGTAGCAGCCGATCGCTCGCCTGTGAGCAGTTGGCGCTTGCGCTCCACACCCCAGCGATAGCCCGAGAGCCCACCATCGCTGCGCACTACCCGGTGGCAGGGGATCGCCACGGCCAGGGTGTTGGCGCCACAGGCCTGGGCCACGGCGCGGCAGGCACTGGGCGCGCCGATCTGCGCGGCGATCTGCGCATAGCTGGCGGTGCTGCCCACCGGGATAGTGCGCAGCGCCTGCCAGACCCGCTCCTGAAACGCCGTGCCACGGATATCCAGCGGCAGATCAAGGCCCAGCGCCGGGGCTTCGATAAAACCCACCACCTGTGCGATCAACTGTTCGAAGTCGCCGTCGCCGCCGATGAACTCGGCATTGGCGAATTGCCGTTGCAGGTCCTGCAGCAGTTGATCGGGATCGTCGCCCAAGAGGATCGCGCAGATGCCGCGGTTGCTTTGTGCGACCAGGATCGAACCCAGTGAACACTCGCCCACGGCAAAGCGAATGCGGTTGTTGTGGCCGCGACCGCGAAAGTCTCCAGGCTTCATGCCCAGCATCCCGGTGGCGGCTTCGTAGAAGCGGCCATTGGAATTGAAGCCGGCATCGTAGAAGGCTTCGGTGATGGAGCCGCCCTCAGTCAGCGCGGTACGCAGCCTGCGCGCCCGATGCGCGGCACCGTAGGCCTTGGGGGTGAGGCCGGTAGCGGCCTTGAACTGGCGATGAAAATGAAACGGACTGAGGCCCACGGCATCGGCCAGCTCGTTGAGGCTTGGCAGGGTGTCGGCCTGCTCGATCAACAGGCAGGCGCGGGTGATGCGCTCGGTAGTCGGTGTCGTTTGTGCAGGTTTCATATCGAACTCGGCGTTCAGGCGATGGGCTCAGTATAGGGCCGGGACAGATCGATAAACTCCGAGTCTTGCTGTTCGTTGTCGAATTCAGGTTTGTACCCTGTGGCGAGGGAGCGAGTCACCTTCCACAGGGTTCGTCGTAGCGAGGGGATCAGAAATTCATGCTGTAAAACAGCGAGTACGACTCGATGCCTTCGTTAGGTTCGCTGAGGCCCGCATTGGAATAGTGGATGATCCGCACGCCGACACGGTGCGCTTGTGCGATCTTCAGGCCGAGGCCCAGACGGTCTTCGAAGTTGAACGAGGAGCCCAGGTCGCGGCTGCCCACATGGGTGCCGCTGAAGCCGGCGATGCCGACGCCCGCTTCGACATAGGGCACCACATTGCCGCCGCCGAACTCATAGACGAACACCGGTGCGAAGGAAATCGACTGCCGCGCGCTGGTATGTTCGCCGGCCTCCCAATAGGTCAAGCCGAGGTCCCAATAGCCGGTCAAGTGGCCTACCGAGGACTGCAGCCAGGTCTTGTCCCAATCCAGGCCAAGGCCTATGCGGTAAGTCATGTCGCTTTGCCCGGTGGCCCCCACCGCGCCGCTGATAGTTGCCGCCTGGGCACTGCCAACCATGGCTGCAGCCACCAGACAGCCCATTGCACATCCGATCGCGAGACTGCGCTTCAACCCCATTTTCAAGCTCCATCTGGTTTGTTTTTTTATGACGTACTGTCCAGGTTTCACCGTCGCTTGCACCACTTCTGAAGGCTCGTCCATGAAAGCGGCCTTCAGATGCGGTTGTAACATCAACCTTACAAGCCACTGTTCGCTAATGACCCTAGGTCAGCGCGCAAAGTTCTACAACTGCGTGGCGTTTTTTTCACATATTTTTCAGATGACGTTCACGTCTGCCTTCTGGCATATATGCCGCTAGTCACGTGGGGCTCGACGCGGCCTAGAGACGACGGATTCGATGTTCTTGCGGCCAATCAACAGTTTCGGCGTGGCCGTGGGGGCAGGGGGGATCCGTTCGGCCAGCCACTTGTACATCACCAGGCAATCCACCAGCCCCAGCTCGGCGTGGCGATAGGCGTTGGGCAAACGTCCGACCACCTCGAAACCGAGCTTGTGCCATAGCGCCACCGCCACTTCGTTGCTCGCCACCACCGAGTTGAATTGCATCGCCAGAAAGCCGCTGTCGCGCGCCAGTTGCTGGGAGTGCTCGCACATCAGCCGCGCCACACCCTTGCCTCGGGCGGCCTCGGTGACCATGTAGCCACAGTTGCTGACATGGCTGCCCGGCCCGGCGGCGTTGGCCTTGAGATAATAGCTGCCCAGCAACTCGCCCTCGTCCTCGGCCACCAGCGTGTGCAGGGGCAGTTCGAGCCACAGATGGCGGGCTTGCTCGAAGGTCAGGGCGGGGTCGTAGGCGTAGGTCTGCCGGGCATCGGCGACGGCATGGAAGGTTGGCCAGAAACGCTCGAAGTCGGCGCTGGTCATGGGGCGGATGTCGATCATGGAATTCCTCTGCTCAGGTCGAGGGGCAGTCTAGCAGGCATCGACCCCCGGGGGAGACGGTCGCAAAAGAGTACAGGGCGAGCGCGCTGCGGCAATCGGTCGCAAGCGGTTGGCGACCAACAGCAGGTCGGCGGGCCGGGTGACGATTGTCCCGCCACCCTTGGCGGCGTAGAATGCGCGGCATCTGGCCGTACCTCTCTTACCGAAAAACCATACCGATAAAAATTCTACTCATTGCCTGCTTCGTTCAAGGGATTGCCTTCGAGCGAGGTTTTCGTGCGTGGATTTTCTGTACGGGCGGGTTTACCGGTTCTTGCGTGCAACTCACGGCCGTTGCGGGCGCAAGGCACCACGAGGTTTGATCGACACTCGATGAACACATCCACGAGCACTCAGGCTGGCAGCTGGTTGAGCGTTATCGCCCTGGCCCTCGCAGCTTTCATCTTCAATACCACCGAATTCGTGCCGGTCGGGCTGTTGAGCGCCATCGGCCACAGTTTTTCCATGACCACCGCCCAGGTCGGGCTGATGCTGACCGTCTATGCCTGGGTGGTGACGCTGCTGTCGTTGCCGATGATGCTGCTGACCCGCAATATCGAGCGGCGCACCCTGCTGGTGGGTGTGTTCATGGTGTTTATCGTCAGCCACATCCTCTCCGGCATGGCCAACAGTTTTACCGTGCTGCTGATCAGCCGCATCGGTATCGCCGTGGCCCACGCGGTGTTCTGGTCGATCACCGCTTCGCTGGCGGTGCGCGTGGCGCCGGCCGGCAAGCAGGTGCAGGCGCTGGGGCTGCTGGCCACCGGTACGTCGCTGGCGATGGTGCTGGGTATTCCGATTGGGCGCATTGTCGGTGAGGCACTGGGCTGGCGCACCACCTTTATGGCGATCGCCGGTGTGGCCGGGCTGACGGTGCTATGGCTGGCCAAGACCCTGCCAGCGCTGCCGAGCCAGAACTCCGGTTCGCTGCGCAGCCTGCCGATTCTGTTCAAGCGCCCGGCGCTGGTGTCGTTGTATGTGCTGACCGCGCTGGTGGTGACCGCGCACTTCACCGCGTACAGCTATATCGAGCCCTTTGCCCAGGGCGTGGCGCACTTGAGCGGTGACATGACCACCGTGCTGTTGCTGCTGTTCGGCGCCGCCGGGGTGATCGGCTCGCTGTTGTTCAGTCTGTACAGCAGCCGCTTCCCGCGGGGCTTCCTGATCACCTCGGTGGCGGTGCTGGGGCTGTGCCTGATGTTGCTGCTGCCGTTCTCCCTGAACGCATCGCACCTGGGCGCGTTGAGCGTGGTCTGGGGCGCGGCGATCATGTGCTTCGGCCTGGTGATGCAGTCCAAGGTCATCAGTCTGGCGCCGGACGCCACCGACGTGGCCATGGCCTTGCACTCGGGTATCTACAACATCGGTATCGGCGGCGGGGCGCTGCTGGGCAGCGTGGTGATGAGCCAGTTGGGCACTTCGAACATCGGTCTGGTGGGCGGCATGCTGGCGGTCAGTGGCTTGCTGATCTGCTGCTTCACCACGTACCGCTTCGCCAAACCAGCGGACTCCGATATCCGCGACGTCTGAGTCTCTCTGTAGCGAGGGGGCTTGCCCCCGATAACAGTGTGTCAGCCACATTGATTTAGCTGACACGCCGCCATCGGGGGCAAGCCCCCTCGCTACATGAGGCCTTGGTCAGGTCACTACGCGATAGCACGGCTCATAGGCCGCGCCGCCAGGCAGCTTCATTCGGTGTTGCGCCACGAAGGCCTGCAGCAACTTGTCCAGCGGCTGCATGATCGAGGCATCGCCGTGGATCTCGTAGGGGCCGTGCTCCTCGATCAGGCGGATGCCCTTGTCCTTGACGTTGCCGGCCACAATCCCGGAAAACGCCCGGCGCAAGTTGGCGGCCAGTTCATGGGCCGGCAGGTCCTTGCGCAATTGCAGGCTGGCCATGTTGGCGTGGGTTGGATCGAACGGCCGCTGGAAGCTCTCCTCGATGCGCAACAGCCAGTTGAAGTGGAAGGCGTCGTTGCGCTCGCGGCGGAACAGACGCACCTCCTTCAGGCCCGCCGCCATCTGCCGCGCGACTTCGACCGGGTCGTCGATGATGATCTGGTAGTGCTTGTGCGCTGCCTCACCCAGCGTGGCGCCGACGAACGCGTGCAGTTGCTCCAGATACGGCGCCGCGCTCTTGGGCCCGGTGAGCACCACCGGGAACGGCAGTTCGCGGTTGTCCGGGTGCATGAGGATGCCCAGTAGATAGAGGAATTCTTCCGCCGTACCGGCACCGCCCGGGAAGATGATGATGCCGTGGCCGACGCGTACGAAGGCTTCGAGGCGTTTTTCGATGTCCGGCAGGATCACCAGCTCGTTGACGATCGGGTTGGGCGCCTCGGCGGCGATGATGCCCGGCTCGGTCAGCCCCAGGTAGCGGCCGCCCTCGAGGCGCTGCTTGGCGTGGGCGATGGTGGCGCCTTTCATCGGGCCTTTCATCACGCCCGGGCCGCAGCCGGTGCAGACGTCGAGCTTGCGCAGGCCCAGTTCGTGGCCGACCCGCTTGGTGTATTTGTACTCGTCCGAGTTGATCGAGTGGCCGCCCCAGCACACCACCATCTTCGGTTCGACACCGGCGCGCAGCGTACGGGCGTTGCGCAGCAGGTGGAAGACGTAGTCGGTGATGCCCTGGGAATTGCTCAGGTCGATGCGCTGGCTTTCGAGTTCGCTTTCGGTATAGACGATGTCGCGCAGGGCGCTGAAGAGCATTTCCCGGGTGCTGGCGATCATCTCGCCATCGACGAAGGCGTCGGCGGGCGCATTCAGCAGTTCGAGACGTACGCCGCGGTCCTGCTGGTGAATACGGACTTCGAAGTTCTTGTAGGCTTCGAGGATGGTCTTGGCGTTGTCGACATGGGCGCCGGTATTGAGAATGGCCAGGGCGCACTGGCGGAAAAGGGTGTAGGTGCTGCCCGAACCGGCAGCGCTGAGCTGCTGCACTTCGCGTTGGGACAGGGTCTCCAGGCTGCCTTTGGGGCTGACCGAGGCGTTGATGACGTGTCTTTGAGCCATACTCTGATTCCTTGAATCGACAGCTGCAGGCCACCGCGGCCGGCAAGCATCAGGCGGTGTTGCGGTTTGACGCGGCGCAAGCATTTCCTTATGGGTGATAAGCGGTTAGCGAGTTATCTGACCCTAGCATAACCAAAACGTCAGAACAGCTGTCGAGGAAAAATCGGCCGGCAGGTTTCATCTGGTCATGGGTGGTGAAGCATCTCCCACGGGCCCAGTGGGAGCCAGGCGTGCCCGCGAAGAGGCCGGTGCCGGCAGCCCGGTTTCGCCCATCAGCCCCCGAACTGCCCGTACTCGGCGCGTTTGCGGCCATTGTGCTTGGCCAGATACAGCAGCTCGTCGACTTTCTCGACAAAACTCAGCGCGTGGGCCTGCTGCCCTGGAACGATAGTCCCCACCCCCAGGCTCACCGTCAGCCAGCTCGATACCTGCGAGCGTTCATGGGGGATCTGCGCCTGGCGAATCAGCTGCTGACACTTGTTGGCGACTTCCCGGGCCGACGCGGCATCGGTCTCGGGCAGCACCCAGACGAACTCCTCGCCGCCCATGCGGGCAATGAAATCCAGTGGCCGATTGGCCGCCAGGCTGAGCGTCTGCGCGACCCGTTTGAGGCACTCGTCGCCCTTCATGTGGCCGTAGCAATCGTTGTACTGCTTGAAATAATCGATGTCCGCCAGAATCAGCGAAATCGGCTTCTGGCTGCGCTGCGCCTGGGCCCATTCGCGCTCCAGCACCTTGTCGAGCATGCGCCGGTTGGCGATGCCGGTCAGGCCGTCGCTGAAGGAAAACTCTTCCAGTTGCTTCTGCAGCTTGAGCAGATGCTCCTCGGTGGCCTTGCGCTCGCTGATATCGAACATGAAGCCCACCAGCGCCTCGACCTTGCCCTCCTTGCGGATCACATGGACCACGTCGCGGATCCACACGTAGCCGCCGTCCTTGGTCAGCGCCCGGTAGTCGGCCTCGTGGTCGACGCCGGCCTGGGACTGGGTCACGCAGAACTCCACGACGTAATCCCGATCGCCTGGGTGCATGCGCTCGACCCAGTCATTGATACCCACCCAGCTTTCGGGCGTCCAGCCCAACAGCGCCTCGATCTGCGGGCCGACGTAGGTGAAGGTCATGGTCTCCCAGTCGATGCGCCAAGGAATGGCCTTGGTGGATTCGAGCAGGGTCTTGTAGACGTCGCCGTCAGCTTCGGGAGGGAGGTTGGCCATGGGTGCGCTTCGGTCAAGGAGGAGGGACAGTGCTAGATAGCATGGTGCCACTAGTGGAGATTTGCGCAAGCCCCTCCCTTCGCAACGGACGAACGGCCAGCCGACAGCCCACGCCGATGAAAGTTGCTCATGTGGCCACGGAGCTGCTGAAACCATCCTCCGAATGCAGTATTGTTACAACCATTGTCAATAATCAGCGGCCTGAAAGGTTCAGGCGGTCGTTCAAAGCGTAGAGGGTGTCATGGGTCACGAAAGCCTTAACTGGGACAAACTGGGGTTCGATTACATCAAGACCGATCTGCGCTACCTGTCGCACTGGAAGGACGGCGAGTGGCAGGCCGGCAACCTGGTCGAAGACAACGTGCTGCATATCAGCGAAGGCTCCACCGCCTTGCATTACGGTCAGCAATGCTTCGAGGGCCTCAAGGCCTACCGCTGCAAGGACGGTTCGATCACCCTGTTCCGCCCCGATCAGAACGCCCTGCGCATGGCTCGCAGCTGCCATCGCACCCTGATGCCGGAAGTGCCGACCGAGATGTTCATCGATGCCTGCAAGCAGGTAGTAAAGGCCAACGAGCATTTCATTCCTCCCTATGGCACCGGCGGCGCGCTGTATCTGCGCCCGTTCGTCATCGGCGTGGGTGACAACATCGGCGTGCGTACCGCCCCTGAATTCATCTTCTCGGTGTTCTGCATCCCGGTCGGCCCCTACTTCAAGGGCGGCATGAAGCCGCACAACTTCCAGATCTCCAGCTACGACCGTGCCGCGCCCAACGGCACCGGCGCCGCCAAGGTCGGTGGCAACTACGCTGCCAGCCTGCTGCCAGGTTCGGCCGCCAAGAAAGCCAACTTCGCCGATTGCATCTACCTCGATCCGCAGACCCACACCAAGATCGAGGAAGTCGGTTCGGCCAACTTCTTCGGCATCACCGCCAACAACGAATTCGTCACGCCGAAATCGCCATCGGTCCTGCCGGGCATCACCCGCCTGTCGCTGATCGAGCTGGCGCAATCGCGCCTGGGCCTGACCGTGATCGAAGGCGACGTGTTCATCGACAAGATCGACCAGTTCGTCGAAGCCGGCGCCTGCGGCACCGCAGCGGTGATCTCGCCGATCGGCGGCATCGAGTACAACGGCAAAATGCACGTGTTCTACAGCGAGACCGAAGTCGGCCCGGTAACCCAGCGTCTGTACAAAGAGCTGACCGGCGTACAGACCGGCGACATCGAAGGCCCGGCAGGCTGGATCGTCAAGGTCTAACAGGCTCCTGCGGGACCAGGACCCATCCACGGTGCAAGCGGTGGATGGGTTTTTTTTTGACCGGCGGTTTATGGCGTAACGCCATAAGTGCTTAAGCCAGGGCATTGCGCGCCGATACAGCGGTTGAGAAAGTCTGCCAGCCAGCGCTGGCAACACAGGGATGTGGCAAGCGACTCCACCCTAAAGAGCACTGCCCATGTCCAAATCCCTGCGTCTGCAAATACTCGCCTTGCTGGGCACCAGCCTGGCGCTGGTGCTGCTCATAGCACTGGCCTGTTTCTACTTCCTGTCGAACAACGTTCAGGCCTATCGCGGTCTGCTCAACGGTCCGTTGCAAGCGTCAGAGCTGGTGAACGAAGCCGATATGCAATTCAAGGTGCAGGTGCAGGAGTGGAAAAACGTGCTGTTGCGTGGCAAGCAGCCCGCCGAGCTGGCCAAATACTGGGGGCAGTTCGAAGAGCGCGAGCGCAGCGTGCAGGACATTCTGCAGCGTCTGAACGCCCTCGATGGCGCCGTCAGTGTCAAGCCGCAGATCGAGCAGTTGCTGGTGGAGCACCGGACCCTGGGCGTGGCCTACCGCAAGGGCCGGGACGCCTTTCTGGCAGCCGGCGCCGATCCAGCGGCGGGGGACGTGGCGGTGAAGGGCGTCGACCGCGCCACCAGCGACAAGATGGCCGAGCTGGTCACCCGTTTGCATGATCAAGCCAGCGCCCAGTCCACCGTGATCAGCGCCGCGGCGTCCAATACCATTCTGATCGGTACCCTGGTGATGCTGGCTTCGGCGCTGGTGATCGCCTTGTTCAGCCTGTGGCTGGTCAACCGCAATCTGATCCGGCCCATCTCGCTGTTGATCGACTACGTCGCGCGTCTGAGCCAGGGGAAGTTCGGTGATCGCGTCGATGCCAGCCGCCGTGACGAGCTTGGCCGTCTGGCCGTTGCCGCCAACACGTTGCGCGACTTCCTTGCCGATACCTTCACTCGCCTCAAACGCAGCACCACCGACCTGGACAGCGCCAGCGGCGAGCTCAATGCCATCGCCAGCCTGATGTCCCGTGGCCACCTGATCAGTTCGACCGAACCGATCAGGTGGCCACGGCGATGAACGAAATGTCCGCGACCGCTCAGGAAGTGGCCCGCCACGCCGGCGAGGCGGCGCAAGCGGCCGACGAGGCCGATCGCTCGGCGCAGGAGGGCGGCCAGGTGATGCAAGCGACCATTCGCACCATTACCGCCATGCGCGGCGAAATCGGCAGCACCGCGCAAGTCATCCGTCGCCTGGAAGCGGACAGCGACCGCATCGGCAAAGTCCTCGAGGTGATTCGCGGGATCGCCGAGCAGACCAACCTGCTGGCCCTTAACGCCGCTATCGAAGCCGCCCGGGCTGGGGACGCCGGCCGCGGCTTCGCGGTGGTCGCCGACGAAGTGCGTACGCTGGCCCAGCGCACCGCGGCCTCGACTGCGGAGATCCATCAGATCATCGATTCGGTACAGACCGGCGCCAGCGACGCCGTGCTGGCGATCGAATCGGGTGCGCAGCGCAGTCAGGATGGCGTCGAGCAAGTGGAGCAGGCAGGCGCGACTTTGCAGCGCATCACTGCGGCGGTCGAGGCGATTCGCGACATGAATCGCCAGATCGCCACGGCGGCGGAAGAGCAGACCTCGGTGGCCGAGGATATCTCGCGCAATCTCAGCGAGCTGACCACCATCGCCAGCACCAATCAGGACAACGTCCGCCGCACGGAGATAGCCAGCAAGAACCTGCATGAGCTGTCGGGCGGCTTGAACGATGTGATTTCGCGTTTGAGTGCGTGAGCGTAGAAGGGTGAGCGGCGCCACGGCGCCACTCATCCGCGCTTGCGGATCACCATGCGCTGAATGCGCTTGCCGGACGCTTCGCTGAGGTCCTCGCGGTCCAGCAGTACCCGGTGGCCCAGGCACTCCTGCAGGATCAGCGACTTGTCGAAGGCCGAATACAGCCGCCGGTGCTGATCGCGCTTGGCGCTGCCGGCCATCACCCGCCAACTGATGTACAGCGCGCCACCGGGCACCAGCAGGTCGAGCATGCGCGCCACCGAAGGACGGATCAGGGCCAGGTCGAGGTGCATGATCACCGACTCGCACAGAATGTTCTGAAAACGCTCGCTGACGATGTCGGCCAGATCGGGCAGCGACGACAGCTCGAAGCGCAGGTCGGGGTAGCGATAGCGGGCGTGGTCCAGCAACAGATCGCTGGCGTCGTAGCCGATGGTGTCGAAGCCGGCGTTGTTGAGCCACGCGACATCACGGCCCGCACCGCAGCCGATATCGGCGGTGAGCCCCGGGGTAAAGAAGGTTGTCAGCAGCGTGTACAGATCGCTCGGTTGCGGTTGCTCGTGCCAATGCTGGGCGAAGGGCTTGGCGTACACGTTGTACGCGTTGAGGGTGTCGACATCCATGGCACATCTCCAGACAGGCTTTGGACTAAAACCTGTTGCTGAATGTGCCAGTATTCGGCCGGCGACCGCAAGGGGCATTCGGGTTTCAGCGTTGATACCTGGCAGTTCCCGCCGGCCCCTTCGCGGGCAAGCCTTGCTCCCAGCGGGATGCGGAAGTGGGAGCAGGGTTTGCCCGCGAAGAGGCCATCCGCCTCAACGGAGATTTTGGCTCAGAACCTGGACGCGAAGAACATCCGGATACTGTCGAACAAACGATGCAGCCAGCCGCCTTCAGGCGTCTCGGCCAAGGTGACCAGTGGCCGCGAAACCAGCTTGTCGGTGCCGTCGAAGACGTCATAACTGCCCACCACGGTGCCCACCGGCAAAGGCGCGACCAGCTCGGGGTTGAGATTGACGTGGGCGTTGAAGTTCTGATGGCTGCGGCGCGGCAGGGTCATGACCAGGTCGCTGGCCAGGCCGACAGGCACGGTATCGGCGGCACCTTTCCATACATGCGGTTGCGCAAGGATCGCCCGGCCGTTCTGCAGCTTGGCGTTCTCATAGAAACGGAAGCCATAGGTCAACAGGGTCTCGGTGTCCGAGGCACGGTTGGCCATGCTGGTGGAGCCGAACACGGCGGTGATCAGACGTTCGCCGTTGCGCACCGCCGAGGTCACCATGCAATAGCCCGCGGCGTCGGTATGGCCGGTCTTGAGGCCATCGACCGAGGCATCGCGCCACAGCAGCAGGTTACGGTTCGGTTGGCGAATACCGCCCCAGGTGAAGTACTTGTTGGCATACAGCGGGTAATAGGCCGGCTCGTCGCGAATGATCGCCTGGGCCAGCACCGCCATGTCGTGGGCCGACGAGTAGTGATCGTCGATGGGCAGGCCGGTGGGGTTCATGAAGTGCGAGTTAGTCATGCCCAGCTTTTGCGCGGTCTGGTTCATCATGCCGGCGAAGGCATCCTCGCTGCCGGCGATGCGTTCGGAGAGCGCCACGGCGGCGTCGTTGCCGGAATCGATCACCACGCCGTGCATCAGGTCGTCGACGCTGATCTGGCTGTTGGGGGTGATGAACATTCGCGAGCCGCCGGTGCGCCAGGCGTTGTCGCTGATGGTGACCTTGTCGTCCGGCTTGAGGCGGCCGGCCATGAGCTCATGGGTGGTGATGTACACCGTCATCAACTTGGTCAGGCTCGCTGGGGGCAGACGCTCGTCGGCATTCTGGCTGCTGATGATGGTGCCGGTGGTGGCATCCATCATCACCCAGGAGCGCGCGCCCAGCTGGGGCGGTGCCGGAATCATCGGCTCGGCGCTGCGCATCGTTGCGGAGACGGGGCCGTCAGCCCAGACCAGAGGAGTGATGGCGGCACAGGCGAGGGCGAGGGTCAACGGCAGCAAGCGAAAGGTCACGGACGGCGGGCCTTGAGTGAATATGAAAAAAAGGTCGCACACGTTAGGCCAGAGCCAGCGGCCACTCAACGGGGGCGAGATTAAATAAAAGTTACTGGACGCCGTGCGGGGCTTCGGTCATGCCGCGGCTTGCAGGCGATAGCCACCGTCGCGCAGGGTTTGCAGGGTGGGGGCGCCGGGGCCGGCAAGCTTGCGTCGCAAGCGCTCGATGTGAACTTCGATGATGTGTTTGCCGGGGTCGAAGGGGTAGCCCCAGACCTGCTCGAAGAGCATGGTGCTGGTGACCCGCTGGCCGATATTGCGCAGCAGAAACGCCAGCAGCTTGAACTCCGAGGGCAGCAGCTCCAGCGCCTGGCCGTGGTGTGTGGCCCGCTGGGTATCGAGCTCCAGGTGCAAGGGGCCGCTGACCAGCCGGGCGGGCGGGTTGCCATCCTCGCCGCGGCGCTGCAGCATTGCCAGCCGCGCGGCCAGCTCGCCACTGGTGAAAGGCTTGGTCAGGTAATCGTTGCCTGCATTGCGCAGGTCCTCGACGCTGGCATCGACGCCATCGGGTGCACTGAGCATGAGGATGGGGGTGTGGATGTCCTGCTTGCGCAGGGTGTCGACGATGGTCAGGCCGTCGATGTCCGGCAAGCGCCGCGCCAGCACGATACTGTCGTAGCCGCCGGCCACGGCCATGGCCAGGCCGGTCGAGCCATTGTCGGCGCAGCGCACGCTGAAACCGTGCCCCTTGAGCTCCGCCATGACGGCCTGAGCCGTGACCTCATCCTGTTCGATTACCAACGCGCACTTCATCTACGGCTCCGCATTGTCTGCCGCCGGCGGAACAGCCCTCCGGCAGGCCACTCCCGTGGGTGACCCTGTCATCAGCCTAGGGTTGCGGGCTCTATCGGTAAATTAACTAATCTTTAATGCCTGTGGGCGGCGATTTGACAACGGCCTGGCGCTGGCCTAAACCTTCACTTCTCCGAGAAGTTGTATCTGCAGTCCTGGTTCGCCAGATGGACGTGGTTTCCCTTTACGTTCCGATCGACTGCAGGAGCGCCGTCATGGCCGATCCCGTATTTGCACTGCAAGACCTTCGCGTTTCCGGGTGGGGCGACAGCCGCACCGCACAGAATTGGATCACTACCAGCCTCAATCAACCGGCGCCCCTGGCACGCGGTTATCTGTGGTGGTTCGAGGCGCTGTCGCAACGGGTGCGGCTGACCGCCGACTACAATCAGGGGCTGTCCGGCGACACCATCGCCGAGTTGTGGAATCGCTTGCAGAACGACACACCCAACGCTCGCGGGGTCAAGCCCAGCCAGGTGGTAGCGGGTACGGCGGTGCTGCATATCGGTACCAACAGCGTCAACGGCGGGCTGGCGGTGACCACCATGATGAGCACCTACCTGCAGGTGCTGAACTGGCTGGTGACGCGCGGTTTCAAGGTGATGGTCATCAGCGAATGGCCACGGGGTGGTGACGGCGCCAACAGCGGCCTGCTGACGCCCAACAATCAAAAGCTCATGTACGGTTTTGTCGAGGCCTTGCGCCGCCTGCGCGGCCTGCAGAACGTCTGGGTGGTGGATGTCTGGCCGCGTACCGCGGACCCTGCGCGCACCGACTGTAGGCCGCTGCCGAACATGCTCAACCCCGATGACCTGCACAACAGCCCCGGAATCGCCTTTATCACCGGCCTGGAACTGGCGCGAGTGGCACGGGACGAAATGGCCCTGCCGCGCTACAAGCTGTGCCCCGCCAGCAACGGCGATCAGTACGACGCGACGCTGAATGCCAAGGGCTGCCTCAACACCAACCCCATGCTGGTGCTGGGCGCAGGTGGGACCTTGGGCTCGGGTGCCAGCGGCCAGGTCCCCGAGGGTTACACCCTGAGCGCCTCGGCAGGGCTGACGGTGGCAGGCAGCTTCGTCACCGTGCCAATCGACGGCAACCCGCGCGCGGCCTATCGGATGGTGGTCAGCGGCACGCCCACCGGCAACAACGCCTCGGCGCTGCTGCGCCAGACCGGCATGCTTCCCAAGGTGCTGGCCAACGATGTGTTGGAAGCCGGGTACGAGGTGTCGGTGAGTGCCGGCCACGTCAACTTCGCCGCGCCTGGCCTGCTGCTCGATACCAGCGTCGCTGCGACGCGGGCCCATGGCGGGCTGACCATCAGCGGCGACCGGCAAATGGCCAGTCAGGCGGTGCAGGGGTTTTATGCGGTCCCGCGCAGCTGCGAGTATCCGGTCGGGGCCAGCTTGCCGAGCCAGCTCAACCTGGAATTGCGCCCCTATTTCACGCTGGCCGGGGTGGCGTCAGCGGTGACGATCGATCTGCTGAGCTGCTGGGTGCGCAAGAAGTAGACAGCTGCCGGGGGAATGACCGAACGCCACTGCTGCGTGGCGATAATTTACTTCCCCGGCCTTTGGGTATAGCGTTTGGCGTCCATGGGCCAAGCGCTGGGGTGGTAGATGAAGTTGTCTGGGCATCTGACAATACTGATCAGCCTAATGCTCTTGGGGCTGTCGCTGAGCTCGGCGGCCTGGGCAGGTTGGCAGGTGGCGCTGCCCAATGCGCACCTGCTCGGGGCCGGGGATTTTCGCAAGTTCGGCTTTCTGGTCTATACCGCGCGGCTCTACACGCCCGCCACCCGCCTGGACGACAACACGCCCTTCGCCCTGGAATTGACCTACCACCGGTCGATCAAGAGCGCCGCGCTGGTGGACGCCAGCATCAATGAAATCAAGCGTATCCAGGGCAGCACCGTCAGCGCCGAGCAGTTGCAACGCTGGCGTGAACAGATGCAGCAGTCTTTCATCGATGTGGAGCAAGGCAGCCAGCTGACCGGCGTGTTTCTACCGGGGCAGGGCGCGCAGTTCTACGTCGGCGATCAGCTCAAGAGCGAAATCAAGGACCTGGCCTACGCCAAGGCGTTCTTCGCCATCTGGCTCGATCCGCGCAGCCGCGACCCGGACCTGCGTGCGCAGTTGCTGGGCACGAGCAAAGACTAGCAAGCGATTTTTTCGGTATTCAAGGAGCGCCTTAATATGTCATCCGAACCCTTGCCACTGGCCCTGCTGGTGCCCATGCCAGACAGCGTCGTGCAGCGTTTGCAGCAGCGTTTCGAGGTGCTGAACCCCGCAGCCGAGGCACTCACCGACGCTCAGTCCGCCCGCGTGCAGGTGGTACTGAGCAACGGCTCGCGCGGTTTGAGCGCTGCCGAGATGGACGCCATGCCGGCGCTGCGGATCGCGAGTGCGATGGGCGCCGGCCACGAGAACATCGACCATCGACATGCCGTGCGGCGCGGTATCGCCGTGACCCACGGTGGCGGTGCCAACGCCGATATCGTCGCCGACCATGCCATGGCGCTGTTGGGCGCGGTGGTGCGGCGTATCTCGCAGATGGACCGTCTGGCCCGGGCCGGCTGCGATCGCAATACCCTGCCCAGCGATCCGGGCCTGCATCGGCGGCGCCTGGGTCTGGTGGGGGCCGGTCATATCGGCCGCTGCCTGGCCAGACGGGCGAGCGGCTATGACATGGAAATCGCCTACCACAGCCGCAATCCCGTGGCGGATTGGCCGCCGCGCTACTTCGACGACCTGAGCGCTCTGGCCCGGTGGTGCGACTTTCTGGTGGTGGCGGTGCCGGGTGGCGCCGCGACCTTGCACCTGATCGACACGCCGATACTGGAGGCGCTGGGGCCAGAGGGGTATCTGGTGAACGTCGGCCGCGGCTCGGTGGTCGACACCCGTGCATTGGCGGCGGCACTGCGCGAGGGAAGCATTGCCGGAGCGGCGCTGGACGTCTATGAGAGCGAGCCCGGGCCGCCGCTGGAATTGGTCGCGTTCGAGAATCTGGTGCTCACCCCGCATATCGCCGGGCGCTCAGACTCGGCTTGGGCCGGGCAGACGGAGCTGTTCATCAATAACGTCGAGCGCTATCTGGCGGGGCAGGCGACCGTCAATACCGTGGTGTGATGGGGCCGCTGTAGCGAGGGGGCTCGCCCCCGAAACACTGTATGAGCTACCCGACATTTGCCGATACCGGCTATCGGGGGCAAGCCCCCTCGCTACAGGGGTGCGGTGCGGTTATCGCGTCACCTTGATATGCCTTTTAATTCTTGAATGCGATAAAAAGATTATTTTTAATAATATTTAATCTCCCTTAAATTGCCTCCCGTCGCCAGCGGTCCACCGCAACGAGCCCATGAGGGGCTCATGTCCATCCGGATGTACGGCAAGCCATCGCTTGCCTTCGAGCCCCAGCAGAAACTCAAGACTTTCATGTCTGCACTGGAGCATCGAGCATGAACACCTCTTCACGGCTGGCAATGGCCATCGCCCTCGGCATCGCCGCCCAACAAGCGGGCGCCGCCGGTTTCATCGACGACAGCAAGGCCACGCTTAGCCTGAAAAACCTCGACTTGTCCAACGACATCCGCGAGAGCCAAGGCAAGGTCGGCAATAGCGCCTACAGCGGCCAGGTGCATAACTGGGGCCAAGCATTCGTGCTCAAGGTGCAGTCCGGCTATACCGAAGGTACCGTCGGTTTCGGCCTGGATGCATTGGGCACCTACGCGGTGCGGCTGGACGGCGGCGGCAAGGTCGGCAAGGCCGGCGAAGACCGTAGCCCCGGCAACCTGTTTCCTACCGATGGTGGCCATGATGCCGACCAGTTCGGGCGTCTGGGGCTGACCGGCAAGGTCCGCTTCGCCAAGACCGAGGTCAAGACCGGCACCCTGATCCCCAACCTGCCGATCCTCGTGCCCAACGATGGCCGCCTGCTGCCGCAGACCTTCGAAGGCACCCAGTTCACCAGTAAGGACATCGACCACCTGACCTTCACAGGCGGCCTGATCGAACACGCCGTGGGTCGTGCATCGACCAACAGCACCGGCCTGGCGGTGAGTGGCGGGACACAGCAAAGCAACAAGTTCTGGTTTGCCGGTGGCGATTACGCGGTCACCAAGAGCCTTACCGCGCAGTACTACTACGCCAACCTCGAAGACTACTACACCCAGCATTTCGCCGGCCTGACCCACATCTGGGCCATCGACGCCAGCCAGTCGTTCAAGACCGACCTGCGGTTCTTCCACACCGGCTCCGATGGCGCCAACGGCAGCGCCTCTGGCCGCGCCGAAGGCTACAAGACCAGCGGTTATGCGCGCACCCCGGGCGAGATCCAGAACAACACCTGGAGTGCATCGTTCACCTACGCGCTGGGCGGCCACAGCTTCATGGCCGGCCATCAGCGGGTCTCCGAAGGCAGCAACTTCGTGCAGCTCAACCAGGGCAGCCTGGTCAATGAAGGCGCTGGCGGCGGCACCACCTACCTGATCACCGACCGCTTGATCTCCAACTTCGCCCGCGCCGGTGAAAACACCAGCTTCGCTCAGTACATCTATGACTTCGCAGGGCTGGGCCTGCCGGGTCTGAAGTTCTCGACCATCTACCTCAACGGGCAGAACATCAAGGCCACCGCCGGTGGCGATCAGAACGAGTGGGAACGCGACATTGCGCTGGATTACGTCATCCAGGACGGTACCTTCAAAGGCCTCGGCATCGGCGTGCGCAACGGATCGTTCCGCAGCAACGCCACGGGCGCCAGCGATATCGACCACAACCGCTTGATCCTCACCTATCAGGTGGCGTTGTTCTAGCAGCGGCGTGCGGGGCCACGAGGTCTCGCCAGCCATATACAAGCAACTGCTGCTTTCAATCGCGTCCGGGTCGTCTGCCTGAATGCACGCCGCTGCGCTCGAGAGATTGGCGCCGGTCTCAATGCTCGAGGTGGGGGGCCTGGAGCGCCACTGGGGTGGTGATGTCGCGAACCTCGGTGCGGGCCTCCTGCTGACCGCGCAGACAGTCCAACGCCACCTTGGCGGCGGCACGCACGTGGTCGACCGAGGCCTGGTGCGCGGCCAGGGCATCACCGCTCTTGATCGCCGCGACGATGCGCTGCAGCTCTTCATGGCTGGCCCGGCGGCGGCTTTGCTGGGACGCCGATGTCGCCCGCAGGTAGCTGATGCGCGCGTG
Source organism: Pseudomonas sp. GW821-FHT01A09 (assembly GCF_058986725.1). Taxonomy (NCBI): domain Bacteria; kingdom Pseudomonadati; phylum Pseudomonadota; class Gammaproteobacteria; order Pseudomonadales; family Pseudomonadaceae; genus Pseudomonas; species Pseudomonas sp. GW821-FHT01A09. The sequence goes on from NZ_JBYSWB010000014.1 coordinate 126,396, forward strand.
CAACTGGCGAAGCTGGGTGGCGGCGACCTTGTTGCCGGCGCCTTCGAACAGCAGATCGTACAATCCTTGAAGCGAACGCAGGAGCTCCTGCGGCTGATGTTCTTCGAGGGCCAGGCGATGGACCTCCAGGGCCTTTTCCAGCGCGCGGATGTCCTTGGCCTTGGCGTTGAGGGTGAACAACTGAACGATCAAGCCCTCCAGTACGCAGCGCAGTTCGTAGATGTCGCGGGCGTCGGCCAGGCTGATGATCGCCACGCTCGGGCCCTTGGCATCGGCGAACTCCACCAGACCTTCCGATTCGAGGTGGCGCAGGGCTTCACGCACCGAAGTGCGGCTCACGCCCAGGCGTTCGCACAGGTCGCGCTCCACCAGGCGGTCGCCGGGCAGCAGCTGAAAATTCATGATTGCGTCGCGCAGTTTGTCCAGCACGATTTCGCGCAGGGTGACGGGGTTGCGATTGACCTTGAAGCTATCGTCGAGTGGCAGGCGTTTCATCGGGTCCGCTCTTGGGGTGACTGTGCTGTGCAGAAAACGGCAACAAGCGCCGTTCGGGGCGCTTGTCGCGTGGCAGCTTACCACGCGTCCGTCAGCACAATGCCGGCAGCGTGCCGAGTTTGCCGCGGTGGTAGATCATCGGGGTAACCGGCTCGGCCGGCAGGATCAGGTTGGTCACCTTGCCGACCATAATGGCGTGATCGCCGCCGTCGTACTCGCGCCATAACTCGCACTCGATGATCGCCGTAGCGCCGTCGAGCAGCGGGTTGCCCAGTTCGCTGAGTTGCCACCCGATTGCCCGGGCCTTGTCCTTGCCCTTGCTGGCAAAAGCATAGGCATGAGCCTGCTGCGGGCCGCTGAGCAAGTGAATGGCAAAGCGCCCGACGCTACGCAACACCGGGTAGGTGTCGGAGCTGTAGCTGGGGCAGAACAACACCAGCGCCGGGTCCAGCGACAGCGCGCTGAAGGCGCTGGCAGTCATACCGACGATTTCGCCCTCGGGATCCAGCGCGGTGACTACCGTCACGCCGGAAGGAAAGCAGGCCATCACTTCTTTATAGAGACTGGGTTCGATCATAGTCAGGTACCTGATAGCGCTTCGTATATGGTCTTATGGTATACCATAAGTTTGCTTGTGCAAGGGCGATTCCTGAGCGAGGGGTGGGCGGCGCTGTGGTGGCTGCGGGTCGGAAAAGCCTTGTGCTCGCCATGGATCCGGCTACCCTCCATGCCTTGCCATCTATCGCCTGTGGAATTGCCTTTGATCACGTTGCATCCCATCACCGATGCCACTCCGTCTGCCGCCGCTGTCAGCTGCACCACCTGCGCTGCCAAATGCTGCCGGCTGGAAGTGATGTTGATCACCGATACCGGGGTGCCGCAGCGCTTTATCGAGGTCGATGACTGGGGCTCGGAAACCATGGCGCGGCTTGACGACGGCTGGTGCGCGGCACTTGACCGCCGCACCATGAGCTGCAGCATCTACCAGCAGCGGCCACTGATCTGTCGGGAGTTCGAGATGGGCGGCGAAGACTGCCTGGAAGAACGCCAGGCGCCTTGATGAATCTTTCCGTTCGCGCGCTCGCGGTGCCTGCAAGATAGCGGCGTGGGCGCTATGATCGGTGCACGCTCATCGCCCGAAGGCTCTATCTCGACATGAAACTGCTCATTGCCGCGCTGTCCCTGCTGTTTTCGCCGCTGCTGCTCGCGCAACCCTCCCTGCAGGGAGATCTTGCGCTCAAATACCTCGAACAGCCCGGTAACGGCCAGCCCGACCAGCCATTGGTGATCCTGTTGCACGGCTACGGCAGCAACGAGGCGGACCTGTTCAGCCTCAAGGACGATTTGCCCCAAGGCTATACCTACCTCTCCGTGCAGGCGCCGATGCAGATCAGCCAGGACGGTTACCAGTGGTTCACCCCCAATCGTGAAGCGCCCGAGTACGACGGGCTGGGCGGCGACGTCAACAGCAGCGAGGCGCGTATCGTGGCGTTCATCAAGGCCGCGGTCGCCAAGTACCACACCCGAGCGGATCTGGTGACTCTGGTGGGCTTTAGCCAGGGCGCGATCATGAGCTATCAGGTAGCGCTGCATGATCCCCAGAGCATCGGCGCGATGGCAGCCTTGAGCGGCAAGCTGCTGCCGCCGCTGCGGTCCAGGATGAAGGCTGATCCGCAGTACGCCAAGGTGCGCTTCTTTATCGGTCATGGCACGGCGGATAACGTGTTGCCGGTGGCCAGTGCTACCCAGGCCGACGAGAGCCTGCGGGCGATTGGCATTACCCCGCAGATTCATCTGTATCCGGGGTTGCGCCATTCGATCAGCGAGGCTGAGGTGAGTGATTTGCGGGATTGGTTGCAGGCTCGGTAATCAATCAACAACCCTGTAGCGAGGGGCTTGCCCCCGATACGGTATCTCAATCACCCGATAGGCGGCTGACACACCGTATCGGGGGCAAGCCCCCTCGCTACAGTGTGATGCCGGTCAATGGGCCACCGACTTGAACCCCGCGCGCCGCGCCTGCAGCACCGTCACCCAGACCACCGCCAGCAGCAATGCCGCGACCCAGGGCAGGCTGTGGGTGCCTTGGCCGTGCAGCAGCACACCACCCACCACGCCGCCGCCGGCGATACCCAGATTCCAGGTGGTGACCAGCATCGCCTGGGCGACATCGGCGGCGCGTTCGCCGACTTTGGCGCAGGCAGTCTGCAACAGCGTCGCGGCACCGCCGAAGGCCAGGCCCCAGACCACCGTCAAGGCATACACCGCCACCGCGCTCTGGCTCCACAGCGCCAGAGCCAGGCTGGCAGCAATGAACATCGCCGTGGTCACCAGGGTCAATTCCCGCAGCCAGCGATCGATCAACATGCCGATCAAGGTGATGCCCGCCAGCGCCGAGGCACCGAAGACCAGCAGCACGATGCCGATTTGCGCGTTCAGGCCCGACGGCGCCAGCAGCGGGGCGATGTAGGTGTAGAGGATATTGTGCGCGAGGACGAAACCCAGGGTCGCCACCAGCACGGCCTTGACCCCCGCGATCCGCCACACGGCGCCTAGCGAGAAGGTCTCGGCCGATGGCTGACCGGCGAAGTCCGGCACCTTGATCCGCACCCATAGCAGCAGCGCGACCGTCATCACCGACATGCAGATGAAGGTGGTCTGCCAGCCGGCCAGGGTGCCCAGCAAGGTCCCGGCGGGAATGCCCAAAGTGAGCGCCAGCGGTGTGCCGACCATGGCTACGGCGATCGCGCGACCCTTGAGCGGCGCAGCCACCATGCGCGCCGCGTAACCCGCCAGCAGCGCCCAGACCAACCCGGCGAACACCCCGGCAAAGAAGCGCGCCACCAGCGTCAGCGGGTACCAGGTGGACAGCGCGGTGACGGTGTTGACCACGGCAAAGCCACCGATGGCGATCATCAGCAGCGGTCGGCGCCGCCAGCCCTGGGTCATCAGGGTCAGCGGAATGGCCGCCAACAACGAGCCCAGTGCATAGAGCGTCACCAGCTGCCCCACCAGCGCTTCGGAAACCTGCAGGCTCTGGCCCATCTGCGGCATCAGGCCGGCGGGCAGTGCTTCGGTGAGGATGGTGATGAAGCCGGCCATGGCCAAGGCCAGCAGGCCGGTCCAAGGCAAACGGGTTGCGGCGACGGACTGCTCGACAGCGTCGCGGGGGAATTCCTGTGAAATGGTCATGGCTGCCAGTCCCTTGTCGTGAAGGGCGCCATCTTGACGCCTCGCGAGCCTGAGAAAAACGGTCCCGAGGTCCGATCATTGCGGCCACCACCGTCCGTAAAAAGGCCGCAGCGCCCCCTGCCGCCAGACGGTATCGTCCGCCCACTAGCGGCGCTCTTGAAATATCTGCTAACGTATTCGTCAATTAGATGGCGTAATTATGAAAAAAGTAAAAAATCGTCAATATCCCGACTTTTTCTGCCTTGCAGGGTGTGAGCCGATGCTGACCAGGAGGTCAGGGCGAGCCAATTTTGTTGTTCGGGGAGGGGATTCATGGAGATTTCACGTCGCAAGATTCTCGCGGGGATGGCGCTCACCGGCGTGTTGGCTCCCGCTGGCTACTTCGCCGCCAAACGTTATAAAGCCTATCGGGACAAGGACCTGACCCCAGACGCCCCCACGGTCGAGCTGGCCGACGCCAGGATGCAGCATCTAAGCAGCCAATTGCGCGGCATCTGGCTGCTCGACGTCAGCGGCATGCCAGCCCTGGACGGGCTGCCCACCAGCGATGTGCAGATGTTCCTTGATGTCGCCGAGCGGGGCCGGGGGCTGTCCGGTTACGTCGACTCCGCGGCCAATCTGCGCACTGCGCAAGAGCCGCGCTATCGAATACTGGGTGACATGGTCGACGCCTCGGTGCAGGAAATCCGCTGGCGCCTGCTCGATCGTGAATCACCACGGCGGGTAGTGGCCTATGAGTTCGTCTCGCAATTGAATGAACAGTGGGCGAGCTTCGGGGTGGCCGACGCCGACACCATGACCGGCGAGTTGCACACCCTGGATCCGAACAAGCCGTCCAATGGCAAGGTCGCGAACTTCGTCGCGCGCAAGCAGCCGTTCCCCGAGTCCCGCGATCGCCTGCCCGTCGCGCCGGGCTTGCTGGCCTGGGGCATCACCCCGCAAAAACGCCTGGAGCACCAACTGTGGCACTTCTCCCGGGACAAATGGCACCTGTTGTCCAATGATCGGCGCGAGGCCCTGCGGGCGCTGGGCTGGCAGCCCGGGCCACGTAACGCCGAGCGCGATGCCCGTGGGCGAACCAAGGACCACAACGGCTCCGGTGAAGATTTCTTCTTTATGCATCGTTACATGCTGACCACCGCGCGCACCTATCAGGACCTGCCGTCCTGGCGGCATTTCCCCGTGCCACCGCCCGCCGCGGTACAGGACTGGGTCGGCTTCGCGCGCTTCTACGACAACCATGGCGGCTGTTGTGTGCCACCGACCTGGCAGATCCCCGACGATCAGACCTACAGCGTCGGCATGGGCCTGGTGAAAAGCCCCGAAACCTTCTACAGCAATTTTCAGGTCTGGGAATCGCGCTATCGTGACCCGCAATACCTGGCCAAGCTGACCCTGGCGCAGTTCGGCTCCGAGCTCGAACTGAGCCTGCACGACTGGCTGCACATGTGCTGGTCGAGCGTGCCGCGCAACCCTGCCACGGGTGAGCCGGTGCCAGCGGCGCGCGATCCCTCGGATTTCGCCGAGCATTGGTTCGCCCGCGAGAACGATTTCCTCGGCGATCCGTTTTCTTCCCACCTCAACCCGACGTTCTGGCGCCTGCACGGCTGGATCGACGACCGTGTCGAGGACTGGTTCGACGCCCATGAGCGAGCGCACCCAGGCCAGGTGGTGCGCCGCGAAGTACGGGGCGTGCCCTGGTTCGCCACCGGCCCCTGGGTGATGGTGGACGAACCGTGGCTGGGGTCCACGACCCATGGTTGTGGCAATGAACTGACCGTCAGCAACGAGGCCGACGCCAGTGAAGTGGAGGTGATGAAGCTGGCCCTGCATATCGCCGCCGATGACGACAAGCACATTGGTGATGCCGTCTCCAGGGCACCGCATCGACCTTACTATGCGCGGCGCCTGCCGACTGCCAAGGTATAATACTGGCTAAAAGCTACGTAGTGGCTGTAAGCCCCGTCCTAGCAGGCTTACAGCTATGCTTAATAGACGAAATGTGCTTGTTTAGTTTTCATGTACAGGTATCGTACAACGTACTGGCGCCCGGTCCGTCGTGGTGCCTGTCCGGGAGCGAGTCGTATGTTTTTCGCCAATAACAAGCAAGGCATGATTGATCTCAAGCGCGATGTGGCCCTGCAGCGCAGTCTGCTGCAAGCCATCGATCGCGCCATGGCGGTGATCGAGTTCGACGTGGACGGTCGGATTCTTCAAGCCAACGGTAATTTCCTCAAGACCATGGGCTACAACGCCGACCAGGTGAACGGACATCACCATCGGATGTTTTGCGAGTCCAAATACGCCAACAGCCCTGAGTACGCTCGTTTGTGGACGCGCCTGGCCGCGGGCGAGTTCGTTGTCGGTACCTTCGAACGCATCGATGCCAAAGGCCGCAAAGTGTGGCTCGAAGCGAGTTATAACCCGGTGCTGGACGACGCTGGGCGAGTGTCCAAGGTGGTCAAGTACGCCACTGACGTGACGGCGCGTATCGAGGCCGAGCACGAGGCCGAAGGCAAACTCAAGGCCATCGACCGCGCCATGGCGGTCATCGAGTTCAAGCTCGACGGCACGGTGATCACCGCCAATGACAATTTCCTGCGGACCATGGGCTACGGCCTCAAGGACGTGCAGGGCAAGCATCACCGTACCTTCTGCGCCCCAGACTTGGCGGCGAGCAAGGAATACCAGGATTTCTGGAAGCGCCTCAATCAGGGTGAGCTGTTCAGCGGCCAGTTCGAGCGCCGCAACCGTCAGGGCCAGCCAGTGTGGCTGGAGGCCAACTACAACCCGGTGTACGACGCCAGTGGCCGGCTCGACAAGATCGTCAAGTTCGCCACCGACATCACCGCGCAGGTCACCCGCCACGACCAGGACTCCCACAGCGCCTCCCAGGCGTGGCGGATTTCGGTAGAGACGCAAAAGGTGGCGGAGCAGGGCACCGAGGTGATTCGCCAGGCGGCGCAGGAGATGCGCAATATCGCCAGCGACATCGATACCTCGTCCGGGATGCTCGACGCTTTGGGGCAGTTGTCCGAGCAGATCAGCGCCATCGTCAGCACCATCCGCAGCATCGCCGACCAGACCAACCTGCTGGCGCTCAACGCCGCCATCGAGGCGGCGCGGGCGGGCGAACAGGGCCGAGGTTTCGCCGTGGTCGCCGATGAAGTGCGGCAACTGGCCGGGCGTACGGCGGGCTCCACGGCGGAGGTGTCGGCGATGGTCGAAAGCATTCAGCGCGAAACTCGTCAGACCATCACCAGTATGGATGCCACCCGCGAGCGTGCTGGCAATAGCGTGCAACTGGCCGACCAGGCGGCGGACGTGATCCTGAAGATTTTCCAGGGCACGGGGCAGGCGGTGGATGCCGTGAGCATGTTCGCCAATGACCGCAAGGTGGGGGCGTAACGGGTTTGAAACAGCACGCTGGCTATCCCTTTGATGAAGGGGGCCAGCACGCTGGAGGGTCTTCATAGGCGCAGACGATGGTGAGTCAATTGATCCTCAGAATAACTTTTGTGCGGCCATGCCGGGAGCATCAGCCGTCGGGTTACTGATGCGGCAACGGGTACTTTTAACCCAAGCGCTCGCGAACTTCCTCGCCACCTACTTCCTTAAGAGGGTCAAGAGGGAAACCGGCTTGTAGCGCGCCGGCTATCATGTCCTTTCCCGCCCGGGAGGTTTTGCCGTCAGGTTGTTCATATTCGAGGATATAGTCCCGGACTGTTTCTGCCACTGTCCTGCTGAACGCCGCTTTATCTATATTGAATTGTTCAGCTAAACTATAATACTTGAGCTTGCCCAGAATGTTATACATTACCCCTTCCGTAAGCCCAGTTTTGTGAAGGGTTCCCTTAAGAAACGTATTGATCGCCTCGTTAGCCCGCGTTCGCTCACCACTGTTCTTGCCATCTTTTCGATGAACGGATATTTCGATTTGGTCTTTCAATGTCCTAAGGTTTTGTAGCAGGCGTTGGCGTACAGTCGTTCCGGATTGACCGGTGACGCTGGAGGCATTAGTGACACTATTGCTTGTGGTCAGTGTACTGCTGGCAACGGTAAGCTGGGTTTTTCCCGTCGGTACGGTCGACCTTCCGTTGACGCCGGGATGGTTAGTCAGGGTCGACGTACTGTTCGCAGTTGTTTTCAATGCGCTACTGATGGCGCCAGAGCTGTTGGTCTGCTCCCCTAACTCGACACTTATCTCCATAGTTCGGAAGCGGTTGCTCAAGGCTGAAACGATTGTACCGGGCATATCGGATTCTCCGTAGACAAGCACGGCATTTTAGGTGTCCCTACTCTTTGGCTCTGTAAGGAAGCGCTCCCTCAGGCGAAATTGGCTGCGCGCATCAGGTGTTCGGAAGGGATTTGGGTTATGAAGCCGCCGACCTACCGAATCGGCCTGGGGCGCGGAGGGCTGAGCGTGTAACCCGCGCACAGGGATAAACACTGCCCGGCAGATGCAGTAAGCTTGCGCGGTTAACCCTCGCACAAGGCTTGTACTCATGGATCTGCGTCAACTGGAAGCCTTCGCGGCGGTCATGTCAGCGGGCAGTGTCACTGCCGCCGGGAAGATGCTCGGGCGCTCGCAGCCGTCGGTCACGCGGATGATCCAGGAGCTGGAGCAGGAGCTGGGGTTCGCCTTGTTCGAGCGCAGCGGGCCGAAAGTCTCGCCCACGCAAAAAGCCTTCATGATGTATGCCGAGGTCGAGAGCGCGTTGCTGGGGATCCGCAACATCCGCCAGCGCGCTCAGCACATCGCCGTCGATGAAAACCGCCATATCAAACTGGTCGGTATTCCGGCTCTGGCTGCCGGTCTGCTGCCGGCGGCCCTGGCGCGCCTGCCGCAAGCGCTGCGGCCTTATGACATTCAGCTGCACAGCATGTCCCCGGAAAACGTCGTTCAGGCGGTGCTGTCCAAGACCGTCGACCTCGGCGCCGTGAGCCTGCCGCTGGAACACCGCGGGCTGGATATCCACTGGATCGGCGAGGCGCCTTGTGTGGCGGTGCTGGCGGCCGATTCGCCTTTGGCGGCCCATGGCGCGCTGAGCATGGCGCTGCTGGCCAAGCAGACGCTGATCAGCATGTCCAACCCGTACCGCTTTCGGCGGCGCATCGACAAGGCCTTTCAGGACGCCCGCGACACCCCCCCGCATATGCTCGACACCAACACCTCGCTGATCGCCATGCAAATGGCCCGCGCTGGCCTCGGCGTGGCGCTGGTCGACCCGTTCACGGCCCATGGCGTGCCGGTCGATGGCCTGGTGGTGAGGGCGATCGACTGCCACATTCCGTTCTTCTTCGGCCTGATATCGGCGTACGCCAGCCCGCGCTCCGAAGTCACCCAGGCGCTGATCGATGCGCTGGGCGAAACGGCGCGGGATCTGGTGCCCGGCATGGTGATGCACGCCAGCGGGCAGCACGATGCGCTATTGCAGAGCATCTACGCGGAATAGGCGAACGCTTCAAATTCATTTTCGATCTATAAATATGCTTTTTAGGTCTTTGGCAGAATAAAACAGCTCTTTTAGTATGCGTATATCGCATTCATAGCGACCAATCATCCACATATCGTATGAGTGGCGCGCTTTTTGAATGATCGACTCGCTGCAACCTCGTTGCTCAAGCCGATCGCCGCAGGTGACGCCATGACCCTTGCACAGGGGAGGGCGTCACTCGCGCGAGCAGTTGCCTATTCTTGTATTGCCTTGCCGGGACCGATTCTCATGCCACAGCCCAATGCCCCCATCGGCCTCGCCGCCCTCGAAGCGCGCCTGAGCCAGGACCTCGAATGGCTCGAACTGCCTGCCAAGGCCTGGGTCAAGCCACGCTTGGAAAACGGTCAGGCGGTGCTCGATGTGGCGGTGATCGGCGGCGGCATGGCCGGGCTGGCGCTGGCCACTGAACTGCGGCATCTGGGTGTCACCGTCACGGTGTTCGATCAGGCGCCCGTCGGTTATGAAGGGCCCTGGGCGACCACGGCACGGATGCAGACGCTGCGCTCGCCCAAGCAACTGACCGGTCCGGCACTGGGCCTGCCCGCGCTGACCTTCCGCGCCTGGTATGAAGCGCAATTCGGCCTCGATGGCTGGGCGGCGCTGGACAAGATCCCGCGCCTGCAATGGGCCGAATACCTGCGCTGGTATCGCCAGGTGATGAAGGTCGATGTGCGCAACGAACACCGCGTGACGCGTGTGCAGCCCCGGGCCGATGGCCTGGCCGCGCTGCACGTCGAGCACCACGGCGAAAGCCGCGAAGTGCTGGCGCGACATGTGGTGCTCGCCACCGGTCGCGACGGCCTCGGCGGCCCGTGGGTGCCGGACTATGCCCACAGCGTCGCGCCGCAGTACTGGTGCCATTCGGCGGCGGGCTTGCAGGATGATTGGTTCGTCGGCAAGCGGGTCGGCGTGATCGGTGGCGGCGCTTCGGCGATGGATAGCGCCGCGACGGCCTTGGAAGCCGGCGCCGCCAAGGTCGATCTGTTGATCCGGCGTGCCGTGATGCCACGCATCAACAAGGGCAAGGGCGCTGGCAACCCCGGCATGGTGCACGGCTACTGGCGGCTGCCGGACGCCTGGAAATGGCGCCTGCGTCACTACCTCAATACCCAGCAGGTACCGGCGCCACGGGGCAGCACCTTAAGAGTCTCCAGTGCCAGCAATTCACGGTTTCTGTTCGACAGTGCGGTGCTGTCGATCAAGGAGTCCGGCCATGGCACGGTGCTGGTAAGCACCGCGCAGGCCCAGCTGGAATATGATTTTCTGGTGTTCGCCACCGGCTTTCGCGCCGATCTGCAACAGCGTCCGGAGTTCGCGCCCTTCGCCGAACACATCCGCTTCTGGGGTGATCGTTTCGAGGCTCCGGCCGACGAGCAGGACGCCGAACTGGCCGCGCTGCCGGACCTGGGCCAGTGCTTCGAGTTTCTGGAAAAACAACCGGGCAGTTGCCCCGGCCTGCACCGTATCCACTGCTTCAGCTACCCGGCGGCCTTGAGCTACGGCGCCGTGTCCGGGGACATTCCAGCCATCAGCGAGGGCGCGCGACGCATGGCTCAGGGCCTGGTCAGCCAGTTGTTCAGCGATGATATCGAGCTGCACTACCAGGCCATGCAGGACTATGCCGACCCCGAGCTGCTGGGCGATGAGTGGGTGGCCGGCGAGCTGACCGCCGAGGAGCGTCGTTGATGCTCGGCTGGACCCTCAAGCGCCTGGCGCAGTCGTTGCTGGTGGTGTGGCTGATGACCCTGGTGGTGTTCATCGGCCTCAACGCCATCGGCAACCCGCTGGACATCCTGGTGGGCGAAGACCTCAATCAGGCCGAGCGTCTGGCGGCGATCGCCCAGCTCGGCCTCGACAAGCCGTTGTGGCAGCAGTATCTGGTGTTCCTGCAGGGCGCCTTGCACGGCCATCTGGGGCAGAGCTTCGTTTATCACGAGGATGCCCTGCAGTTGATCCTGCAACGTCTGCCGGCCACCCTGGAGCTGGCGTTCGGCGCGCTGTTGCTGGCCATCGTGATCGGCATACCGCTGGGCATGTTCGCCGGCATGTACCCAGACAACCCGCTGTCCAAAGTGCTGATGGCCGGCAGCATCCTGGGGTTTTCGCTGCCGGCGTTCTGGGTGGCGCTGATGATGATCCTGGTGTTTTCCATCAACCTCGGCTGGTTGCCGGCCAGTGGCCGTGGTGAAACCCGCGAGCTGTTCGGTATTCAATGGTCGTGGTTGACCCTCGACGGCCTCAAGCACCTGCTGCTGCCGGCGCTCAACCTGGCGCTGTTCAAGATCTCTCTGGTGCTGCGCCTGACCCGCGCCGGTGTGCGTGAAGTGCTGCCCCAGGATTACGTCAAGTTCGCCCGGGCCAAGGGCTTGTCGCCGCTGCGGGTGATGCTCATGCACGTGATGCGCAACACCATGATCCCCTTGGTCACCGTGCTCGGCCTGGAGCTGGGGTCGACCATCGCCTATGCCGTGGTCACCGAAAGCATCTTTTCCTGGCCCGGTGCCGGCAAGTTGATCCTCGACAGCATCAACAGCCTGGACCGCCCCGTGGTGGTCGCGTACCTGATGATAGTGGTGGTGATTTTCGTGATCCTCAACTTGATAGTCGACGGCCTCTATCACTTGCTCGACCCCCGTGTCCGTGTGGAGTCCCCGCGATGAGCGCTGTTCCTGCAACCCGCTTCCAGGCGCAGTCGCCCTGGCGCCGCGGCCTCGATGAATTCCTGCAATCCAAGGTCGCGGTGGCGGCCGCCGTGTTGCTGCTGGCGATACTGGGGCTGGCGGTGCTGGCGCCCTGGGTGACCTTGCAGAACCCCTATGACCTAATGCAGTTGAATGTGCTCGACGCACGACTGCCGCCGGGCAGTGCCAACCTGGATGCCGGCTATACCTATTGGCTGGGCACCGATGGCCAGGGCCGCGACTTGCTCTCGGCAATCATCTACGGGTTGCGCATCAGCCTGTTCGTAGGCATCGGTTCGGCGTTGATCGCCGCCGTGGTCGGCACCTTGCTGGGGCTGCTGGCAGCCCGCGCCGGTGGCTGGGTCGACGCCCTGTTGATGCGCCTGGTGGACCTGCTGCTGTCGTTCCCGGTAGTGCTCATGGCGCTGATGATTCTCGCCTGGCTGGGCAAGGGCGTTGGCAACGTGATGATCACCCTGGTGCTGCTGGAGTGGGCCTATTACGCGCGCACCGCCCGCGGCCAGGCGCTGGTCGAGAACCGTCGCGAGTACGTCGAAGCCGCGCGCGGCCAGGGCATCGGCCAGTGGCGCATCGTGGTCGGCCATATCCTGCCCAATTGCCTGCCGCCGCTGATCGTCATCGGCGCCCTGCAGATCGCCCGCGCCATCACCCTGGAGGCGACCATGTCGTTCCTCGGCCTTGGCGTGCCGATCACCGAGCCGTCGCTGGGGTTGCTGATCGCCAACGGCTTCCAGTACATGCTCAGCAATCAGTATTGGATCAGCCTGTACCCGGGGCTGGCGCTGCTGACCACCATCGTCGCCATCAACCTGGTGGGCGACCGCCTGCGTGATGTGCTCAACCCGAGGCTGCAACGATGAACCTGGCGGACCTGGAAGTGGCGCAACCGACGCTGGACGTGCGGCACCTGTCGACCTCTTTCCATACCCGCGCCGGGGTGTTGCCCGCCGTGCGCGACGTGTCGCTGCGCTTGCAGCCGGGGCGCATCCTCGGGCTGGTGGGCGAGTCGGGTTCGGGCAAGTCGGTGACCGGTTTTTCCATCCTTGGCCTGGTCGACGCTCCCGGGCGCATCAGTGGCGGCGAGGTGCTGTTCAAGGGTCGCGACCTCACCAGGTTGCCGGCCAGGGAGCTGCGCCAACTGCAAGGCAATCGCATCGCGATGATCTTTCAGGACCCGATGATGACCCTCAATCCGGTGCTGCGCGTCGATACGCAAATGATCGAAGCGGTGCGCGCCCATAGCTCGCTGAGCCGCCGCGAGGCCCGCGCGCATGCAGGTCGAACCCTGGCGTTGATGGGCATCCCCAGCCCCGAAGAGCGCCTGAATGCCTATCCCCATCAATTGTCGGGCGGCATGCGTCAGCGCGTGGCGATTGCGATTGCCTTGCTGCACGCCCCGGATCTGATCATCGCCGACGAGCCCACCACCGCGCTGGATGTGACCATTCAGGCGCAGATCCTCAGTGAGGTGCAGAAACTGGTGCGCCAGCAGAACACTTCGCTGATCTGGATCACCCACGACCTGTCGGTGGTCGCCGGCCTGGCCGACGATGTGGCGGTGATGTATGCCGGGCAGATCGTCGAGCAGGGCAGTGTCGACGATGTCCTCGACCGCCCGCTGCACCCCTATACCCAAGGGCTGATCGACAGCCTGCCCAGTCGTAACCAGCGTGGCCAGCGGCTGCGGCAGATTCCGGGGATGACCCCGGATCTGTTGTCGATGCCGGCCGGCTGCGCCTTCGCCGAACGCTGCCCGCGGGCCAGCGCGGTGTGTGCCGAGGAGCCTGAAAGCCGTGAGATCGAACCTGGCCGTACCGTGCGTTGCTTCCATCCCGGAGGTGAGCATGGACAGTAATGCAATTGCGCTCGTCGAGCTCGATCAAGTCAGCAAGACCTTCGGCAAGGCCAGCGGCGATGGCGCCTTCGAGCGCTGGGCGCAGCGCCTGCAACTGACGCGCAAGTCCAGCGTGACTCAGGCTGTCGACCGCGTCGATATGCGCATCCAGCGTGGCGAAGTGGTGGGTTTGGTGGGCGAGTCGGGCTGCGGCAAGTCGACCCTGGGGCGCATGGTCGCCGGGCTGATGCCGGCTTCCAGCGGCCAGGTGCGTATCGACGGCACGGCGGTGGACGAGCTGAGCGCCGCCGAGCGCCACGCCGCGCGCTTGAAGATCCAGATGATCTTCCAGGACCCCTCGGCCAGTCTCAATCCGCGGCTGCGCGTCGACCGCATCGTCGGTGAAGGCGCACGCCTGCATGGCCTGACCGACAGCGCCGGTTTCGATGACTACGTCAGCGCGCAACTGCAACGCGCCGGCCTCAACCCGAGCCTGCGCCAGCGTTACCCGCATCAGTTCAGCGGCGGTCAGCGTCAGCGCATCGGCATCGCCCGCGCGCTGGCGGTGCAGCCACAGTTGCTGGTGTGCGACGAGTCGGTGGCGGCACTGGACGTGTCGATCCAGGCGCAGATCCTCAATCTGTTCATGGACCTGCGCGACGAGCTGGGCCTGACCTACCTGTTCATCAGTCATGACCTGGGCGTGGTCGAGCACCTCTGTGATCGGGTGATCGTCATGTACCTGGGGCGGGTGGTGGAGAGCGCGCCGGTGGAGGAGCTGTTTGGCGCCGCCAATCACCCGTACACCCAGGCCTTGCTGGCGCAGATTCCGCGTTTCGATGTTCGCAGTACCCGGTATGACGCGATCAAAGGGGAAATCCCCAGTCCGCTGAACCCGCCCAGCGGGTGTCATTTCCATCCTCGCTGCCCGCACGCCTTCGCGCGATGCCGCGAGCAGGCTCCACCGCTCAAAGAGGTTGCACCCAATCACCTGAGCGCTTGCCATCTTAATGATGTGACCTGAATTCGGTATGTGCTTTTCTCTGTGGTGAGGGGGCTTGCTCCCGAGGGGCCGTCACTGCTTACCCGCGTCCTGTCAGCCACGGCCCCTCGGGAGCAAGCCCCCTCACCACAGGGACGCATCAGAACCGGTATTGCCGCCAATTCTTACGTACACAAGGAAACCTTCATGCAACCTCGCGTTCGTTCACTGCTTGCCACCGCATTACTGCTGGCCGCCACCGGCGCCTCGGCCGAATCGCTGCGCATCGGTTTTGCCGATCCGATTTCGTCCCTCGATCCGCAGCTCAACAACTATGCCGGCGACCGTTCCGTCGCCTTGCATTTCTTCGAATCACTGGCCGATCGCCGCGATGACCGGACCATGCCGGGCCTGGCCGAGAGCTGGAAGATCGTCGATCCGCTGACCTGGGAGTTCGACCTGCGCGATGACGTCAAATGGCAGGACGGCACGCCGCTGACCGCCGACGACTTCGTCTTCTCCTACGAGCGCGCCCGCGCCGTGCCGGGCAGCGTGGCGTCCTACGCCGGCGCCTTGCGCACCGTCGATACGGTCACCGCCAAGGACGCCCACACCTTGATCGTCAAGACCAAGGCCCCTAACGCCAACCTGCTGCCGGACATCAACTCGATCTATATCGTCAGCCGCCACGTCGGCGCCAAGGCCGAGAGCGCTGATTACAACTCGGGCAAGGCCATGGTCGGCACTGGGCCGTATCGCTTCGTCTCCTACGTGCCGGGCGACCGTACGATCTTCGAACGCAACGATGCCTACTGGGGCCCCAAGGCCGAGTGGGACAAGGTCGACTATCGCTTCATCGCCAATGCGTCGAGCCGCACTGCGGCGTTGCTGGCCGGTGACGTCGATGTCATCGACAAGGTCGCGCCCACCGATATCGCGCGCCTCAAGCAAAGCGCCAACGTCAGCGTGTACGCCTATCAAGGCCTGCGCGCGCTGATCATCCAGCCGAGCTTCCGCCAGGGCCCGAACGAGTACATCCGTGACAACGCCGGCAAGCCGCTGGCGCAAAACCCGTTGCTCGACGTGCGGGTGCGCAAGGCGTTGTCCCTGGCGATCAACCGTCAGGCCATCGACGAGCGCATCATGCAAGGCACGGTGACCGAGGCCAATCAGTGGATGCCGTCCAACACCTACGGCTACAACAGCCACATCAAGAACATCCCGTACGACCCGAGCGCCGCGAAAAAACTGCTGGCCGACGCGGGCTTCCCGGAAGGCTTCCAGCTGACCGTCAGCGTACCGGGCGACCGTTATCCGCAGGCGCCGGAAGCCATGCAGGCGGTAGCGCAGTTCTGGACCCGCATCGGTATCAAGGTGCAGCTCGATGTGATGCCGTGGGCGGTGTATGCCGGCAAGGCCAACAAGAACGAGCTGGCCGTGAGCGTGATCGCCTGGGGTAACGGCACCGGTGAGGCGGCTTATGCGCTGACCAATATCCTCACTACTGTCGACGCCGCCAAGGGGCAGGGCGCTTCGAACTGGGGGCATTACAGCAACCCTGCGGTAGACAAGGCCTTGCAGGACGCGACTGCGGAATTCGACGAGGCCAAGCGCCGCGCGATTCTGGAGAATTCGGCGCAAGTGGTGAGCGATGACGTGGGCATCATTCCGCTGTTCCACTATCAGAACATCTGGGCCGCACGCAAAGGCCTGAAGGTCGAACCGCTGGTGAGTGACCGCACGGCGGCAATGATGGTCACCAAACAGCCATAACCTACTGTAGCGGGGGGGCTTGCCCCCGATTCGGTGTGTCAGCAGCGCAGAAGTCGTTGTCATTCCTTTTCGGGGGCAAGCCCCCTCGCTACTCGTGTACTCCGAAGGATTTCGCAATGACCCTAACTGAATCCGCCGTCGAGCCGGATGTGCTCGACACCCTGCTGCACATCGCTGCGGGCTCGCCGGTGCATGCCGCGCGGCAATTTCGCCACAAGGTGCTGGCCGCCACCCAGAGCAGCTACGACTTGTTTTTCGCCGCTGAAGTCGCCGACGGCCTGAGCCAGGTCGAACGTTTGCTGGTGGCGTACCACGCCTGTCTGCTGACGCCGCAAGTCCTGTTGGCGGCGCACTACCTCGAGCGTCTCGAAGCGATCGGCGTAGCGGCCGAGCAGTTGTCGGCAGTGGCCACCGGCGCCATCGAAGCCTTGGGCGAGCCGCGCTTGCAGGCGATCCTGGCGTTCACCGGGACCTTGATCAAGGCACCGGTGGAAGGCGATCGTCATGCCCTGACGGCGCTGTCCGAGGCCGGCCTGTCGACGCCGGAAATCGTCACCCTCGCGCAGCTGGTGGCGTTCATGTCCTATCAAGTGCGTCTGGCCAGCGGTCTGCTGGCGATGCAGTCCGCGGGAGTTGCGTGATGAGCGAGCCGATCCGTATTGCCGGTTTCACCAATGAAGTGCTGGGCTGGAAGGCCTGGCTGCCCACCGTTGCGGTCGAACAGGCAACTCCTGAACAGACCGCGGTGCTGGAAGAGAGCCATCCGCAGGCCAAGGTGTCGGACTACTACCTGACCCTGATCCATCAACCCGAGATCCTGCGCCAGCGTTCATTGGCCTTCAACGCCATCATGTATGCCCCGGGTGGCTTGTCCCGGGCCGAGCGCGAACTGGCCAGTGCCGTGGTCTCGCGGATCAATCAGTGTGTGTATTGCTGTTCGGTGCATGCCCAACGCTTCGAGCAACTGGCCAAGCGCAACGATGTGATCGCCGAGGTGTTCGCCGATCCGGCGACGGCCGGGACCACGCTGCGGGAACGGGCGATCGTGCAGTTTTCGATCGATCTGACGGTTGATCCGGCGAACATCAGCGCCGCGCATATCGCGACGCTGCGTGAGCATGGGCTCGAAGAAGGGCCGATTCTGGATCTGATCCACGCGATTTCGATTTTCGCCTGGGCCAATCGGTTGATGCTCAATCTGGGCGAGCCGGTGTACAAGGGCTAGGTTTGCGTTAGCCGCACTGGCCTCTTCGCGGGCAAGCCCTGCTCCCACAGTGGTGGCTCGCCCACTTGTGGGGGCCTTGCTCTCACAGTGTCAGCCGATCTTGCGTTGTGCACCTGTGGGAGCGAGGCTTGCCCGCGAAGGGGCCCGTTCAAGCGATGAAGCCCATAGGCCCATACGCAAGCCGGAACATCACCGGGTTACCAAAGCGGCGCAGGTGCTTTCAGGGCCTGGTCGATAATCGCAATCGCCTGCTCCACATCCGCCGCCTGGCTGTAGCGCCCGAGGCTGATGCGCACGCTGCTGCTGGCCTGGCTGTGGTTCAGCCCGATCGCAAGCAATACGTGGGATGCCGCGTTGCTCGCCGAATTGCACGCCGAAGTCGATGACACCGCCAGCGCACCGGCAAGCACAGCGCTGTTGAACCCAGGCCTGGCGATGCACAGGTTCAGCGTATGCGCGATGCGCTGCGTCGCGCAGCCATTCAACGTCACCCCCGGCAACGCCAACAGGCCTTCACGCAACTGTTGCGACAACGCGGCGATACGTTGCGTTTCAGCCTGTTGTTCATTCGCCGCGATGGCAAAGGCACTGCCCATGCCGACGATCTGATGGGTCGCCAGGGTTCCGGAGCGCAACCCTTGCTCATGCCCGCCACCATGAATCTGCGCCTGCAGCGCGCCCCGTGCACGGGGGCCGACATACAGCGCGCCGATGCCCTTCGGGCCGTAAGTCTTGTGCGCCGAGAACGACATCAAGTCGACCTCCAGCGCCGCCAGATCGATCGCCACCTTGCCAGTGGCCTGCGCCGCGTCGACGTGGAACAGCGCGCCATGCTCGCGCACCAGCTGTCCGATCCTGTCGATATCGGTCAGCGTGCCCAGCTCGTTGTTCACCCGCATCAGGGACACCAGCAAGGTGTCTTCGCGCAACGCCGCCTGCACCGCTGCCGGCTGAATCAGCCCGTTGGCATCCGGCGTCAGCCAGGTCACGGGGAAGCCCAAAGCTTCAAGCTGATGCACGGTATCGATGACTGCCTTGTGCTCCAGCACACTGGTGATCAGGTGGCGACGCTCAGGCGTGCTGGCCATGGCCACGCCCTTGATCGCCAGATTATTGGATTCGGTCGCGCCGGAGGTCCAGATGATCGAGTCCGCAGGCGCCCCCACCAGCTCGCCGACCTGACGCCGCGCCAGTTCCACCGCCTGCCTGGCGTTGCTGCCGAAGGCATGGGAGCTGGATGCCGGGTTGCCGAAGTTGCCCGAACGCCCCAGGCATTCGACCATGGCCTGGATAACGCGGTCGTCGACGGGGGTGGTGGCGGCGTAATCGAAATAGAGCGGGAGAGGGGTCATGGGGAAAGGCTTCACGAGTGACTGAGAATAGAGAAAGGTTACGCGTGTGGCGGGTGAAATATTTTGATAACACCGCTCTATCTCGGCACTAAGCAGGAATAAAATTCTAATTAATCAGCATTCCATAGATTATTATTCCCACTCCTGTAGCGAGGGGGCTTGCCCCCGATAGGGTACGCCAGCAACAGAGACGCCGCTGGCATCTTTTCGGGGGCAAGCCCCCCCGCTACAGGTGAGTGTTTCAGCTTGTCTGCCGCCACTGCCGCGGGCTTACCCCGAACCAGCGTTTGAACGCCCGGGAAAACGCGCTGGTTTCCGAGTAGCCCAGCAGCGGCGCCAGTTGCGAAATGCTCAACTGCCCGTCACGCAGATGCTGGCGCGCCATGGCCTGGCGGGTCTGGTCCACCACCTGAGTGAAGCTCAAGCCCAGTTCACGCAGGCGCCGTTGCAGGAGCGTCGGGCTCATTTGCAGGTGTTCGGCAATCAGCTCCAGCACCGGTTCGCCTTGATGCAGCGAGGCTCGCAACAGCTGGCGCATCTGTTCCGGCAGTTGTGGCCCGCTGGCCCGTTCGCCGAGCTGGCGAATGGCGTCCTTTACCACCATCAGCAGCATCGGGTCGTGGCCCGGCATGGCGTGGCCGATCAGCGGCTGTTTGGGGATCAGCATCCAGTTGCCGCCCTGGCCGAAGCGCACCGGGGCACCGAAAGCGTCGCGATGCTCGCGCCAGTCCTGCGGCCGAGCGTGCTCGAAGCCCACTTCCCGTGGCGTCCAGCCATCTCCCAACACATGCCGCACCAGGTTGGCGGCCATGCCCATGGTCAGTTCGGCGTCCTGGCGGCGTTCGACGATGGCGTCGTGCTGCACTTGATAGTCGAAGCGATAGCACTCGCCTTGATCCACCAGGCGGATCAGCGTGCTGTGCTGGTGATAGGGGAAGGCGGCAGCGAAATTGATCAGCGCCTGCTCGAGGTTTTCCGAGCACAAACCCACGTACCCCAGCAGCCCAAGCGCCTGCGGCTTGAACTGCTGACCGTAGTGCAAGCCGAAATTGTCGCAACCGGTTTGCCGGGCGGCTTCCTCGAGCACCTGACAGTAATTGGGCAGGGCCAGACTCAGGGTCGGATGCTGCAGTTGTTCAGGATCGATGCCGGCGCGGCCGAACACCCGATCCAGGTCACCGCCGTGGTGGCTGATGAAACCGTCCAGGCCATTGGCAGCCGCTGACAGTACGCCCTGATTGCTGGGGCGGGCGGTGGGGGCGAGGAAGGTCTGCAGCATAGTCAATCGGTACCGTTAAAGATCTGTATGAAAATGTTTCATGCAAACTCCATTCCGGCTGCCCGATAGACCCCTGTAGCGAGGGGGCTTGCCCCCGAATACCGCTGATCAGGCACATTACTTGTAACAGACACAGGGCAATCGGGGGCAAGCCCCCTCGCTACAGGGCTTTATGCCGTAGAAGTGTGCGTTTCTGGGGCGCACCGCCCCGCTTTGGCGCGACGATCGTAAAAATTGACCGCGCAGCGCAAAGGCGCGTTTTCGCGGTCAAGTCTTGGCCCGTAGCCTATGGTTATGCTGGCCTTACGCAATCTTGCCGATGGATTTCCGAGGTGTGATCAATGACCGTCAATCAACTCAAGCCCACGCTGGGCACACTGCACTTGTGGGGCATCGCCGTCGGGCTGGTGATCTCCGGTGAATACTTTGGCTGGAGCTATGGCTGGGGCACCGCCGGTACCTTGGGCTTTCTGGTCACGACCCTGATGGTCGCGGTGATGTATACCTGCTTCATTTTCAGCTTCACCGAGCTGACCACCGCCATCCCCAACGCTGGCGGCCCGTTCGCCTACAGCCTGCGCGCCTTTGGTGTGGGCGGCGGGATGATCGCCGGCCTGGCCACGCTGATCGAGTTCGTGTTCGCGCCACCGGCCATCGCCATGGCCATCGGTGCCTACCTCAACGTCCAGTTCCCAGGGCTCGACCCGCGCTGGGCCGCGGTCGGCGCCTATGTAGTGTTCATGGGCCTCAACATCGTCGGGGTGAACATCGCCGCGACCTTCGAACTGGTGGTGACCATTCTCGCCGTCATCGAGTTGCTG
This sequence comes from Pseudomonas sp. GW821-FHT01A09, assembly GCF_058986725.1. Classification (NCBI taxonomy): domain Bacteria; kingdom Pseudomonadati; phylum Pseudomonadota; class Gammaproteobacteria; order Pseudomonadales; family Pseudomonadaceae; genus Pseudomonas; species Pseudomonas sp. GW821-FHT01A09. Next base: position 147,549 of record NZ_JBYSWB010000014.1, read on the forward strand.
GTGTTCATGGGCGTGGTTGCGCCGGGCTTCAGCTTCAGCAACTTCGTGCTGGGTGGCTGGTCGGGTGAGAACAGCTTCAGCAGCGGTTCGATCGCCGGTATCTTCGCGGCCATCCCCTTCGCCATCTGGTTCTTCCTGGCCATCGAGGGCGCCGCCATGGCCGCCGAAGAGGCCAAGGACCCGAAACGAACCATCCCGCGTGCTTATATCGGCGGCATCCTGACCCTGGTGGTGCTGGCCATCGGCACCATGATCTTCGCCGGGGGCGTGGGTGACTGGCGCGCCCTGTCGAACATCAACGACCCGTTGCCGCAGGCGATGAAAACCGTGGTCGGCGGTAACTCCAACTGGATGCACATGCTGGTGTGGATCGGCCTGTTCGGTCTGGTGGCGAGCTTCCACGGCATCATCCTGGGCTACTCGCGGCAATTCTTCGCCCTGGCCCGGGCCGGCTTCCTGCCAAAAGGTCTGTCCAAGCTGTCGCGCTTCCAGACTCCGCACCGTGCCATCCTCGCCGGCGGCGTGGTCGGTATCGCGGCGATCTTCAGCGACAGCCTGGTCAACCTGCAAGGCATGACCCTGACCGCGGCCATGATCACCATGTCGGTGTTCGGCGCCATCGTCATGTACATCATCAGCATGCTCAGCCTGTTCAAGCTGCGCACCAGCGAGCCTGATCTGCAACGCAGCTTCTACGCTCCGGGCTACCCGATCGTGCCAGGCATCGCCTTGGTGCTGGCGGTGGTGTGCCTGATCGCGATGATCTGGTTCAACACGCTGATCTTCGGGATCTTCCTCGCCTTGATGGTGGTGGGCGCGCTGTTCTGCGCCGCCGTGCGCAGCCGCGGTGTACCCAGTGCAGCCTTGACCACAGGAGCTTGAGCCATGGGCGGTTTCGTACACACAGTGGGTGGCCAGACCTGGCGCTTCGACAGTCTCAAGTCGTTGCTGGCCAAGGCCAGCCCGGCGCGTTCGGGGGATTACCTGGCTGGTGTCGCCGCCACCAGCGATGCCGAACGTGCGGCCGCGCAAATGGCCCTGGCGGACGTGCCGCTCAAACAGTTCCTGACCGAGGCGGTGATCCCTTATGAAGCCGACGAAGTCACCCGGCTGATCGTCGACAGCCATGATGCCCAGGCCTTCGCGGTGGTCAGTCACCTGACCGTTGGCGGCTTGCGTGACTGGCTGCTGGGGGATGCCGCCGACGAGCACAGCCTGCGCGCCCTGGCGCCCGGGCTGACGCCGGAAATGGCCGCGGCGGTGTCGAAGATCATGCGCATCCAGGACCTGGTGCTGGTGGCGCAGAAGATCCGCGTGGTCACGCGTTTTCGCAATACGGTGGGGCTGCGCGGGCGGATGTCCACGCGCCTGCAGCCCAATCATCCGACCGACGATCCTGCCGGCATCGCCGCCAGTACCCTGGACGGTCTGTTGTACGGCAACGGCGATGCGATGATCGGCATCAACCCGGCCACCGACAGCCTCAGCGCCATCACCGAGCTGTTGAAGATGCTCGATGGCGTGATCAACCATTACCAGATTCCCACCCAGGCCTGCGTGCTGACCCACGTGACCTCGTCCATCGCCGCCATAGAGCGCGGCGTGCCGCTGGACCTGGTGTTCCAGTCCATCGCCGGCACCCAGGCGGCCAACGAGAGTTTCGGTATCAGCCTGCAACTGCTGCAGGAAGGTTATGACGCGGGCCTGAGCCTCAAGCGCGGCACCGTCGGCAACAACCTCATGTATTTCGAGACCGGGCAGGGCAGTGCGCTATCGGCCAACGCCCACCATGGCGTCGACCAGCAGACCTGTGAGGCTCGCGCTTATGGCGTGGCCCGGCATTTCAAGCCGTTTCTGGTCAATACCGTGGTCGGTTTCATCGGCCCCGAGTACCTGTACAACGGCAAGCAGATCATCCGCGCCGGCCTTGAAGATCACTTCTGCGGCAAGCTGCTGGGCGTGCCCATGGGCTGCGACATCTGCTATACCAACCATGCCGAAGCCGACCAGGATGACATGGACATGCTGCTGACCCTGTTGGGGGTGGCGGGCATCAATTTCATCATGGGCATTCCGGGTTCGGACGACATCATGCTCAATTACCAGACCACCTCGTTCCACGATGCGCTGTACGTGCGCAAGACCCTGGGCCTCAAGCCGGCGCCGGAGTACGAGGAGTGGCTGGCGCGCATGGGCATCCTGCACCAACGCGACGGCGAGTTGCGCCTGGGCAACGGCCTGCCGCCGGCGTTCAGGCAGGCGTTGGCGCAATTGACATGAGCATGGGTCGGAATGTTCGCAATCTGTGCCGCCGTCTTCGCGAGCAAGCTTCGCTCCCACAGGGCAAGCTGGACCTGAGCTGTACGCCTGTGAGAGCAAGCTTCACTCCCACAGGGCAAGCTGCACCTGAGCCGTACGCCTGTGAGAGCAAGCTTTACTCCCACAGGGCAAGCTGGACCTGAGCCGTACACCTGTGAGAGCAAGCTTTACTCCCCCAGGGCAAGCTGCACCTGAGCCGTACACCTGTGAGAGTAAGCTTCACTCCCACAGGGCAATGAACTGCACCTGAGCCGTACACCTGTGGGAGCAAGGCTTGCCTGCGAAGAGGCCAGTGGCCTCGCTATAAGTTTCGCGCCCTGAACGCGTTGCCCGCGTAACAAGACCCCGAGGTACCCCTGTTGAAACTGCCCGCCGATGACACCCTGCCAACATCCCCATCCACCACCCCGGCCCAGGCCGATCCATGGCGCCAGCTGCGCGACCTCACCGCAGCGCGTATCGCCCTTGGCCGCGCCGGCACCAGCTTGCCCACCAGCGCCCAGTTGGACTTTCAATTCGCCCATGCCCAGGCCCGCGACGCCGTACACCTGCCGTTCGACGGCGCGGCGCTGGCAAGCAAACTGGCCGAGCGCAACCGCGAGTGCCTGACCCTGCACAGCGCCGCCGCCGACCGCCACATTTACCTGCAGCGCCCTGACCTGGGCCGTCGACTGGATGACGACTCGGCGGCGCTGCTGGATGCCCATGCTCAAAGCCATCCCCAAGGCTACGACGTCGCCGTGGTGATCGCCGATGGCCTGTCGGCGCTGGCGGTCGATCGCCACAGCCTGGCGATGCTGCAACGTATCGACGAGCAGGCCGCCGCCGAGGGCTGGAGCCTGGCGCCGGTGACCCTGGTGAGCCAGGGGCGGGTCGCGGTGGCGGACGAAGTGGCGCAGCGCCTCAAGGCACGCATGGTGGTGATCCTCATCGGCGAGCGGCCCGGGCTCAGCTCGCCGGACAGCCTGGGGCTGTACTTCACCTACGCGCCCCGGGTCGGATTGACCGATGCGGCCCGCAACTGCATTTCCAACGTGCGGCTCGAAGGCATGAGCTACGCCATGGCCGCGCACAAGTTGCTGTACCTGATGCGCGAAGCCTGCGTGCGGCAACTGTCGGGCGTGAGCCTCAAGGATGAAGCCCAGGTGCCATTGCTGGAGGCGGGCGAGGGCGCGCGGCCAGGCAATTTCCTCCTCGCGGGCAGCGACGACAAGGCCTAGGCATCGCGCAACAGGTCGTGGGCGTTGAGCAGGGTGAAGGCGATTTCCGGGCGTTTCTCCAAGGCGCGACGAATGGCAGCGGGAATCGCCTGACGGGTCTTGCGGCACATGCCCGGCAGCTCATCGAGCTCGATACGGATGCCGCGCATGGTGCGCACTTCATTGGCGCCGGGGCCGACGTGCACGCGTAACCCCAACTGCTCGAACATGCGCTGCTGCAGGCGCTCCAGGTCCGCCAGGCTGTCGAGGTTTTCAAGGCGCTCGAGCAGGCGTTTCTCTTCCTGGCGGGTCAGCAGCAGAATCCGCAGGTCGGCCTGTGGCAACGCCTGCAGCCGTTCGCGCTCGCAAATGCAGGCACCGGGAGGGCAGGGTTGGCGCAGCGGGGGGGACGGGTTCATGGGGTCAGATCATAGCCTTGGTCAGGGATCTTGCCTACCGAGCACCTTTATCGGTGCCGGCCTCTTCGCGGGCAAGCCTCGCTCCCACAGACCAGCAGTGCCCGAGGCTTACTCCTGTGGGAGATCAGCAGTGCCCGAGGCTTACTCCTGTGGGAGCTGGGCTTGCCCGCGAAGGGGCCAGTGCAGGCAAAACACCCGTTCAGCGCGCACAGGTGAAACCTGACGGCGCCTGAGGTAACCTAGCCGACCCTCTGTATCCTGCCGTATTGAAGGCCCCTTGCCGTTGAGTCCACATTCCGATCCCTACGCCGAGCGCGATGAACACATGCTGGAATGGTCGCGTCAGTGGCTGCTCGAAGGCGATATCGTGCGCTGCCCCTATTGCCACAACTACCAGCCTCTGAGCCGCGGTCACCGGGCGTTCGTGCATGAGGACCAGTGCAAGGGCGCCAGCTTCAGCGAGCAGTACCCCTGGCGCTGGCTGGCGTGGAATCTGCGCGCGCTCTAGCACCTCGCCAACGACCTGCTGCTGCGCCTTGAACCCTCCGGCCCCAAGTGCGGTCTATGGCAAGTGGCTACCGTTGGGCAATGCACCCGGCGATACCTCCATATTGTGAAGTTGCAGTTGATTGGCGCCATAATGACGCCACTCTCCTGCGTTTGATTTATAGTGTCGCGCGCCTTGTGCCGGCATCTATTCAACCCGACGATCAAACTGCCCCATGACCGAACCCTGTCCCTGGATCATTTGTGAACACTGCGACGCGGTCTATGCGCCGGTGTCACTGCTCAGCGGGCAGAAATCCTTGTGCCAGCGCTGCGGTGGGGTGCTGGAGCGCGGCCATGGCCTGAGCATCCAGCAGCTGTTCGCACTGTCGATCACGGCGCTGATCCTGTTTCTGTTCGCCAATATCTTTCCGGTGATCTCCATCAGCCTCAAGGGGCTGTCCAACGCCGCGACGCTGTGGCAATCGGTAGAGGCTCTGGCGCAAGGGCAGATCAGCCTGATCGCGGCGGTGGCCGGCTTGTGCATCATCCTCGCGCCGGGTATGCAGATCGTCCTGCTATGCTGGGTGCTCAGCTATGCCAACGTCGGTCTGCGCGCCCCCGGATTCAAGGCTTGCATGCGCACCCTCGAGCAACTGCGCCCCTGGAGCATGCTCGAGGTATGTCTGCTGGGCATTCTGGTGGCTATCGTCAAGCTCGGTGGCATGCTCAGCGTGCACCCCGGCCTGGGCCTGTGGGCGCTGGCCATGCTCACCGTGCTGATCATCCTGATCTCCGGCAAGAGCATTCGACGCCTATGGACAGAGCTCGAGGACAGCGATTGACCAGTCATCCGCCCACCGCCGACGCCCTCGGCCTGACCCTGTGCCATACCTGCGGCCTGGCCTGTGCCCAGGGCACCCATCGTTGTCCGCGCTGCGACGCCAGCGTGCATCGGCGCAAGCCCAACAGCCTGGCGCGCACCTGGGCATTGCTGCTGGCCAGCATGATTTTCTATATTCCCGCCAATCTGCTGCCGGTGATGTACACCGACCTGTTCGGCAGCGGCGCCGAGAACACCATCATGAGCGGGGTGATCGAGTTCTGGCAGGGCGGGTCCTGGGACATCGCCGTGTTGATTTTCGTCGCCAGCGTGGCGGTGCCCTGCATCAAGTTTCTGGTCCTCGGCACCCTGCTGGTGACCGCCCAGCGCCGCAGCCAGTGGGCCATGCGCGAGCGTTCGCGGCTGTATCGTTTCGTCGAGCTGATCGGCTACTGGTCGATGCTCGACGTGCTGGTGGTGGCGCTGGTGGCGGCGCTGGTGCAGTTCCGTTCGCTGAGCACCATCGAGCCGCGTCTGGGCATCCTGTTTTTCGGTTTCGTCGTTGTGCTGACCATGTTGGCAGCCATGAGTTTTGATCCCAGGCTGATCTGGGACGCAGAGGTTGAAGATGTCTGAACCCGTTGCTGATCCTTCCCGCACGCCGGGCACTCCCGACGTTCGTCGGCGTCGCTTCAACGTATCGCTGGTGTGGCTGGTGCCTATAGTCGCCGCCGTGATCGGCCTGTCGATGGTGATCCATAACTCCTTGTCGGCCGGCCCGAAGATCACCGTCAGTTTCGAGACGGCCGAAGGCCTGGAAGCCAACAAGACGCAGGTCAAGTACAAGAACGTGGTGATCGGCCAGGTCACGGCCATCGCCCTGAGCGACGACCGCAACCGGGTGGTGGCAACCATCGAACTCAAGGATTCGGCCAAGTCCTTCACCACCGAAGATTCGCGCTTCTGGGTGGTGCGCCCGCGCATCGGCGCTCAGGGCATCTCCGGCGTCGATACCTTGCTGTCGGGGGCCTTTATCAGTGCCGACCCGGGCGCCTCGAAAAATACCCGCAGCGATTTCCGCGGTCTCGAAACGCCGCCGCCGATCACCTATGGCCAACGCGGCAAGCGCTTCACGCTGCATGCCGACGACCTCGGTTCGCTGGATATCGGCTCGCCGGTCTACTACCGGCGCATCCAGGTCGGGCAGGTGGTGCAGGTGGGGTTGAGCGAGGACGGCAAGGGCGTCGACATCGAGCTGTTCGTCAACTCGCCCAACGATGAATTCGTCACCACCAATACCCGGTTCTGGAACGCCAGTGGGGTGGACATCAGCCTTGGCGCCGATGGCCTGAAGGTCAACACCCAATCGGTGTCCTCGATCGTGTCCGGTGGCGTGGCATTCGTCGAGCCCAAGTACAACCCGGAGCAGAAGCAGGCGCCGGAGATGACCAAGTTCAACCTGTTCGCCGATCAGCAAAGCGCCCTGGCGCCACCCGATGGCACGCCGCGATACATCCGCATGCGCTTCGACCAATCGTTGCGCGGCCTGGCGGTTGGTTCCCAGGTCGAATTCCTGGGGGTGAACCTGGGACGCGTGGTGTCCATCGACCTCGACTACGACGAAAAGACCCAGACTTTCCCGACCATGGTCGGCGCGGTGATCTTCCCGGATCGCCTGGGCAAGGCCAACGACAAGCTGACGCAGATCGCCGGTAAGGGCAACGAGGACGCGCAGGCAGCGAAAATGCTCTCCGAATTCGTCAAGCATGGTCTGCGCGCTCAGGCCCGCACCGGCAACCTGCTGACCGGGCAGTTGTATATCTCCCTGGCGTTCCTGCCCAAGGTGCCGCCAGTGACCTTCGACATGTCGGCGCGGCCGCTGGAGATTCCTACCGCACCGGGCAGCTTCGACAAGTTGCAGGAGCAACTGCAGGCGATCGTCGACAAGGTCAGCAAGCTGCCGATCGATCAGATTGCCGACAACCTCAATGGCAGCCTCGCCGAGATGCACAAGTCCTTAAGCCGCTTTAATGGGCAGGTGCTGCCGGAGCTGACCGACACCATGGCGCAGACCCGCAAGACCATGGCCGCCGCCGCCGACACCCTGGGTGAGGATTCGCCGCAGCGTCAGCAGTTCGGCCAGGCCATGGATGAAGTGCAACGTACCGTGCGATCGGTGCGGGTACTGACCGACTTCCTCGGCCGCCACCCGGAATCGCTGATTCGCGGACGGGTGAGCGAGGGCTCGCCGGATGCCTATCGCTCCAGCGGTTCGTCTTCTCGTGATATTCAGTTGGAAACCAAACCATGATGCTGCGCTATCTGCTGCTGGGCACAACGCTGGGACTGGCGGCCTGCTCGACGACCGTCACGAACTACTACACCTTGGTCCCTACCACCGAATCGGTGCCAAGGCCGGCGGCGCCTGCGGACTTTCAGTTCGAACTGCTGACGGTGCGGGTGCCGGTGCAGGTCGACCAGCCGCAAATGGTGGTGCGTCAGGATCAGGGGCGTCTGGCGATTCTCGACAATGAGCGTTGGGGCGCGCCGTTGGCGGATGAATTCCACGATGCGCTGGCGGCTCAGCTGGAGCGCCAGCTAGGCGTTCGCGATCTTTCGGGCCTGCCGAAAAACGCCGGGCAACCGGTGGTATCGTTGCAGGCCGACGTACGCCGCTTCGACAGCGTGCCGGGGCGCTATGCGCTGGTGGACATGGTCTGGAGCCTGACCCGCCGAGCCGATGACGGCAGCAAACGCCCGACCCTGACCTGCGCCACCGTGGTCAAGCGTGACGCAGGTGTGGCGTTGAACAGCCTGGTGCTTGCGCATCAGCAGGCGATCGCCGAACTGGCGGTGCGCATCGGCGCCACGGCGCGGCAGTGGGCGGATAATCCTGCCATCGGTTGCCCGAACTGATCCTGGCCGGAACCTGTAGCGAGGGGGCTTGCCCCCGATACTCGTGGGCAGCGACGAATCTGGTGCTGACAGTGTTTTTCGGGGGCAAGCCCCCTCGCACCATACGCGCCAGCCGCCAGATGACCTGCGCCACCCCCTCCATATTTCCTGCACAATTCTTCCCTAATCTCCATCCTGTTCGCGGGCCGTGCGTGCTGTCCGCCTCGTATTTCAGCCTTGCAGAAGTGTACCAATGACCCAAACCCCGGCTGCCCGTTCTCGCTCCCGCAAACCCCTGATCCTCACTCTGCTGTGCATTGCCGTGCTCGGTGGGGCCTACATGGTCTACAAGCATTCATCGGGCCCGGAGTCGGCCCCGGCTGAAGCGGGCCGTGGAGCTCATCGCGGCGCCGGCGGGCCGGGCATGGGTATGGGCATGAACGCCAGCATCAGCGTCGCCACCGGCCAGGCCGGGCTGGCCGATGTGCCGGTGATCCAGCAAGCGCTCGGTACGGTCATCCCGAACTATTCGGTGACGGTCACCAGCCGCGTCGACGGCGAGCTGCAAGCGGTGTATTTCACCGAAGGCCAGTACGTGAAAAAGGGCCAGTTGCTGGCGCAGATCGACCCCCGTGCCTATCAGGCGACCCTGGATCAGTACAAGGGCGCGCTGGAAGAAAACAACGCGCTGCTCAAGAGCGCGCAGCTCACCGTCGAACGCTACAAGCGCCTGTACGCCAAGGACTCCCTGGCCAAGCAGGACCTCGACACCCAGGTCGCCACCGTCGGCCAGTACGCTGGCGCGGCGAAGACCGACCAGGCGCAGATCGACGCCGCCAAGCTCAACCTGCAATACGCGCGGATCGTCTCGCCCATCGATGGCTACGTCGGCCTGCGCCTGGTGGACCCGGGCAATATCGTCCAGGCCGGCAGCACCACCGGCATCGTCACCGTGACCCAGACCAACCCCATCGCCGTGACCTTCAGCCTGCCTCAGGCGCAACTTGCCAGCCTGCTGCCCAAGGTGCGGCAGGGCCAGGCGCTGGGTGTGCAGGCCATGGATCAACTTGGTACCGCGGTGCTGGCGACCGGCACACTGAAGTTCATCAGCAACGAAATCGATACCAACACCGGCAGCATCAAGCTCAAGGCGGTGTTCGACAACCCGGACGAGAAGCTTTACCCCAATCAGTTCGTCAACGTTAAGCTGCAGACCGACACCCTCAAGGACGCCGTGGTCATCCCATCGGCAGCGGTGCAGTTGAGTTCGGGCGGACACTTCGTCTATGTGGTCAAGGATGGCAAGGCCAACCGCAAGGCGGTGCAGGTCGGGCCGAACATCGATGAGCGCACGGTGATCACCGACGGCATCGCCAATGGCGATCAGGTGGTCACCCGTGGCATCGACCATCTGCGCGATGGCGCGGCGGTGGAGATCGAACAACCCGCCGCTGCCACCAAGACGGCAGGCGTCCAAGCCCCATGAATCCATCACGGCTGTTTATCGAGCGCCCGGTGGCCACGGTGCTGCTGATGGTCGCGGTGCTACTGTCGGGTATTTTCGCCTATCGCTTGCTGTCGACCTCGGCATTGCCGGAGGTCGACTACCCGACCATTCAGGTCTCGACCCTTTATCCAGGGGCCAGCTCCAACGTGCTGGCCTCGGCGGTGACCGCGCCGCTGGAGCGGCAGCTCGGGCAGATGTCCGGGCTGTCGCAGATGTACTCGGTGAGTTCGGCTGGCTCCTCGGTGATCACCCTGAAATTCTCCCTGGACCTGTCGCTGGACGTCGCCGAGCAGGAAGTCCAGGCCGCCATCAACGCCGCCGACAGCTTGCTGCCTACCGACTTGCCCAACCCGCCCACCTACAAGAAGGTCAACCCCGCCGACACTGCGGTGCTGACCATCGCCGCGACCTCGGACAGCCTGCCGCTGACCCGCGTGCAGGATCTGGTCAATACCCGCGTGGCACTCAAGCTGTCGCAGATTTCCGGCGTCGGCCTGGTCAGCCTGGCCGGTGGCCAACAGCCGGCGGTCAAGATCGAAGTCAACCCGGTAGCGCTCGCCGCCCACGGCCTGACGCTCGAGGACGTCTACACCAAGGTCAACGCCGCCAACGTCAACGGCTCCAAGGGCGGCTTCGACGGCCCGGCGCACTCGATCACCATCGATGCCAACGACCAACTGCGCGACGCCTCGGAATACGGCGAGCTGGTGCTGGCCTACGAGAACGGCGCGGCGCTGCGCCTCAAGGACATCGCCACCACCGCCGAGGCGCCGCAGGATCAATACCTGTCAGCCACGGCCAACGGCCAGCCGGCGATCGTCGTCAACGTGCAGCGCCAGCCCGGGGCCAACGTCATCGACGTGGTGGACAGCATCAAGGCGCAACTGCCGACGCTGCAAAAGGCCTTGCCCGACTCGGTGCAACTGGCGGTGATCAACGACCGCACGCAAACCATCCGCGCCTCGATCAAGGACGTGCAGATCGAGCTGATGCTGTCCATCGGCCTGGTGGTGCTGGTGACCTTCGTGTTCCTCGGCAACCTCACCGCCACCCTGATCCCCAGCGTCGCCGTGCCGCTGTCGCTGGTGGGCACCTTCGGGGTGATGTACCTGGCGGGCTTCAGCCTCAACAACCTGACCCTGATGGCGTTGACCATTGCCACCGGCTTCGTGATCGACGATGCCATCGTCGTGGTCGAGAACATCTCCAGGCACCTGGAGGAGGGCGAGACGCCCATGCAGGCGGCGCTCAAGGGCTCCCAGGAAATCGGCTTCACCATCATCTCGCTGACTGTGTCGCTGATCGCGGTGCTGATCCCGCTGCTGTTCATGGGCGATGTGGTCGGCCGCCTGTTTCGCGAGTTCGCCATTACCTTGGCGGTGGCGATTCTCGTGTCGATGGTCATCTCCCTGACACTCACGCCGATGCTCTGCGCACACCTGCTGCGGCATGTCGAAAAAAGCCAGCAGAGCCGCTTTGCCGCCTGGGGCGATCGTCAGTACCAGCGCGTGCTCGATGGCTATGACCGCGGCCTGCTGTGGGTGCTCGACCACCAACGCCTGACGCTGCTGGTGGCCGTGGGCACCGTGGCGCTGACGGCGTTGCTTTACCTCATCGTGCCCAAGGGCTTCTTCCCGCCCGAAGACACTGGTTTGTTGCAGGGTTTCACCCGTGCTTCCCAGGACGTATCGTTCAGTGAAATGGCCCGCCGTCAGCAGGCGATGGTCGATGTGGTACGCCAGGACCCGGCCGTGCAGTCGGTGTCCTCGACCATCGGCGTCGACGGCACCAACGCCTCCCTCAACAACGGCCGCTTGCAGATCGAACTCAAGCCGTTCGACGAGCGCAGCGACACCGCCGACGCGATCATCAAGCGCTTGCAGCAGTCCACCGCCAGCGTCGCCGGCATGCAACTGAACCTCACCAGCTCCCAGGACCTGACGGTGGACGATCAACTGACGCCCAGCCAGTATCAGTTCACTCTGGACGACGCCGACAGCGCCAACCTGACGGCCTTGATCCCCAAGCTGATGGCCAGGTTGCAGAACCGCCCGGAGCTGCGTGACGTCATCGACAACCTCGAAGACCAGGGCCTGGTGGCCTATGTCGAGCTGGATCGAGCCGCAGCGATGCGCTACGGCATCACCGCGTCGGACGTCGACACGGCGCTGTACAACGCCTTTGGTCAGCGGCTGATCTCGACCATCTTCACTCAGTCCAACCAGTACCGCGTGGTGCTGCAGGTGCCGGGGCGGTTCCAGAACTCCATGGAAGCCTTCGACCAGATTTATCTGGCGGCGGCCAGCTCATCGAGCACCACCAGCACGAGCACCACCGGGACCTCGAGCAGCAGTTCGAGCAGCACCACGACCGCTAGCTCGACCAACAGCACCACCCCGACTTCCATGGTGCGCCTGACCGACATCGCCAAGGTCGGCCAGCGTACCGGCGCCTTGAGCCTGGCGCGGCTGGACCAGTTCCCGGCGGTGACGCTGTCGTTCAACCTGGCCGACGGTTACTCGCTGGAGCAGGCGCAGCAGGCGATCACCAGCGTGATGACCGAGCTGCAGGCGCCGACCAGCATCACCTTGCGCTATCAAGGTGCCGCGGCGGCCTTCCAGGCCGCCACCGGCAACACCCTGTGGCTGATCCTCGCCGCGCTAGTGACCATGTACATCGTCCTGGGCATGCTCTACGAGAGCTTCATCCACCCGGTGACCATCCTCTCGACCTTGCCCTCGGCGGCCATCGGCGCGTTGCTGGCGCTGCTGCTGTGCGGCACCGAGTTCAGCCTGATCGCCTTGATCGGGGTGATCCTGCTGATCGGTATCGTCAAGAAGAACGCCATCATGATGATCGACTTCGCCCTCGAAGGCCGCCAGCACCAGCGCCTGAGTGCCCGCGAGGCGATCCATCGCGCTTGCCTGCTGCGCTTGCGGCCGATTCTGATGACCACGCTGGCGGCGCTGTTCGGTGCCTTGCCGTTGATGCTCGCCACCGGTGCCGGGGCCGAATTGCGCCGGCCGCTGGGGTTGGTGATCGTCGGCGGTTTGCTGCTGAGTCAGTTGCTGACGCTGTTCACCACGCCGGTCATCTATCTGCTGTTCGATGGTCTGTCGGAACGTGCCCGCGCGCGCTTCGGGCGACGCGCTGAGCCGGGCAGGACCACGCCGTGAGTCGCGCGCTGAACCTGTCGCGGTTCTTTATCCGGCGACCCGTGGCGACCTTGCTGCTGAGCCTGAGCATCACCCTGGCCGGGGTGCTCGGCTTCATTCTGCTGCCGGTGGCGCCGCTGCCGCAGGTCGATTACCCCACTGTGATCGTCAGCGCCAGCCTGCCTGGCGCCAGCCCGGAAACCATGGCCGCCACGGTGGCCACGCCTCTGGAGCGCAGCCTGGGCACCATCGCCGGCATTACCGAGATGACCTCCAGCAGCGGCCAGGGCTCCACCAATCTGGTGCTGCAGTTCGGCCTGGATCGCGACATCAACGGCGCCGCGCGGGACGTGCAAGCGGCGATCAACGCCTCGCGCAGCCTGCTGCCCAGCTCGATGCCGTCGTTGCCGACCTACCGCAAGGCCAACCCGTCGGACGCGCCGATCATCATGCTGGCCCTGACCTCGGCCACCCGCAGCCGCGGCGAGCTCTACGACCTGGCCTACAGCACCCTGCAACAGAAGATCGCGCAGGTCACCGGCGTCGGCGAAGTGTCGGTGCGCGGCGGTTCGCTGCCCGCCGTGCGCATCGATCTGCAACCGCAGCAGCTGGCCCACGCCGGCATCTCGCTGGACACCGTGCGCACGGCCATCAACAACGCCACCAAGGCCAAGCCCAAGGGCATCCTGCAGGGCGACGGCCAGCACTGGATGATCGACAGCAACGACCAGCTCGACCAGGCCGACCAGTACCGCGCGCTGGTGGTCAGCTATCAGGATGGCGCCGCCGTGCACCTGGGCGATGTCGCCAGTGTCTACGATTCGGTGGAGGACACCTTCGTTGGTGGCTACTTCAATGGCCAGCCGTCCGTGACCCTGGGCGTGACGCGCTCGGCCGGGGCCAACATGCTGCAGACCATCGACAGCATCAAGGCGCTGATGCCGCAATTGCAGGCCATGGTGCCGGGCGATGTGCAGCTGGCGACCATGATCGATCGCTCGAGCACGGTGCGTTCGTCCCTGCACGACACCGAGGAAACCCTGCTGATCGCCGTACTGCTGGTGATCGTGGTGGTCTTCGTGTTTCTGCGTAACGCCCGGGCGACGCTGATCCCTGCGGTGGTGCTGCCGGTGTCGCTGATCGGCACCTGCGCGGTGATGTACCTGGCGGGCTACAGCCTGGACAACCTGTCGCTGATGGCGTTGATCATCTGCACCGGTTTTGTGGTGGACGATGCCATCGTCGTGCTCGAGAACATCGCGCGCTACCAGGAGCGGGGCATGCGTCCGTTGCGCGCTGCGCTGATGGGCACCCGCGAAGTGGGCTTTACCGTGCTGTCGATGACGGTGTCGCTGATCGCGGTGTTCATTCCGATTCTGCTGATGGGCGATATCGTCGGCCGGCTGTTCCGTGAATTCGCCGTGACCCTGAGTGTGGCCTTGGTGCTGTCGATGGTGGTGTCGCTGACCCTGACCCCGGTGCTGTGCGTGCTGGTGTTGCGTCAGCCCGATCATCACAAGCCGGTGCCACGCCTGTACCAGCGGGTCGAGCGTGGCTTGCAGGCGTTGCAGGACGCCTACCTGGCGGCCCTGGTGTGGGTCATGCGCCACCGCTTGCTGACGCTGTTCAGCCTGCTGCTGACAGTGATACTCACCGTCTACCTTTACGCCACGGTGCAGAAGGGCTTCTTCCCGGCTCAGGACACCGGCGTGCTGATGGGCGCCGTGCGGGGTGATCAGAACACCTCGTTCCAGGCCCTGCAGCCGCAGCTGGTGAAAATCGCCAAGGCCATCGCTGCCGATCCGGACGTCGAGGCGGTCAACACCTCTACCGGCAGCGGCGGCTTTGGTGCGCGCAACACCGGGATGTTCTTCATCCGTCTCAAGGATTACAAGCTGCGCCGCGATACTGCTCAGGTGATTGCCAATCGCTTGAGCATGGCCAACAGCAAGACCGCGGGTATCCAGGTGTTCATGATGCCCGCCGAAGACATCCACATCGGCGGACGCAGCGCCAACGCCACCTATCAGTTCAGCGTGCGTGCCGATGATCTGGATGTGTTGCGGCTGTGGACGCCCAAGGTCGAAGCGGCGTTGCGCAGCCTGCCGCAGCTGACCGGCATCGACTCCGATTCGCAGACCGGCGGTCAGGAGATCAAGCTGCATATCGATCGCGCCGCCGCCAGCCGCCTGGGGGTGAGCACCAGCGATATCGACGACCTGCTCAATAACGCTTTCAGCCAGCGCCAGGTGGCCACCCTGTACAAGACCATGAACCAGTATCACGTGATCATGGGGCTGGACCCGGCCTACACCCAGGACCCGAGCATGTTGGCGCGCATGTACGTGGTCAACACGCAACAGCAGCAGATCCCGCTGACCGCCTTCGCCGGGTTCAGCCCGGACAACGCGCCGCTGTCGGTGGCGCACCAGGGCCAGTCGGCGACCAGCACGGTGGCCTTCAACCTGGCTGACGGTGTGTCGCTGGAGCAAGCCACTGCCGCCATCGACGCCGCCATCGACAAGCTCGGCATGCCCCGTGATGTGCAGGTGGGGTTCGCTGGCACCGCGCAAGCCTTCGCGGCCTTGGCCAAGAGCATGCCGTGGCTGATTCTTGCGGCGCTGCTGGCGGTGTATATCGTCCTCGGTGTGCTGTACGAGAGCTACGTGCACCCCTTGACCATTCTTTCGACCTTGCCATCGGCCGGGGTCGGTGCGCTGTTGCTGATGAAGGTCACCAACATGCAGCTGACGGTGATCGCGCTGATCGGCATCTTGCTGTTGATCGGCATCGTCAAGAAGAACGCCATCATGATGATCGACTTCGCCCTGATGGCCGAGCGCGAGCAGGGCCTGAGCCCGGAGCAAGCGATCATCGAGGCCTGCCGCATGCGCCTGCGGCCGATCCTGATGACCACTCTGGCAGCGTTTTTCGGTGCCTTGCCAATGGCGCTGGGCAGCGGTGGCGACGCCGACCTGCGTAAACCCATGGGCATGGCGATCGCTGGCGGCCTGGCCCTGAGTCAGTTGCTGACGCTGTTCACGACCCCCGTGGTGTATCTGTATCTCGACCGCCTGAGCCGTGCCACCCGGCAGCTGTGGCATACCCGTATTCGCCGCACGCACGCCGCCGGCTGATTGACTGAAAAAGGTTATCGCATGAATGTTTTCAAGCCGTCCCGTCTGTGTTGTGCCCTGGCTCTGGCAGGCGTGATGAGTGGCTGCATGGTCGGTCCGGACTACCAGCGCCCCAGCGCCCCGGTGTCGGTGGCGTTCAAGGAAGCCGCCGGCTGGAAGGCCGCCAGCCCTCAGGATGAATTGCCCAAGGGGCCGTGGTGGGCGCTGTATCAGGACCCACAGCTGAACGCGCTGGTGGCTCAGGTGCAGCTCGACAACCAGAACGTCGCTCAGTATGCGGCGCAGTACCGTCAGGCGCTGGCGCTGGTGCGTGAATCGCGGGCCGAATTGCTGCCGACGGTGTCCGCTACCGGGGCGACGACACGCAGTGAAACGGGCACCGGTTCCAGCTCCACCAGTTCGACCAGCGCCGGTGGCCCGCGCAATGAACATTCGGCGACTTTGAGCCTGAGTTGGGAGGCCGATATCTGGGGCAAGCTGCGTCGCACCGTCGAGGAGGACCGCGCCAACGCCCAGGCCAGCGCCGCCGACCTGGCCAACGCCACGCTCAGCGCGCAGTCGTCGCTGGCTCAGGATTACTTCCAGCTGCGGATTCTGGACCGACGCATCGCGCTGTATCAGGACACCATCAAGGGCTACCAGCGCTACCTGCAGATCATTCAGAACAAGTACGACGAGAACATCGTCTCGCGCGCCGATCTGTCCACCGGCAAGACGCAGCTGCAAAGCGCCCAGGCGTCGATGCTCGACCTGCAATGGCAGCGCGCGCAGTACGAGCATGCTATCGCGCTGTTGATAGGCAAGGCGCCGGCGGATTTCAGCCTGGCGGCAGATGCCGGGTGGGATTACCACGTGCCTCAGGTGCCGTTGGGTGTGCCGAGCCGATTGCTGGAACGCCGTCCGGATATCGCTGCGGCGGAGCGGGCCATGGCGGCGTCCAATGCGGCCGTCGGTGTGGCCACGGCGGCCTATTATCCGGACCTGACCTTGAGTGCCAGTGGCGGCTATCAGAGCTCGACCATGAGCAACCTGTTCTCCCTGCCCAATCGCTTCTGGTCCATTGGCCCGAGCTTGACCGGCACGCTGCTGGACTTCGGCAAGACCAAGGCGACGGTCGAGCAGGCGAGGGCGGCCTATGATGCCTCGGTGGCGGCTTATCGCCAGACGGTGCTGACGGGCTTGGGCGAGGTTGAGGATTATCTGGTCGAGCTGCGTACGCTGGAGCCGGAATTGGTGGCGCGGCGTAATTCTGCCGAGGCTGCCGAGGATTCGGCGTCGGTCAGTCGCGATCAGTATGAAGCCGGGGTGATCGATTATCTGGACGTGGCGACGACCCAGGCCACCAGTCTTAGTGAACGGCAGACGTTATTGAGTTTGATTGGTACGCAGTTGGTGACCAGTGTGCAACTACAGGCGGCGTTGGGTGGGTCGTGGGAGGGTGCAAGCGCTGCGCGGTGATGGCTTTTGCGGGGGAGTGGATCGGCGGTGGTTCTGCTTTCGAGCCGGCCTTGGGGTCGCCGCCCCCACCATTGTCCCCTCGCTGGGGGGAGGGGTTCCCGCGTTCCGGCACGCTTGCGCGGGGCACGCCCCGATGGGCCTTCCATGGCCCAGCGGGGCTTGGCCGGCATCCATGCCGGCCATCCCCGCGCAAGCGTACCTCCACGCGGCCTGCTGAA
>NZ_JBYSWB010000015.1:0-164542 GCF_058986725.1 Pseudomonas sp. GW821-FHT01A09
CCCTGTTGAAAAACCAGAGCGAATACCAATCCAAAGCACCGATTCTGGCTTGTTGAAAACCATAGAATCTCCCACAGCCTCAACTCCTGCGGTCCACTGTGGGAACCGGGCTTGCCCGCGAAGAGGTCAGTCGTGCTGGCCTAAGGCTCAGATCTGAACCAGCGTCAGGACGCGTCCGTCAGCAACGTTGAACTGCCCGGTCAACTCCACACCATGGTGAAACGCTTCTGACAGGTCCGTCAGCAAGCGCAGGCGGACCTGGCCGGCGGGCGTCCAATCGAGCACTTCGGCGTGTTCGAAGTAGAAGCGTTTCAATACCAGCGGATACAGCGCCTTGAACAAGCTCTCCTTTATAGAGAACGTCAGGGTGATGAGTTGCGCGCGCTGATCGGTAGGTAGCAGTGCCAGGCGCTGCATTTCGGCAGGGATGAGGATCTCGCCGGCCAGGCGTTCGGCGCGGGTCGCTTCGAGCAGGGTTTCCGCATCCAGGCCCAATCCGCGAGAGGTGCTGTTCGGCGCGACGATGGCCGCGGCCCAGCCGTCGCTATGGGTGATCGAGCCGGTGATATGCGTGGGCCAGATCGGCGCGCGATCTTCGCCGAGAACGGGCGCGATGCTCGCGGCCTGCACGCCCAGGTCGGCATTGACCAGACGCAACGCGGTACGGGCGCACAGGCGGCCTGCGAGGTACTCGGCCTGGCGCTTGGCCACCGAGCGCTGGATCGACGCCGGGGCGTCGATGGCGCAGGTGGTGAAATCCGTGGGGCTTAGTCGGCCGGGATCGAAGCTCGTGCTGATCAACACGGCGCCGGGCACGTCCACGGGGAACGGCCAATGGCGTGTGGGGGCGGTGCAGCAGGCTGGAAGTGAGGTGTTCATAGGCGCGCATATTGCCGTGGCGCGGGGGCAGATTCCACGGTTTTGTGCAGGCGATGCGCGTCTCTTCGCGTGCAAGCCTTGTTCGCAGAGGTGCACGGCTCAGGGTTGGCCGTCCCTGTGGGGCCAAGGCTTGCCCGCCGGCATTGATGCAAATTTCGCTCACCGCCCGGCGACGAACGGTTCAGCCTAGGTTCAGTGTGGGTTCAGGGGAGGTTCAGGACCCGCCCGGTATGCTTCATCCCACACACAAAACGCAACACTGGAGATAAAGAAAATGGAAAATTTCAGCAAATTGATCGTCGCCGTCAGCCTCCTCAGCCTGGGCTCCGTGGCCCATGCCGCCGACAGCGACTTCATCGGCCTCAGCTACGGCAAGACCAGCACCAACATCAGCAAATCCAGCTCCCTCAATCGCAATCTGGGTCACCCTGACGCCGATGCGGTCATTACCCGCGAAGGCACCTGGGGCATTCGCGCCGGCCAGCAGAACGAGTCCGGCCGCTACTACGCCACTTATGACTACACCTCCGGCAGCCACGACGGCATCAAACTGCGCCAGCAAAACCTGTTGGGCAGCTATGACGTGTTCGTGCCAGTGGCCAGGCAGACCAAACTGTTCGGTGGCGTTTCCGCAGGTATTACCCGCATGACCCAGAAGTCCGCAGGCTTCAGCCGCAACAGCGATACCGGCTATGCTGTCGGCTTCCAGGGCGGCGTGCTGCAGCAGGTCACGCAGAATACTCAAGTGGAGGCGGGCTATCGCTATCTACGCAGCAACGCTGGCACCGAGATGTCCACCGGTGGTAGCAAACAGGGCTCCCTGAGCCTGAAGAGCGCTGGTCAGCTGTACGTGTCAGCCAACTACGGGTTCTGAACTTAATCTGCCCGTGTAGCGAGGGGGCTTGCCCCCGATAGGTAAGTGTCAGGTCAGTCTTGGGTGCTGACACACCGCTATCGGGGGCAAGCCCCCTCGCTACAGGTTTTTTGTTGTATCCGATCCGGAGTGCTTGATGAAACTGCTGGTGGTTGAAGACGAGGCGCTGTTGCGCCATCACCTGTTTACCCGCCTGACCGACAGCGGCCATGTGATCGAAGCCGTCGCCAACGCCGAAGAGGCGTTGTACCAGGTCGGCCAGTTCAATCATGACCTGGCGATCATCGACCTGGGCCTGCCCGGTATGGGTGGCCTGGAGCTGATCCGCGAATTGCGCACTCTGGGCAAGAGCTTTCCCATATTGATTCTCACCGCCCGGGGCAACTGGCAGGACAAGGTCGAAGGCCTGGCCGCCGGTGCCGACGACTATGTGGTCAAGCCGTTTCAGTTCGAAGAGCTCGAAGCTCGGCTCAATGCCCTGTTGCGTCGCTCCAGCGGCTTTACCCAATCGACCATCGTTGCCGGGCCGTTGACCCTGGACATCAACCGCAAGCAGGCGCAGCTGGATGAAGAGCCGCTGGCGCTGACTGCCTATGAATACCGCATCCTTGAATACCTCATGCGCCATCACCAGCAGGTGGTGTCCAAGGATCGCTTGATGGAACAGCTCTACCCCGATGACGACGAGCGCGACCCGAATGTCATCGAAGTGCTGGTGGGGCGCTTGCGGCGCAAGCTGGAGGCGGCCAATGGCTTCAAGCCGATCGACACGGTGCGCGGCTTGGGCTACCTGTTCACTGAGCGTTGCCGATGATTCGATCGTTACGGGTACGCTTGATCCTGGCGGGCGGCACCTTGTCGCTGCTGTTCATGATCGGCTTGCTGCCAGCGCTGCAGAGCGCTTTCAGTCTGGCACTGCGCGAGGCCATCGAGCAGCGCCTGGCCTCGGACGTGACCACCCTGATCTCCGCCGCCCAGGTCGAAGGCGATCAGTTGCGCATGCCCAAGCTGCTGCCCGACGAGGAATTCAACCTGCCGGACAGTCGTTTGCTTGGCTTCATCTACGATCGCAACAGCAATCTGGTGTGGCAGTCGCGCGCGACCCAGCAGAGTGACATCCACTACACCCCGCGTTACGACGGCATGGGCACGGTGTTCACCCATATTCATGAAGTCGACGGCGTCGAGTACTTCGTCTATGACGTCGAGGTCAAGCTGCTGGCCGGCAAGGATGCCGCCTTCAGCTTCGTCGCGGTGCAGCCGGTGGAAGACTACAAACGCACTATCCATGGCCTGCGTGAGCGCCTGCTGTTGGGCTTCGGCGCGGCGCTGGTAGTGCTGCTGCTGTTGCTATGGGGTGGACTGACATGGGGCTTTCGCTCGTTGCGGCTATTGAGTGTCGAGCTGGACGAGATCGAAACCGGCGCACGCGAAAGCCTCAGCGAACAGCACCCCCGAGAATTGCTGCGCCTCACAGGGTCGCTCAACCGCCTGCTGAGCAGCGAGCGCGAACACCGTCAGCGTTATCGCGACTCCTTGGGCGATCTGGCCCACAGCCTGAAGACGCCGCTGGCGGTGTTGCAGGGTGTCAGCGAAGTGATCGCCCAACGTCCGCAGGATCTGGAGCAGGCTCGGGTGTTGCAAGCGCAGATCGAGCGGATGAGCCAGCAGATCAGCTATCAGCTGCAACGCGCCAGCTTGCGCAAGAGCGGCCTGGTGCGGCATCGCGAGGCGCTATGGCCGGTGGTCGACAGCCTGGCCAGCACGCTGGACAAGGTCTACCGCGACAAGCGCGTGCGCGTGACACTGGAAATCGCCACCGATGCCCAGGTGCCCATGGAGCGAAACGCGCTGCTGGAGATGCTCGGCAACCTCATGGAGAACGCCTATCGTCTATGCTTGAGTCAGGTACGAGTCAGTTTGCGCGACGGTGACCAGGGGCTGGAGCTGTGCATCGAGGACGACGGCCCCGGCGTGCCGCCTGACCAGCGCGCGCGGATTCTGCAGCGGGGCGAACGCCTCGATCGGCAGAATCCGGGGCAGGGGATCGGTCTGGCGGTGGTCAAGGACATCATTGACAGCTATGACGCGCAGCTCAGGCTGGAGGATTCGAGCTTGGGTGGGGCGGCATTCAGGGTGCGCTTCAGGCCAGCGTGATGGGGAGGGGAGTGGCGGATTTCCGCCCCCCTTTAGCGCCTGAGGTCATTTGATGGCGGATTCTCGCCAGGTTTACAAGCTCATCACGACTCTTTGCCGATCCGCCAGCCCCGTCACCACGCCTTGTGAAGCAAAAACGCGGATGTGGCACGGGGTTTGCGATGAAGCGAGCAGGACTGCCACTGTGCAGCCGCCTAAAACAAATCCCTCCGCTTACAGGAGGGTTCGTGGTGTTGTGTCGTGAGCGTCCGAGGATGGATGCCGGACGACGCGCTTGAGGAACCTGCTATGACGACTCGTCAGCCGCTCTACAAATCGCTGTATTTTCAGGTGGTCGTCGCGATCATCATCGGAGTCCT
Organism: Pseudomonas sp. GW821-FHT01A09; assembly: GCF_058986725.1. Classification (NCBI taxonomy): domain Bacteria; kingdom Pseudomonadati; phylum Pseudomonadota; class Gammaproteobacteria; order Pseudomonadales; family Pseudomonadaceae; genus Pseudomonas; species Pseudomonas sp. GW821-FHT01A09. The sequence continues at coordinate 4,270 of NZ_JBYSWB010000015.1, forward strand.
TCTCGGTCATTTCTACCCAGACACCGCAAAGGCCATGAAGCCGCTGGGTGATGGCTTCATCAAACTGATCAAAATGGTCATCGCGCCGATCATCTTCTGCACCGTGGTCAGCGGTATCGCCGGTATGCAGAGCATGAAATCGGTCGGCAAGACCGGCGGTTATGCGCTGCTGTACTTCGAAGTGGTCTCGACCATCGCCCTGATTTTCGGCCTGATCGTGGTCAACGTCGTGCAGCCCGGCGCCGGCATGCACATCGATCCGGCCACCCTCGACGCCTCCAAGGTCGCCACCTATGTCAGTCAAGGTGCGGATCAGAGCGTCATCGGCTTTATCCTGAACATCATTCCATCGACCATTTTCAGCGCTTTCGCCACCGGTGATGTGCTGCAGGTGCTGATGTTCTCGGTGATCTTCGGTTTCGCCCTGCACCGCCTGGGCAGCTACGGCAAGCCGCTGCTGGACCTGATCGATCGCTTCGCTCACGCGATGTTCAACATCATCAACATGATCATGAAGCTCGCGCCGTTGGGTGCCTTCGGTGCGATGGCGTTCACCATCGGTGCCTATGGCGTCAGCTCGCTGGTGCAACTGGGCCAACTGATGATGTGCTTCTACATCACTTGCGTGGCGTTCGTGGTCATCGTGCTGGGCCTGATCGCCCGTATCCACGGTTTCAGCGTGCTGCGTGTGATCCGCTACATCCGCGAAGAGCTGCTGATCGTCCTGGGGACCTCGTCTTCCGAGTCGGCGCTGCCACGCATGCTGCTGAAACTGGAACGCCTGGGGGCCAAGAAGTCGGTCGTCGGCCTGGTGATCCCGACCGGTTACTCGTTCAACCTGGACGGTACCGCGATCTACCTGACCATGGCCGCAGTGTTCATCGCTCAGGCAACGGACACCACCATGGACGTCACCCATCAGATCACTCTGCTGCTGGTGCTGTTGCTGTCCTCCAAAGGCGCCGCTGGCGTGACCGGCAGCGGTTTCATCGTACTGGCGGCGACCTTGTCGGCAGTCGGTCACCTGCCGGTGGCCGGCCTGGCGCTGATCCTCGGTATCGACCGCTTCATGTCCGAAGCCCGCGCCCTGACCAATCTGGTCGGTAACGCCGTCGCCACTCTGGTGGTTGCCAAGTGGGTCGGCGAGCTGGACGAGAAAGTCATGCACGAAGAACTGGCTTCGGGCGGTTCGCCGCTGATCGAAACCCGTGTCGAAGACGACCTGGGTGTTGCTGAAGGCCAGGCAGTGGTCACTGAACGCCACTAAGCGTCAGCCGTGACAGCAAAAGCCCATCTTCGGATGGGCTTTTTGCTTTCTGTAGCGAGGGGGCTTGCCCCCGAAAAAGGCGTCTATTCCAACCGAATGGCGGCGGTGCGTGATTTTTCGGGGGCAAGCCCCCTCGCTACAGGTGAATATTATTCGACCCGCGTCTCGCCACTGAATATGAGGATATTCCGGCACCGCCGACACAGATAACGCCGCCCTTGGCGCACAAACCCATGGCGCTGCGCCGAGAACGGGAAATCACTGTCGGCGCAAGGGCAGCGATAGATATACCGAGTCACGCGCCGGCGCTTGACCTCATAGTTGTGGCAGCGATGGGGTGGCAGTTCGTACACCCCACGCATGATCAACTGCCACTCTTCGCCATGGGGCTGAATGCTGTCGCCGAAGATCTGATGGGCGACCAGGTGCGCGACCTCGTGGGGGACGGTCTGCTTGAGGAAGTCTTCGGTGTTTTCACTCATCAGCTGCGGATTGAAGCGCAGCATGTTTTCGTGAAGGTGAGCGACGCCGGCCTTCTGACCGCGCAGCTTGAGGCTGACCACGGGGCGTTTGAATGAGCGCTTGAAGAAGGATTCGGCTTGTTGAAAACAGGATTCGACGCGGGTATTGAGCAGCTCGGACATTCGTGATGACACTCCAGATGGGGCGATTATGCCCCAAGCCAGAGCCCTTGCCGAGCCGCTCGTCGTCTCGCTACCGGGTTTAGCCCAGGGCGTAGACCGGTCCGATGCCCAGGCCCCAGATGATCACGCAAAGCGCAATGATCGCCACCAGCACGATCAACCCCACCGCCAGTACCGCGCTGGAGAACAGAAACCCTTCATCCTCGCCCAGGCCCATGAAGGTCGGCAGCCCGACATATAGCAGGTAAACCGTGTAGGCCACGGCAGCCAGGCCCACCAGCATGCCCAGCCATAGATGCGGATAGAGCGCGGCTACCCCGCCGACGAACAGCGGCGTCGCGGTATGGGTAGCGAAGGCGACGCTGCGGGCCATGTTGGGCATCTTGTCGTAGGTGCGGGCCATCCAATGGATGAAGGAGCCCATGACCGCAACCGCGCCAAGCATCGCCGCGTAGGACATCAGCGCCATCCAGGCTGCGGCGTGCTGGGTGAGTACGACGGGTGCTCGATTGCCGATCACCCAGCCGACCTGAGTGGTGCCGATAAAGGCGGAAACCGCGGGGATCGCCGCCAATATCAGGGTATGGGTGAGGTAAAGATGACGGAGCGATTCGTCTTCGCCGCGAATCTGTCGCCATTCCTGGTCGGGGTGAGTGAACAGCCCGACGACGTGGTGCATCATTGCCGAAACTCCGTATGCGGTCATGCGACCTGTCCTTGCAGTGTAGATCACTCCTCGCAGGCGCTCGGCAACGGACAGGACGTCTGCACCGCGCCGACATTTATGCGTAAAATAGCCGCCTTTTCGTCATACCTCGCGGATCTGCTAGCGCTATGGGCACCCTTTCGGTCAGTCAGAACAAATTGCAAAAACGTCTTCGCCGCCTGGCCGGTGAGGCTGTCGCCGACTTCAACATGATCGAAGACGGCGACAAGGTCATGGTCTGCCTGTCCGGCGGCAAGGACAGCTACACCATGCTCGACGTGCTCATGCACTTGCAGAAGGTAGCGCCGATCAAGTTCGACATCGTCGCGGTCAACATGGACCAGAAGCAGCCAGGCTTCCCCGAGCACGTGTTGCCGGCCTACCTCAAGGAGCTGGGGGTCGAGTATCACATCGTCGAGAAGGACACCTATTCGGTGGTCAAGGAGCTGATCCCGGAAGGCAAGACCACTTGCTCGCTGTGCTCGCGCCTGCGCCGCGGCACGCTGTACACCTTCGCCGACGAGATCGGCGCGACCAAGATGGCCCTGGGGCATCACCGCGACGATATCGTCGAGACGTTTTTCCTCAACATGTTCTTCAACGGCAGCATCAAGGCCATGCCGCCCAAGCTGCGCGCCGACGATGGCCGTAATGTGGTGATCCGGCCCCTGGCGTACTGCATCGAGAAGGACATCCAGGCCTACTCGGACTTCAAGCAGTTCCCGATCATCCCGTGCAACCTCTGCGGTTCGCAGGAAAACCTGCAGCGTCAGGTGGTCAAGGAGATGCTGCAGGATTGGGAGCGCAAGACGCCGGGGCGTGTCGACAGCATCTTCCGCGGCCTGCAGAACGTTGTGCCATCGCAGTTGGCGGATCGTAATCTGTTCGACTTCACCAGTTTGAAGATCGACGAGACGGCGGCTTCGCGGTTTGTGAATGTGGTTAATTTATAGGTGACCGTGCGGGCCTCTTCGCGGGCAAGCCTTGCTCCCACAGGCATACACTTGAGAGCAAACCATGCCCACAAGGGCATACCTTTGTGAGAGCAACCCATGCTCCCACAGGCATACACTTGTGAGAGCAACTCTTACTCCCAGGGCACACACTTGTGGGAGCAAGGCTTGCCCGCGAAGAGGCCATCAGCCATAACGTCAATGCTTACCGCTGTTGCTCGATAAAGGTCACCACTCGCTTGCCCAGCGCATCCGCCAGCGGCAGGTTGGGATTACGGTACGAAGCCACCTGGGCCTTCATGTCCATTGGCACGATGCGCAGCACGTGGTTCATGCCGCCGATCAGCGCCAGCTCGGCCTTGGGCTGGGCGGCGTGCAGCGCTTCGGCATCCTTGACCCCCACCTGAATATCGTTGCGCCCCTGCACGATCAGCACCGGCATGCGCAAGGCGGCGTAGGCCTTGGCCGGGTCCTGACGGAACAGGCTGATCAGGTACGGCTGCACGCTGGGGCGAAACACCACCTGCAGCGGCGTGGGCACATCGGTATCCAGATGGCCGGCCTTGAGGTTGCTGATGATCTGCTCGCTGCGGGGCAGCAAGCTCGCCGGCACTCGCTCCTGCAATTGCTCGCGCAGCACCTGATCCACCGGGCGACCGCTGCCGGCCACCGAGATCATCGCCTGGGCGCCCGCAGCGGGCGCGGCCAGGCTGCCCACCAATGAGCCTTCGCTGTGGCCGAGGATGATCAGCTTGCTGAAGCGCGGGTCCTTGCTGAGCTTTTGCCCCCAGGCCACTGCGTCCGCCACATAGGACTCGACATTGAGCATGCGTTCATCCGGCGCCAGCGCCAGCCCCGAGGCCACGCCGCGCTTGTCGTAGCGCACGCTGGCGATGTCGTTGGCGGCCAGCAGCAAGGCCAGCCGTCGCAGGTAATCGTTATGGCCGCCGTCGGTGTTGTTGCCGTCGCGGTCAGTGGGCCCGGAGCCGGGAATGATCAGCACCACGGGCACTGGCTGTTTCGATTGCGGCAGCAACAGGCTGCCATGCAACTGACCGCCAGGGACGTCCAGATCGATGGGCCGTTGCAGCACCACGGGGCTGGAGGCTTGCGCCAGGGAACTGCAGAACACTACAAGCAGGGTCAGGGCCCGGAACATCGGAAAACGCCGTAACATCATCAAGCCGGTATGGGGAAAGGTTTCGGTTGGACTCTACCCCGGTCGCAACGTTCGAGTGATGAAACCTCTTGTCACTAATGCAGGCGACATCGGTGATTGATACCAGGGGGCTTACTCCCGATAGGTGGCCACTGACAACCCTGTATAGGGCAGGCCAGGCCTCTCGGGGGCAAGCCCCCTCACTACAGGGGTATGCTCGTCTTTGGGGCAAGCTCCCTAACCACAGGGGTATGCTGGTCTTCATTGTGGGTGATCTGCGCGCGCACCCTGCGTATACTGGCGCATCGTTTCTCAGGTTGATTCGCGGAGCCCCACGCATGTCCGGCAATACCTTCGGCAAGCTGTTCACTGTCACCACCGCCGGCGAGAGCCACGGCCCGGCCCTGGTCGCCATTGTCGACGGTTGCCCGCCGGGCCTCGAACTGTCTTTGGACGACCTGCAGCGCGACCTCGATCGCCGCAAGCCAGGCACCAGCCGCCACACCACCCAGCGCCAGGAAGCCGACGAAGTCGAAATCCTCTCCGGGGTGTTCGAGGGCCGCACCACGGGCACCTCGATCGGCCTGCTGATCCGCAACACCGACCAGAAGTCCAAGGACTACTCGACCATCAAGGACCTGTTCCGCCCGGCCCACGCCGACTACACCTACCATCACAAGTACGGGGTGCGCGACTACCGTGGCGGCGGCCGCAGCTCGGCGCGCGAGACCGCCATGCGGGTGGCGGCCGGTGCCATCGCGAAAAAATACCTCGCGGGTCTGGGTATCCAGGTACGCGGCTACATGAGCCAGCTCGGCCCTATCGAAATCCCCTTCAAGACGTGGGATTCGGTGGAGCAGAACGCGTTTTTCTGCCCCGATCCGGACAAGGTCCCGGAGCTGGAGGCCTACATGGACCAGTTGCGTCGCGACCAGGATTCCGTGGGCGCGAAGATCACCGTGATCGCCGACGGTGTGATGCCGGGCCTGGGCGAGCCAATCTTCGACCGTCTGGACGCTGACCTCGCCCACGCGCTGATGAGCATCAACGCGGTCAAAGGCGTCGAGATCGGTGCCGGCTTCGACAGCGTCGGCCAACGCGGTACCGAGCATCGTGACGAGTTGACGCCGCAAGGCTTCCTGAGCAACAACGCGGGTGGCATCCTCGGCGGTATTTCCTCGGGCCAGCCAATCGTCGCGCACCTGGCGCTCAAGCCGACCTCGAGCATCACCACGCCGGGGCAATCGATCGACGTCCACGGCGCGGCGGTGGAGATGATCACCAAAGGCCGCCACGACCCGTGCGTCGGCATCCGCGCCACGCCGATCGCTGAAGCCATGATGGCCATCGTGCTGCTCGATCACCTGCTGCGTCACCGCGGACAGAACGCCGATGTGCGCGTGACCACGCCAGTGCTCGGCCAGGCGTGAGGGCTGCGTGACCGACCCGGCGTCAATTCCCTACTGGCGCCTGTCGACCTTCTATCTGTTCTACTTCGCCTTGCTCGGTGCCACGGCGCCGTTCCTGGCGCTGTACTTCGATCATCTGGGCTTCAGCAGCGCGCGTATCGGCGAGCTGGTGGCCATCCCCATGCTGACCCGCTGTGTGGCGCCCAATCTGTGGGGCTGGCTGGCGGATCGCAGCGGTCGGCGTCTGGCCATCATGCGCTTTGGCGCGGCCTGCGCGCTGCTCAGCTTCACCCTGATCTTTTTCGATAAAAGTTACGCGGCGCTGGCGTTGGTCATGGCCTTGCATGCGTTCTTCTGGCACGCGGTGCTGCCGCAATTCGAAACCATCGTCCTCGCGCATTTGCGCCACGAACCCCAGCGCTACAGCCAGATCCGCCTGTGGGGCTCGATCGGTTTCATCCTCGCGGTGGTGCTGTTCGGGCGTCTGTTCGGCTGGTTCGGCCTGGATATTTATCCCTACGCGGTGGTGGTGATCCTCTCGGGCATCCTGCTGGCCAGCTTCCGGATCCCCATGGCACAACCTACCAGCGCCGGTAAATCGCTGCTGGCCGGCGGCTTTGTCGCGCAATTGCGCCAGCCGGGGGTCATGGCCTTTTATCTGTGCGTGGGGTTGATGCAGCTGAGCCACGGTCCGTACTACACCTTTTTGACCCTGCACCTGGCGGCGCTGGGCTACAGCAGTGCGGTCATTGGCGTGCTCTGGGCCGTGGGTGTGGCCGCCGAAGTGCTGATGTTCATGGTCATGAGCCGGGTATTGGCGCGGTTCTCGGTGCGCCGAGTGCTGGCGGTCAGTTTCGCCCTGGCGGCGCTGCGCTGGTGCCTGCTGGGCAGTTTTGCCGATCACTTGTGGATACTGCTGATTGCCCAGGTGATGCATGCCGCTACGTTCGGCAGCTTTCATGCAGCGGCGATTCACTTCGTGCAAAGTAGCTTTGGTGCGCGCCAGCAAGGCCAGGGCCAGGCGTTGTACGCAGCGCTGTCCGGCATCGGCGGTGCCTTGGGTGCGCTGTACGCGGGCTATAGCTGGAACAGCCTGGGCGCCAGCGCCACCTTCGGCATCGCCAGCGCTGCGGCCCTGGCCGCTACCCTGTTGATTCTGATCAAGATGAACGAGGAACGCGCCTGACCCCCAGGCGTCCAACCTCCAATTGCGTGCTGAACAATTGTGCTGAACGCGCGATCCCCGCCGATCGCCGACCCTCAAGGAGTGGCCCGATGAGCAGTTTGACCCTGTACCACGTTGACAGTCCCGATGCCCCCAACAAGGTGTTGACCCACGCCGAAGACATCACCAGCACTCTGGCAGCGCATAACGTGCGCTTCGAGCGCTGGACCGCCAGCACCTCGATACGTCCGGGGGCCAGCGAGGAAGATGTCCTCGGTGCTTATCAACAGCGAATCGATGAGCTGAAGAGCGCAGGGGGCTACATGACGGTCGACGTCATCAGCCTCGACAACGATCATCCACGCAAGGCCGAGCTGCGGGAAAAGTACCTGCGCGAATACCGCCATGGCGAAGACGAAGTCAGATTTTTCGTCGCGGGGAGGGTGCTGTTCTACCTGCATATCGAGGATTACGTATATGCGGTGCTGTGCGAGAAGGATGACCTGATTGCGATACCGGCGGGTACCCGCCACTGGTTCGATCTGGGCGAGAATCCTTACATCGTGGCGATTCGCTTGTACAACAATGAGGGGGACGCGCCGGCCAACTTCACCGGTGATTCGATCGCTGAACGCTTCCCCCGGCTGGAAGACGCTATCTAGGTAGGATGAGCAGATGCGCTAAGGGGACTTGCTCCCGGGAGCTCGCCACAACAGACGTTACAGATGTCTGTGAACGGATCTCTCGGGGGCAAGCCCCCTCATCATAGTGTCGTACTGATGGTGCGCTTTTATACAGCCATCAAGCCGAATGGTAAGTCGGCAGGGCGAAGCGATTCTGGCTTTGCAGCATGTTGATTGCTGGCAGGTCGCTGGCTTCGGCAGCCAGGTCGCGGCGAATCGCACTGATCACCCAGGACAGCTGTTCCGGCGTGTTCAGTTGGGCATAGGAGATCGAACGACGGATCTGTTTCCCGGCCTGATCGCGCAGGGTCAGCAGCACGGCGCCATCCGGACGCGCTTGTGCAGTGACTTCGTACTCGGAAAACAGCGAGGTGAATTTCTCTTGGATAAAGTTCATGTCAGCTCCTCAGGTCTTGCGTCGGCAGGCTTTGCAAGTAAGGAGTGCAGTGACTGTGCCACATTTGGCTGAATAAAAATTCCCTTTAAAATCAATGGTTTGAATAGATCAGGAATTTTTGCTTTCGTGCAATTTGCAAGATCGTCAGCGCAGGGGGGATGCAAATTGAGCGGTGGGGGATGACGCGAGAAGGGAATTTGTACGCACGTACACAATCTATGACCATGATTCGCCAATAAATTCCCTTGCACCTGCCGATAGCCTCAGTCTGTTGACCAACGGCGCGGTGGTGCACACACTCCGTCCCCTATCCCTTTGCTACAGGAGCTGCTTCGCATGTCCGACCAACCCCAAGGCCCGCAGATGACCCCCGACGAAGCCGCCGAGTTTGCCGCCCAGGTATTCGATGTGGCGCGCCAGGGCGATGCCGAGATGCTTGGCCGCTTGTTGGAGAAGGGCCTGCCGGTGAATCTGCGCAATCACAAGGGCGACACCTTGCTGATGCTGGCCAGCTATTACTGCCACGCCGATGCGGTCAAGGTCCTGCTCAAGCACGGCGCCGATCCCGAAATCCGTAACGACAATGGCCAGAGCCCTGTGGCGGGTGCGGCGTTCAAGGGTGACCTGGGCGTGGTGCAGGCGCTCATCGAGCACGGTGCCGATATCGAAGGTGCTGCCGCCGACGGCCGTACCGCGCTGATGATGGCGGCGATGTTCAACCGTGTAGAAATCGTCGATTACCTGCTGGGCAAAGGCGCCAATCCCCGGGCCCAGGATGCCAAGGGCGTGACCGCGCTGGGCGCCGCGCAGGCCATGGGCGCTGCTGAAACCACTGCGCAGTTGCACAAGCTGCTGGGCTGATCCTGCGGCTGGACAGGTAGCCGGACCCTACAAATCCGGCTATTCTCTGCGCCCTTTTTCGATCCCTCTGCGCAGGTCGCCGTCCATGTCCGCTCTCACCACTGCCTCCCTCGTTGAACTCATCGGCAAAATCAGCTCGGGGTGCATGACGGCGCAGGACATCCAACGTATCGCCGACGAAGCTGCGGCGGCCTATGCCGATCCCGCAGGCTTCTTGGCCGCCAACCCGGACATCAACTACGACGACACCTTTCCCATCCCCCTGGGCGAATGGATCATTGTCGGCAGCCTGCCGGACACCGTGCTGTTTCAGGCCGACACCTACGCCGACCTGTTCGCGCAGATCGTCGCCTCGTTCGGCCCGGGCTTGGCGTTCAACCTCAAGCCCAAGCAGTTGGCCAAGACCGAAGCGCTGACCGCCCTCAACCGCATCCAGCTGCAAATGAGCGCGATGGCCAAGGAAGACGGCGGCTACGTGTTGATCAACTTCAGCCAGTTACTCGATGACGAGCTGCAGGTGGTGCTGGTCTACGCGAACGATGTGCCGCGGGTGCTCGAGCTGTGCAGCGCGGCCGGCATCGCCGCTACGCCCTCGCTGGAAGCGCTGAAAGTGGCCATTCACGTCTAAAGGCCACTACCTAACGGCCACTACGGAACCTATGCACCCGGCCAACGCTCCTACCCATAGCGACACTATCCTTTAGGAGCATCACATGGGTTCTACCTTCAATAGCCTGGTCGGCCTGATCATTCTCGCTCTGGATATCTGGGCGATCCTCAACGTGATCAAAAGCGGTGCCGAAATCGGCGCCAAGGTGCTGTGGATCCTCTTGATCATCCTGTTGCCGGTCCTCGGCCTGATCATCTGGGCGATCGCCGGACCGCGTGGCAACGTCCGCGTCTAGCTCGCAGCGAGGGAATCACTCGTTGATTCCCTCAGGTTTCATCCGCAATGTTCGACCCTTCCTCTTCCTCCACGTAGAATGCGCGCCGTTACTGGGCGCATTTGCCGTGTCTTAATATGTTGCAGAGTGTAAGCAAGTAGCCCGGCCCCGACGTCTGGCATTCACGGCATGAGCCCGTCTCCATTGGGTTTGATGCCTGATGTGGCGACGGGCATCGCCGGTGAAGCGCATGAGCTTGCCAACGCAATTTTGACACCCCGTTGCTGACAATCCGCGCCCTACAAATCCAATCGAAAATCAAGGGATCATCACACGCTATGGCCACCCCGGACGCCTCCAGCCCACCGCTTGCCAAGCCTCGGCTGCCGCAACCGACCGTCAGGTCACACATCGCCTATATGCTCCTCAGCGGCCTGGCCATCATGGTCATGCTCAGCCTGCTGCGTCTGGCGCTGCTGGCCTACAACCGCGAGATGATTCTCACCACGCCGGCGTCGACCTTCCTCGAAGCCTTCGGCAATGGCGTGCGCTTCGATTTGCGTCTCACCGCCTACATCCTCGTGCCGGTGACTCTGGGCCTGCTATTCCAGCGCCTGGTGGCAATGCGTGGCCTGTGGCGTTTCTGGCTGACGGTCACGTCCAGCATTGCCCTGTTCCTGGGCCTGATGGACATGGACTTCTACCGTGAATTCCACCAGCGCCTGAACGGCCTGGTGTTTCAGTACGTCAAGGAAGACCCGAAGACCGTACTGAGCATGATCTGGTACGGCTACCCGGTGGTCCGCTACCTGCTGGCCTGGGCGCTGGTGACCTGGCTGCTGAGCCTGGTGTTCAAGGGCATCGATCGTCTGACCCGGCCCCATGCGCCGCGGGTACCCGCCCAGTGGTTCAAGCGTCTGGGTGTGCTGGTGATCTGCGCTGCGGTACTGGTGCTGGCCGCCCGTGGCACTCTGCGTCAGGGGCCGCCGCTGCGTTGGGGCGATGCCTACACCACCGATTCCAACTTCGCCAACCAATTGGGCCTCAACTCCACCCTGAGTCTGATCGAAGCGGCCAAGAGCGAGTTCTCCGAGCAGCGCAGCAACATCTGGAAGTCGACGATGCCGCCCGATGTGGCCCGCGACGTGGTCCGCAAGATGCTGCTGACGCCCAACGATACCCTGGTCGAGCCAGATCTCGCGCCGGTGCGCCGTGACAACACACCACCTGCCGAGAACACCCTGCCGATCAAGAACGTCGTGGTCATCCTCATGGAAAGCTTCGCCGGTCACTCGGTGGGCGCTCTGGGGGCGGACACCAACATCACGCCGAACTTCGACAAACTGGCGAAAGAGGGCGTGCTGTTCGACCACTTCTTCTCCAACGGTACCCACACCCACCAGGGCATGTTCGCGACCATGGGCTGCTTCCCCAACCTGCCGGGCTTCGAATACCTGATGCAGACACCGGAAGGTTCGCACAAGCTGTCGGGCCTGCCAGCTCAGTTGAGCGCGCGCAAGTACGACGACGTGTATGTCTATAACGGCGACTTCGCCTGGGACAACCAGTCGGGCTTCTTCGGCAACCAGGGCATGACCACCTTCATCGGCCGTAACGACTTCGTCAATCCGGTGTTCTCGGACCCGACCTGGGGCGTGTCCGACCAGGACATGTTCGACCGCGGCAACGAGGAACTGGCTGCCCGCGGCGACAAGGGCCGGCCGTTCTACGCGCTGTTGCAGAGCTTGTCCAACCACGTGCCGTACGCCCTGCCGAAAAAACTGCCGGTCGAGCCGGTCACCGGCCAGGGCAGCCTCGACCTGCACCTGACCGCCATGCGCTACGCCGACTGGTCGCTGGGGCAGTTCTTCGAGAAGGCGCGCAAATCGCCATATTTCAACCAGACGCTGTTCGTCATCGTCGGTGACCATGGGTTTGCCAACAACAACCAGGTCACCGAAATGGACCTGGGGCGCTTCAACGTGCCGTTGCTGCTGATCGGCCCGGGCATCCAGCAGAAGTTCGGTGCGGTCAACCACACCGTGGGCACTCAGGTCGACATCGTGCCGACCATCATGGGCCGTCTCGGTGGCACCAGCCGCACCCAATGCTGGGGGCGTGACCTGCTCAACCTGCCAGCGGGAGACCCTGGTTTCGGTATGATCAAGCCGTCGGGCGGCGAACTGGAAGTGGCCTTGGTCACGGGCAACCGCATCTTCATCGAGCCTGCCGAGAAGGACATGCCGGCCAAGCTGTATCACTACCAACTGGGCCGTCAGTTCAGTGCCGAGGCGATTCCGGATGGCGATCCTGACGCCGCCGACAAGGCCGACCTGCGCCAGCGCCTGGATGCCTTTATCCAGACCGCCACCCAAGCGCTGATCGACAACCGCGCCGGCGCCGAGAAGGCCGCGAAGGACAACTGATCCACCGCGGCACCTGTAGCGGGGGGGCTTGCCCCCGAAAAAAGCCCAGTCGACACATTCACGTCGCCTGATACATTTTTCGGGGGCAAGCCCCCTCGCTACATTTGTTTTATGCCCGGCACAATCGCGCTGAACGATTGCCGGACGCGTTTGGTCTACTGCTCCACAAGCACGTATCACACAGCTTCTTGTGCCATCAGCTGAGGAGATACCAATGAAAGAGTGGGTGATCAACTTCATCGATCAAACCGGCATGCCCACCAGCATTACGGTGAGCAAGGATCACGAGCCCAGCACAGAAGATGCTGCGGTACTGATCCGCGCGAAGTTGTTTCCGGTGATCGGCCAGGCCGACCTCAACGATTTCGAAGGTCGGGTTGAAAAACCCACCGAAAAGTCGCTCGAGGAACACGGCGGCGTGAAGATCATTTCCATCACCGCGGCGGCCTGAAAAGACCCACTGGCACACCGCTGCCCTTCGCGTTACTCTGCAAGTCAGGCCCTGGCGAATGTTCTGTTCGCTGCGGTCTGTCTGTTCGCTGCATGCTGTTCCCAGGTGACCATTGAGTTGCTGTCCAACCCGCTTTTCGAGAAGGGAGGTCCTGGAACACTGAAAGTCTATCCATCAATCTGAGGAGGACGATCCATGAGCACAGCCTATCAAGAAGACATCAGCATTACCGTGCTGCGCCGCATGAAAGAAGGCGGCTTCGATTTTGCCCGTATCCATCCCATCGAGTTCTATGCGGTCTTCCCCGACGAAGACGGCGCGCGGGTGGCCGCCGGCAAGTTTCAGGGTGAGTCGCTCAACGCTCAGGTCTGTGAGCGTGACGACGGCGGCTGGGGCTTGGAGCTGAGCAAGGTGATGTACGCGACTTACGGCGGGATTGGCGAATTCGAACAGGAACTCGAATCGCTGATAGAGCCCCTGGGGGGCGAAGTGGAAGGCTGGGGCGTCAAGCACGAAATCAAGCGGCAACAGGCTTGACCCAGGCAAATCCTCGAAAAGGGGCGGGCGGCGACGTTCGCCCCTTTTGCCATGAGGCGACATCATCGGCGTCAAAAAATACAGCACTGCAGCCGGCAGTTCGGCTAAGTGCAATTGCCTGCAAGGATTGCCCGTTACACCCAGTAAAACAGTCCCCGTTATGCCAGTGAATTCTACTCCGGCTAAGCTGGTCATAATCGAGGCGCTGCTTCGTGATGAAGCGTTGGCGATTCCGTTGGGGCGTTTGCCGCACAGCTTTGGTGCGAGGGATTTGGCGCTTGTCTCCAAAGGGTTGATTTTCAAGCGTTTATGCCGATGGCACGGGCCTTGCGATGGTTCCTGTGTCCGGGTGACAAGGAGTACGGCATGAGCCGCACCAATTATGATGAGATGTACGATGCCGACGGCAATGTCCGCCCGCATTATCGCGAGTTCGCCCGCTGGCTGGCCGATACGCCCGAAGAGCTGCTGGCTCAACGGCGGCGCGAAGCCGACCTGCTGTTCCATCGCGCCGGTATCACCTTCACCCTTTACGGGGACGAGCAGGGCACCGAACGGCTGATTCCTTTCGACACTATCCCGCGCAGCATTCCTGCCAGCGAATGGCGCGTCGTCGAGAAGGGCTGCATTCAGCGGGTCAAGGCGTTGAACATGTTCCTCGCCGACCTGTACCACGATCAACGCATCATCAAGGCGGGTGTCGTGCCTGCCGAACAGGTACTGGCCAACGAGCAATACCAACTGGCGATGCAGGGCCTCAACCTGCACCGCGACATCTATTCGCACATCTCCGGGGTTGACCTGGTTCGCGATGGCGACGGCACCTACTATGTGCTGGAAGACAACTTGCGTACCCCGAGCGGCGTCAGCTACATGCTCGAAGACCGCAAGATGATGATGCGTCTGTTCCCGGAGCTGTTCTCGGCCCAGCGCATCGCCCCCATCGATCATTACCCCAACCTGCTGCTCGATACCCTCAAGAGCTCCAGCCAGCTGGATAACCCCAGCGTCGTGGTGATGACGCCTGGGCGCTTCAACAGCGCCTTCTTCGAACACGCGTTCCTGGCGCGGGAGATGGGCGTCGAACTGGTGGAAGGCGCGGATCTGTTCGTGCGTGACGACCGGGTCTTCATGCGCACCACGTCCGGGCCTAGGCCAGTGGATGTGATCTACCGGCGGCTCGACGATGCCTATCTCGACCCGTTGGCGTTCAATCCGGACTCGGCGCTGGGCGTACCGGGCCTGCTGTCGGCCTACCGTTCGGGCAATGTGGTGCTGGCCAACGCCATCGGTACCGGGGTGGCGGACGACAAGTCCATCTACCCGTACGTCACCGACATGATTCGTTTCTATCTGGACGAAGAGGCCATCCTCAAGAACGTGCCCACCTGGCAGTGCCGCAAGCCCGACGAGCTGTCTCACGTGCTGGCCCATCTGCCGGAGTTGGTGGTCAAGGAAACTCAAGGCTCCGGCGGCTACGGCATGCTCGTGGGCCCGGCGGCCAGCGCTGCCGAGATCGAATCCTTCCGAGCCCGCTTGAAGGCCAAGCCCCACGCCTATATCGCTCAACCGACGTTGTCCCTGTCGACCTGCCCGACCTTTGTCGAGAACGGCATCGCTCCACGTCACATCGATCTTCGCCCGTTCGTGCTGTCCGGTCGTGAAACCCGCGTGGTCCCTGGTGGCCTGACCCGAGTGGCGCTGCGCGAAGGCTCCCTGGTGGTCAACTCCTCACAGGGCGGCGGAACCAAGGACACCTGGGTGGTTGAAGATTAAGGAAGCCTGCCAATGCTAAGTAGAACCGCCTCGGATTTGTACTGGATGTCGCGTTACCTTGAGCGTGCCGAAAACCTCGCGCGCATGCTCGATGTCAGTTATTCGTTGTCGCTGATGCCGCAGGATGGCCGTGAAGGCCTCGACGAGATGGCCATGCCGTTGCTGATCACCGGCACGCTGGACGATTACCTGGAGCGCCACGGCAAGCTGCACGCCGATCGCCTGCTGCACTTCTTTGCCCTGGATGCGTCCAATCCGGCGAGTATCTACAGTTGCCTGGGCGCAGCGCGCTCCAGCGCCCATGCCGTGCGCGGGCGGATTACCGCCGACATGTGGGAGAACATCAACTCCACCTGGCTGGAGATTCGCGGGATCGCCGAGCAAGGCCTGAGCCGCTATGGCATGAGTCGTTTCTGCGAGTGGTTGAAAGAGCGTTCGCACCTGTTCCGCGGCGCCACCTACGGCACCCTGATGCGCAACGATGCGTTTCGCTTCATCCGCCTGGGGACCTTTATCGAGCGCGCCGACAACACCTTGCGCCTGCTCGATGCCCGATACGAAATGCTCGGTGATGAAGCCGACGCCGTCAGCGACAGTTCCGCCCGCGGGTACTACCAGTGGAGTGCCCTGCTGCGGTCTTTGTCGTCGTTCGAGGCGTACACCGAGATCTACCGCGACGCGCCCTCGGCGCACAACGTCGCGCAGATGCTGCTGTTGCGTGCCGATGTACCACGTTCGCTGCGCGCCTGCACTGAAGAGATCGATCAGACCCTGTCGCAATTGCCAGGGACCAATGGTCGGCCGGCTCAGCGTCTGGCTGCAGAGCTCGATGCCCGCCTGCGCTATACCGGGATCGACGAGATCCTCGAAGAAGGTCTGCACGAGTGGCTGAACGAATCCATCCCGCTGATGGCTCAGTTGGGCAACGAAATTCACAGTTCTTACCTGGAGGCTCTATGAGGCTTTCGATCAGTCACGAAACCGCTTATCACTATGACGACGAAGTACGTGCCAGCATCCAGTACCTGCGCTTGACACCCCACGACAGCGATCGCCAGCACGTGCTCAGCTGGGAGCTGGACCTGCCGCGCCAGGTACGCGCGCAGATCGACCCGTTCGGCAATATCTTCCATGTGCTGACCCTCGACGAGCCCCACGAGAGCATCGTCATCAAGGCCCGCGGTCAGGTGGATATCGATGAAAACAGCGAGTCGGAACACGAAAGCCGGTCGGCGTATCCGTTTTTGCGGATGACGCGGCTGACCGAACCGGATGCTGCGCTGCGCGAGTTCGCAGCCCTGCAGTGCAATCAGCGCCGGGATCGCAACGCGCTGATCGACCTGATGCACGGGCTCAACCAGCACATCGCCTACACCCCTGGCGTCACCAAGGTCGATACCAGCGCGGCCCAGGCCTTCGAGGCCAAGGCTGGCGTCTGCCAGGACCACACTCATGCTTTCCTGGCGTGCGCTCGCAGCTTGGGTGTGCCAGCACGTTATGTGTCCGGCTATCTGTTCGGCGAGAACAGCGAACACCTGGCCAGTCATGCCTGGGCGGAAGCCTGGATCGACGACGCCTGGTACAGCTTCGACGTGACCAACGGGCTGGCGAAGCCGGAGCGTCATCTCAAGCTGGCGGTGGGCCTGGATTATCTGGATGCCTGCCCGGTACGCGGCATGCGCCGTGGCGGTGGTTTCGAGCAGATGCACGCCAAGGTGGTGTCGACGCCGATGATTCAGGTGCAGCGCCAGTAGCGCCGAGCCTGTAGCGAGGGGGCTTGCCCCCGAAAGATATGTCAGCCCAGGTAAATGTGTTGGAGGCTATATTTTTCGGGGGCAAGCCCCCTCGCTACAAGGCGTCAGCCAATCAATTTGGTCAAATTGGGAATGATCAGCAGCAGCGTGGTTGCTACCACTATGAGTCCGGCCTGGCGAATCTTGGGATGTCTGAACATGGCTCGGTGCCTTTGTTGTTATAGCGATGTGCCGACTGCTTGCCCCGCATAGCCCGGGCTACGGCCAGAACTGCAAAATCGATCGTTGACCTCCGGCCCCGGCAAAACCCGGCAGCGAAGGTACAGGGTTAACAGTAGAAGCCACGCGGGCTATGGTTTAGAACCATTTTGTATGAATGGCTCCAATTTTAATCTTTCAAGGGAATATACCTGCGGGGCTGACCGTCTTGAGCCGCCACCTAGAGGCTCTGCGGGGCACTGGTAACGATTCAGCACCCGGTTGCCGTTCGTCAGAGGTGATTTTTCCGGGCTCCTCTTGCCACGGGGCGAGCTTTCGAGGCAAGGTTTGGCCAGCGCCTTCACCTTCTTCCCAGTGTCGAGAATTCTTATGTCGTTACGCATCTGCATCCTGGAAACCGACTTTCTGCGCCCGGAGCTGATCGATCAATACCAAGGCTACGGTCAGATGTTCGAGCGTCTGTTCGCACAGCAACCGATCCCCGCCGAATTCACCCGCTACAACGTCGTCGAGGGGCAATACCCGGACGATAATGAAAAATTCGATGCGTATCTGGTGACTGGCAGCAAGGCTGATTCGTTCGGCACCGACCCCTGGATTCAGACCCTCAAGGTCTACCTGCTGGATCGCTACCAGCGCGGCGACAAGCTGCTGGGCATCTGCTTCGGCCACCAATTGCTGGCGCTGCTGCTGGGCGGCAAGGCCGAGCGCGCGACCCAGGGCTGGGGTGTCGGTATCCATGACTACCAGGTCGCGGCCCATGCGCCCTGGATGAGCCCGCCGGTGGACGACCTAACCATGCTGATCAGCCATCAGGACCAGGTGACGAAATTGCCGCCCGAAGCGGTGGTGGTGGCGTCCAGCGAGTTCTGCCCGTTTGCGGCGTACCAGCTCAACGATCAGGTGCTGTGCTTCCAGGGCCATCCGGAGTTCATTCACGACTACTCCCGCGCGCTGCTGGACCTGCGCCAGCAGCATCTGGGCGAGGCGATCTACAACGCCGGCATCGCCAGCCTCGATCGCCCGCACCACGGCACCACGGTCGCCGAATGGATGATGCGCTTCGTTGCGCACCAGGCTTGAAGGGCCAACTAGGTAGATGGAATCAATCCTGTGGTGAGGGGGCTTGCCCCCGAGAGGCCGGGACTGACACTCCGATTAGTGCCAGTCCCGGCCTATCGGGAGCAAGCCCCCTCGCCACAGGGACATGACTGACAACCCGTATGATCAGCCCGTTGCTAAAGCCAGCCGGAACGCCGGAAGCTGATGTACAGCCCAGTACACACCGTAGCAATGGTCCCCAGCACCACAAAGTACCCGTAGCGCCATTCCAGCTCCGGCATGTTGTGGAAGTTCATCCCGTAGATCCCGGCCACTGCCGTGGGAAACGCCAGGATCGCCGCCCAGGCGGCGAACTTGCGCTGGGTGATGCTCTGCCGGGAAGACTCCAGCAGCAGGCCGATCTCGATGGTCTGGCTAGCGATCTCGCGCATGGTGGTCAGGTCTTCCATCTGCCGATTGACGTGAATCTGCACGTCGCGAAAGTATGGCCGCATGTTCTTGTCGATAAAGGGGAAGTCCAGGCGTTGCAACTCTTCGCTGATTTCCACCATCGGCGCCAGATAGCGGCGCAGGCGCAGCAGATCACCACGCAGGCTGTGAATGTGCTGGATGTCGGACTCATGCAGCGCCCCGCCGAGCACATTGGCCTCCAGGCGTTCGATATCGGCATGGATGGATTCGGTGACCGGCTGGTAGCTCTCGGTGACGAAGTCGAGCAACGCGTACAGCACGAAGTCCTCGCCGTGCTCGAGCAGCAGCGGCCGCGCCTCGCAGCGCTGACGCACCTGGGCGTAGGAGCGTGAATGCCCGTTGCGTGCGGTGATCACGTAGCCACGACCGGCAAAGATATGGGTCTCGATGAACTCCAGCTTGCCGTCCTGGCGCACGGGGGAATAGGTGACGATGAACAGGGCGTCACCGAATGTTTCAAGTTTCGGTCGGCTGTGTTTTTCCAGGGCGTCTTCGATGGCCAGTTCGTGCAGGTGAAACTGGCATTGCAGATTGGCCAGCTCTTGCGAGTCAGGTTGCTCCAGGCCGATCCACACGAAATGCTTGGGCTTGCTGGCCCATTCGCTGCCTTCTTCGAGGCTGATATCGGCGACTTTCTTCCCGGCGGTGTACACCGCTGCTGCAACGACTCGACCCATGTGTTTGGCTTCTTTGGCAGTAGAATGACAATGGCAGATCCGTCCGCTGTAGCGGGGGGGCTTGCCCCCGAAAAATGTGTCAGTCGACACAAATGTGTCGAACGGGCATTTTTCGGGGGCAAGCCCCCTCGCTACAGGGTGCCACAGCGTCTGCGCGACCCAGTATGCTGCTGGCATTGCCCTCATGAGACAACGCTAGTGCTGAATTATCTATGGTTTTTTCTGGCCGCCGTGTTCGAGATTGCCGGTTGCTACGCCTTTTACATGTGGCTGCGCCTGGGCAAGAGCGCCCTCTGGGTGCTGCCGGCCCTGCTCAGCCTGACCTGCTTCGCGCTGCTGCTGACCCGCGTCGAGGCCGGCTATGCCGGACGTGCCTATGCTGCCTATGGCGGCATCTACATCGTCACATCGCTGGCCTGGCTGGCCGTGGTCGAGGGCGTGCGGCCGACGGCGAGCGATGGCTGGGGCGCGTTGTTGTGCGTGCTTGGCGCCACGATAATCTTGCTCGGCCCACGCTTGAGCCAAGGCTGAAATACAAGTTGTAGGACCGTTCTGACGGGCATTTCCCACGCCCCTGTAGGAGCCGCCTGATTCGCCGCTACCCGGTTGAAAACCACCCCGAGCCCCTTCAATCTGGGGCTCTTATCGGTTTTGACGGGGGCAAGGACATGCTGGTACTGACACGAAAAACAGGCGAACGCATCCATCTGGGCGATGACATCTGGATCGAGGTGCTGGAGGTGCGCGGGGGCATCGTGCGCTTGGGCATCGACGCGCCCAAGGATGTCGAAGTCTATCGCGGCGAGATCTATCAGCGGATTCGCAAGGGCAGGGCGATGAGGGCTGCGCTCAATCGAACAGCTCTTTCGGAATGTCGTGTTTGAGCATCAGCTGGCATTGTTGGCTGTCGGGATCGAAGACGATAAAGGCCTGGGCCTTGGTCAGCGCCTGGCGGACCCTCAGCACACGGGTCTGCAGCGGCGTGTCGTCGCCATTGTCGGTACCGTCCCGGGTGACGAAATCCTCGATCAGACCGGTGAGGGTATCGGGGGCCAGTTGATCGTAGGGGATGAGCATGAGGGGCGTCTCGCAGGGTAAAGGGCGCATGCTACCGCAAAGGCAAGGTTGCGTGACGATTGGCCCCCTGTGGCGAGGGCTTGCCCCCGATACGGTCTGTCAGCTACCTGAATGGCAACTGATACACCCTAGCGGGGATTACCGCTATTTACCGACCAACGAATCCACCGTCGGCACCCGCGTATCACTTTCCATCTGCGCATCGTGCTCGATCTGGTGGCTGAATTTCTCCAGCGACGCGCTACCCGGTTTGGCATCGCTGGCAAACACGGGCGGGCTCAGCACGTAAGCCACCAACAAGCGGCTCAGGGCGTTGAGGCTGTCGATATGGGTGCGCTCGTAGCCATGGGTGGCGTCGCAACCGAAGGCCAGCAGCGCGGTGCGGCTGTCATGCCCGGCGGTGATAGCCGAATGGGCATCGCTGAAGTAGTAGCGAAACAGGTCGCGACGTACCGGCAGTTCATGCTCGGCCGCCAGCTTGAGCAGGTGGCGGGACAGGTGATAATCGTATGGCCCGCCCGAGTCCTGCATGGCCACGCTCACCGCGTGCTCGCTGGATTGCTGACCGGGAGCGACCGGCGCGATGTCGATACCGACGAATTCGCTGACGTCCCAAGGGATCGCCGCCGCTGCGCCGGAACCGATTTCCTCGGTAATGGTAAACAGCGGGTGGCAGTCGATGGGCGGCTCCACACCGCTGTCGACGATGGCCTTGAGCGACGCCAGCAGCGCTGCCACGCCGGCCTTGTCGTCCAGATGGCGGGCGCTGATATGGCCGCTCTCGGTGAATTCGGGCAGCGGGTCGAAGGCCACGAAGTCGCCGATGTTGACCCCGATCGATTCGCAATCGGCTTTGGTCGCGCAGTAGGCGTCCAGACGCAGTTCGACATGGTCCCAACTGATCGGCATCTGATCCACGGCGGTATTGAAGGCGTGCCCGGATGCCATCAGCGGCAGCACGCTGCCACGCACCACACCGGTGTCGGTGAACACGCTGACGCGGCTGCCTTCGGCGAAACGGCTGGACCAGCAGCCCACTGGTGCCAGCGACAGCCGGCCGTTGTCCTGGAACGCCCGCACGCTGGCGCCGATGGTGTCCAGATGCGCCGAGACGGCGCGGTCAGGGGAATTCTTGCGGCCCTTGAGGGTGGCGCGAATGGTCCCGCGACGGGTGAGTTCGAAGGGAATACCCAGCTCTTCGAGGCGTTCGGCCACGTAGCGCACGATGGTGTCGGTAAAGCCCGTGGGGCTGGGAATGGCGAGCATTTCCAGCAGGACTTTCTGCAGATAATGAATATCCGGTTCGGGAATTTTGTCAGTCATGGCAACTCCTGATTTGGATAACTACGGTGACAGTTGCGAGGGAACTGGCCCGCGAAAATGATTCGGCCGACATGGGGGCGCGGACATTGTTTTCGGGGGCAAGCCCCCTCGCTACAGGGGCGATGCGCCGCTCAGCGCGGCGCACTATGGGGAA
Source organism: Pseudomonas sp. GW821-FHT01A09 (assembly GCF_058986725.1). Classification (NCBI taxonomy): domain Bacteria; kingdom Pseudomonadati; phylum Pseudomonadota; class Gammaproteobacteria; order Pseudomonadales; family Pseudomonadaceae; genus Pseudomonas; species Pseudomonas sp. GW821-FHT01A09. The sequence continues at coordinate 26,325 of NZ_JBYSWB010000015.1, forward strand.
ACAGCAGATCGACGAAACGCTCGGCGGTCGGCTGCGGTTCGTGGTTGGCCAGGCCCACGCGTTCGTTGGCCTCAATGAACACATACTCGGGCTGGTCGGCGGCCGGCACCATGAGGTCCAGGCCCACCACCGGAATGTCCAGTGCCCGGGCGGCACGCACAGCGGCGTCTGCCAGGGTCGGATGGAGAATGTCGGTGACGTCTTCCAGATGCCCACCGGTATGCAGATTGGCGGCGCGCCTGACGGGCAATACCTCGCCGCTTGGCAGCACTGAATCGTAGTCGTAACCGGCTGCCTGCACGGTACGCAGGGTTTCCTGATCCACCGGGATCCGGCTCTCGCCTCCGGTGGCCGCCTGGCGACGTCGGCTTTGCGCCTCGATCAGAAAGCCCACGGTGTTCTGGCCATCACCTACCACCTGGGCGGGTCGGCGAATGGCTGCCGCTACCACTTCGAAACCAATGACCACAATGCGCAGGTCCAGGCCTTCATGGAAGCTTTCGAGCAGCACACGGCTATCGAACTGCCGCGCCGCCTCCACCGCCTGCTGGACTTCTTCCAGCGTCGACAGATCCACTGCCACGCCCAGGCCTTGCTCGCCGTCCAACGGCTTGACCACCACGTGTCGGTGTTCGTCGAGAAAGTCCTGGTTGTCATCGGCGCTGCCGGCCAGTTGCTGCGCAGGCAGCTTCAAGCCTGCGGCCTTGAGGGTCTTGTGGGTCAGGCTCTTGTCCTGGCACAGGACCACGCTGATGGAACTGGTCAGGTCGCTCAGCGACTCACGGCAGCGTACCCGCCGACCGCCGTGGCTGAGGGTGAACATCCCGGCTTCGGCATCGTCGACCTGCACATCGATGCCACGGCGGAACGCCTCGTCGATGATGATGCGCGCATAGGGATTGAATTCACCCTGCGGGCCCGGGCCAAGGAACAATTTCTGGTTGATGCCGTTCTTGCGCTTGATGGCGAAGGTCGGCAGGTTGCGAAAACCCAGTTTGCTGTAGAGGTTCTTGGCCAGGCGATTATCGTGCAGCACGGACAAGTCCAAATACGCCAGCCCGCGGCTCATGAAGTGCTCCACCAGGTGGCGCACCAGCACCTCGCCGACACCGGGGCGAGTGCAGCGCGGGTCCACGGCCAGGCACCACAGGCTGCTGCCGTGTTCCGGGTCGTCGAAAGCCGTGCGGTGGTTGAGGCCCATCACACTGCCGATCACCTGGCCGCTGTCTTCGTCTTCGGCCAGCCAGTACACCGGGCCGCCCTGGTGGCGCGGGGTCAGTAGCGTCGGGTCGATCGGCAGCATGCGGCGCTTGAGGTACAGCGAATTGATCGCCTGCCAGTCGCCCTCGGTGTGGGCGCGGCGAATACGGAAGCCGCGAAACACCCGCTGGGCTGGGCGGTAATCGCTGAACCACAACCGCAGCGTATCCGAGGGGTCCAGAAACAGCTGCTGGGGGGAGTGCGCCAGCACGTTTTGCGGCGCCGCCACGTACAGGGCGATATCGCGTTCGCCCGGTTGCTCGTTGAGCAGTTCCTGAGCGAGGGCCTCGGGCGTCGGGTAGGTATGACCGATCAGCAGCCGGCCCCACCCGCAGTGCAGCTGCCGCGGTTGCGCCTGCTCGCTGCCGTCCTCGGCCAGACGTGCCTGCAGGCGCTCGTAGGACGGTGATTGGCCGCGCAGCCAGCGCTGGCTGTAAGCGGTCGCAGAAGCTTTCATCGATCAGATTCCTTGTTCACTGAGCCACAAGTTGAGGGCCGCCAGTTGCCAGAGTTTCGAGCCGCGCAACGGCGTCAGCTGGCCCTGGGGGTCAGTGAGCAGGCGATCGAGCATGGTAGGGTTGAACAGGCCGCGGTCCTGGCTCGGATCGAGCAACAGCTCGCGCACCCAGTTCAGGGTATCGCCTTGCAGATGCTTGAGGCCGGGCACGGGGAAATAGCCCTTCTTGCGGTCGATGACCTCGCTAGGGATGACTCTGCGCGCCGCCTCCTTGAGCACTTGCTTGCCGCCGTCGGGCAGCTTGAAGCGCCCCGGAACGCGCGCCGAGAGCTCCACCAGGCGGTAGTCGAGGAACGGCGTGCGCGCTTCCAGGCCCCAGGCCATGGTCATGTTGTCGACGCGCTTGACCGGGTCGTCGACCAGCATGATGGTGCTGTCCAGACGCAGAGCCTTGTCCACCGCGGCATCGGCGCCGGGCTGGGCGAAGTGCTCGCGGACGAAATCGCCCGCTGCATCATTGGCGGTCAGCCATTCAGGCATGACAGTGTCGGCGTAATCGGCATAGCTGCGATCGAAAAACGCGTCGCGATAGGCGCTGTACGGGTCCGCCGCGCCGTCTACCTGCGGGTACCAGTGATAGCCGGCGAACAACTCATCGGCGCCCTGACCGCTCTGTACCACTTTGCAATGTTTGGCCACTTCCCGAGACAGCAGGTAGAAGGCGATGCAGTCATGGCTGACCATCGGCTCGCTCATGGCGCGGAATGCCGCCGGCAGTTGCTCGATGATCTCGCGCTCGTCGATGCGCAGTTGATGGTGCTTGGTGTTGTAGTGCTTGGCGATCAGGTCCGAATACTGAAACTCGTCGCCGCGCTCGCCGCCGGCATCCTGGAAGCCGATGGAGAAGGTCGACAGGTCCTCGACCCCGACCTCACGCAACAGACCCACGAGCATGCTCGAGTCGACACCGCCGGACAGCAGCACGCCGACATCCACGGCAGCGCGCTGGCGTATGGCGACGGCTTCGCGGGTGCTGTCGAGTACGCGGTCGACCCAGTCTTCCAGCCCCAGATTCTGCTCATCCGGGTTGGGGCCGTAGGGCAAGGTCCACCAGGTTTTCTGCTCGGTGCGGCCGTCGGCGTCGATGCGCATCCAGGTCGCCGGTGGCAGTTTCTCGATATTGGCCAGCAGAGTGCGCGGAGCCGGCACCACGGCGTGAAAATTCAGGTAGTGGTTGAGCGCAATCGGGTCGAGCACCGGATTGATGTCACCACCTTTGAGCAACGCCGGCAGGGCCGAGGCGAACCGCAGGCGGCTGCCAGTGCGCGACAGATACAGCGGCTTGACGCCCAGGCGGTCGCGGGCCAGGAACAGTCGACGGCTGTCACGCTCCCAGATGGCGAAGGCGAACATGCCGTTTAACTTGGGCAGCAGATCGGCGCCCCAGGCGTGATAGCCCTTGAGCAGCACCTCGGTGTCGCCACCGGAATAGAAGCTGTAACCCAGCGCTTCGAGCTCGCTGCGCAGCTCGGGGAAGTTATAGATGGCGCCGTTGAAGGCCAGCGACAAGCCTAGGTTGTTATCGACCATCGGCTGCGCGGACCCGTCGGACAGGTCCATGATCTTCAGCCGACGATGGCCAAGGGCAATCGGCCCTTGGCTGTGGAATCCCCAGGCATCTGGGCCGCGGGGGGCCAGGTGGTGGGTAATTCGTTCAACCGCCGCGAGGTCCGGTGGTTGTTGATCGAAGCGTAATTCTCCAGCTAATCCGCACATAAGTCCTTACCGGTCGTTCCGTTGGGGAGAGGCCTGCGCTCAGCGTTGAGGCGGCGTCGGGTGCGTTGTGCACCCTATGAAGTGACCGGTGGCTGATGGCTGAGTTTTAGATCATTAAGTTATAAGGACGGGCGGCACCTCAGGTCAGGCGCCGTTACGATGAAATATAGGCGTCAAGCCGATAAATATTTAGTTACAACTTGCATATGTTCTGGAATATGAAAAATAACCAGTAGCCAACTAATGGGTTGTAACCCACGTTACGAAATCAGTGCGGAAACTTTGTTGGGGGATTGCGGAATGTTTGTCCTGAATCGATTCGATATGCCAGGTTGTATGTATTTTGACTGGAAAGCGTCTCCGGAGTTTCTGTGCAATATCTTGCTAACCTTCTGATTTATATGGTTAATATATTGATACAACTTCTGCGGCTAGCGTCATGACATGTACTGTTTTTTCCTTCTCTCAACGCCTGCTTCTATCCTTAGAGGGAAGTTAATATGTTTTATTTATATCGCTTGTATTATCCGCTGCATATAATGTTTCCATTCTTTGCCGCCGGCCCGGAGGGGTGATGTTTTTTCAGGCACTGCCATGAGTGAATCGAGGGAGTAGATTCAATGCGGCATTGGAGCGATGCAAGACGCAAAGCGCTGGCTGCGCTAGGGATGCGTCTGGAGCCGTTATTCAGCAACCTGTCACCTGTTGTGCGCGATCTAGGTTTCGACTCGTGGCGTTTCGTGGTCCTTGATCACAATCCGATGGAAGCGCCGCTTTTACTCAAGACCACCTTGGCGAACTCTTTCGTCAGTCAATATGCCGGGCAGCGGCTATATAGCCAGGATCCGCGTCACCAGCACGGTCTGACATCGCTGCAGCCCTTGCGTTGGGAGCCGGCTTTATTCCGCGAGGCGCCTGAGTTGTGGCAGATGATGCGCGAGGTCGACGTAACTCATGGCATGAGTCAAGCCTGCCACCACGTCAGCGGTCTGGTGGCGTTGCTCTGTCTTGGACGCTCGCGCCCGGAACTGGAAATCGACGAGTTTCAAAGCAAAGCCGACATTGTGTTGTCGCTGACCAATCAGCTTACCGTTGCCACCGTCGAGCGCATTGCCAATGACGAGACGCTCGGCTTGACGATCGCAGAAGTGGAGAAACTGCTGACGCCGCGGGAAATCACCGTGCTGGAAAAGACCGCAGCAGGGCATACCGCAGGACACATCGCCGCCGAAATGTTTTTGTCCGAGCGCACTGTGCAGTTTCATATTTCCAGCGCGATCACCAAGCTCGACGTGCCCAACAAGACGGCCGCCGTGGCTCAGGCAATTCTCCTGGAGTTGATTGCCTGGCCTGTGCCGGGCCGGGATCGATAGGCGCGACCGGCGCGATCAGTAGCCGGTCATTTCCAGATAGCCGACGCCCTGCTGGCTACCGCTGAAGTGCACCGGTCCTTCCCAGTAGCCAGTGCTCAGCGCCATCCAGGCGTTGGGGTTGAGCGCCTCGATATCGATTTTCAGGCCCTTGCCGGGGATGCTCAAGGTCCACCGCGTCGGCACGCTATGGCCTTGCACCTGGGTGTGGTCCTGCGGCGCCAGTTGCAGGGCATCAGCGCCCAGCTGCTGATTGTGGCCGTGGGGGTCGATCCAGTTGGCAGTGAGGTAATGGTTGCCATCGTTTTGTCTTAAGCGATAGAGCATCAATTGGCTGCCATCCTGCAGATGCAGGGCCAGCCAGTCCCAGCCGGGCTGATCATCGGCCAGTGGCTGACTGCTCCACTCGCGGTCGAGCCAAGCGGGGCCGGAGACCTGGTAGGTCTTGCCGTCCAGCTCGATGTCGCCACTGGCTTGAAAGAACGGCTGGCTGTAGTAATACGAGGCCTGGCCCTGGGTGGATTTCTGACTGAAGCCACCGTCGCCTTGCAGCACGGGGGCGTGCTCGGTGACGAGTTGCAGGTGATAGCTGAAGTCCTTGCCGCCGCCCTCCAGGGCCATGTGCGCCAGCGGATCGGGGCTGCCTTGGGCGGTCAGGCTGCGCAGCGAGTTGTTGTCGATCCAGGCGGCGAACGGTTGCAGGCTGACCCCGGCCTGGCCGACGCCACCGCGGCCGACGTACTGCGCCGAACGTTGCTGATCGGCGCTGGTGAGGCCGATGTGGCCCAGCCACAGATTGCTGTCGGCCCAACCCGCGCCGCTGCCGTGGGCACGCAGAGCGTTGCGAAACAGCGTCCATTGGATACCGAACGACTGGCCCTGAGCGTCCTTGAGATTGGCGGTCACGTACCACCATTCGATGCGAAAGTCCGGGTGCGCGCCGTGGTCCAGCGGGAACACGAACGGCCGGCCGCGGCTGACCTGGGCGTAGTCCTGGCTGGGTTTGGCCAGTCCGGCAAAGCCGCTGCTCGGCGGTGCGCTGTTGTCGCATGCGCTGAGCAGGCCGAATGTGGTCAGGACCAAGCCGATCAGCCATTGCCGCAGGCCTCTTCGCGGGCAAGCCCGGCTCCCACAGGGGGTAGGAGCAAGGCCCCCATTGGAGGTAGGAACAAGGCTCCCACAGGGGGTGGGAGCAGGGCTTGCCCGCGAAGAGGCCGCGATGGCCTGCAGAAAACTAACGCTCATCGGCAAATACCCGCAGCAGATCCGTAGGCTGGCTCTGACGCAATCGCCATAGCGGCCAGGCCGAAGCCAGGGCCGTGGCCAGCGCCGCCAGCCCCAGCAGGCGCGCCACTTGCAGCGGGAACACATGCAAAGGCAGGCGCCAGCCGAACGCCTGCACGTTGATGACCGCCACCAGACACCAGGCCAGCAGCATGCCCAGCGGCACGGCGCACACCAGCGTCAGCGCCGCCAACAGCCAGGTCTGGCCGAGGTTGAGCAGCATCAACTGGCGGCGGCCGACGCCCAGAGCCCATAGCGGGGCCAGTTGCCCGAGGCGGCTCTGGCTCTGGGTCAGCAGCGCGATGAACAGCGCGACCCCGGCGACACCCAACGTCAGGCTGTTGAGTGCGGCCGTGGCGGTGAAGGTGCGTTCGAACACTTGGGTAGCCCACTGCTTAAGCTGGGCCTGATCGACCAGGCGCCCGTCATCCAGGCTGAAGGCTTGCTGCAGCTGCTCCTTGAGCGCCGGCACGTGAGCGGGATCGCTGCGCACATTGAGGCGGGCAATCGGTGCACTCGGCCAGTAGCGATGCAGACGATCACCGGCTACCAGCAGATGACCCTTGGGGTTGCCATAGTCGGCGTAGATGCCAACGATGGTCGGCGACCATGGGCCTGTCTCGGTGGTCAGCGTCAGGCGCTCGCCGAGCCTGACCTGTAGATGGCGCGCCAACTGTTCGCTGAGCATCAGGCCGTCGCTGTCAGCGGCGAACAAACGCTCCCAGGCGTCAGGCGTTTGCTCCAGCAGCGGCCAGTGCTGGCGGTACAGGGGGTCATCGAGTACGCCGCTGATGCTGGCCGGCCAGCCTTGCAGACGCAGTTCGACATCGCGCACCGGCAGCGTCGTGCGCACATCGGCCTGGGTCGCCAGCCACTGGGCGATGGCGTCTGCCTGGCTGGCCGAGGTTGGACGTACATACAACTCTGCCGACAGGCGCTGATCCAGCCACTGCAGGAAGGTCTGGCGAAAGCCCTCGGTCATGCTGGCCGCACCGATATTGGCGGCGACCGCCAGCAGCAGAGCCATCAGCGCCAGGCTCAACACGGGCAGCTGCTGCCGGCAGTCCGCCAGAAACCACTGTCCCAATGCCGAGCGAACCCGCTTGGCGCCGAGCCTCAGCAAGCCGCTGAGCAGCAGCGGCAAGCCCAAGGCGGCCGCCAGCAAGAGTGCGCCCATGAGCACGAAACCAAGCGCCAGGCTGTTGCCCCAGAGGGCGGCGGCCGCCGCAATCAACGCTGCAGCGCCGGCCACCCAGGCCTGGCGCTGCAGCCAGTCACGGTGCGCACGGTACCAGCTGTCGTTACCGGCCAAGGCCAGCAACGGCAGACGCGCCGCCCGCCACAGGCTGCTGGCGCCGGCCAGTACCGCGCCACCCAGGCTCAAGCCCAGCCCGGCCAGCCACCAACTCGGGCTCAGGCTCAGTTGCCCGGCGACTTCGGCGCCGTACAGCCCGCGCAAGCTGGCGGCGACATCGGGCAGCAGCACACTGGCCAACCCGTAGCCACTGACCACACCCGCCAGGCCGCCAAGCAAGGCCATGGCCAGCAGTTCCAGCACTAGCGTGAAGATCAAGGTCCGCGCGCTGACGCCGCAGGCCCGCAAGGTACGCAGCAGGCTGCGGCGCTGCTCGAGGGCCAGGCCGATGGCGGCGTGCACGATAAACAGGCCGACGGCAAACGCCAGCAGGCCGAGGGCGTCGAGATTGAGATGAAAGCTCGCGGTCAGCCGTTGCAGGTCGCTGTCCGCTGCGTGCTGAACGATGTGCAGGCGTTCGGCCCAGGGCGCAGGCAGGGTCTGATCGAAGCCGCCGGGCAACACCAGTGCGCTGATCTGTTGCTCGGCTTGCAACACCCGTTGAGCGGCGCCGATGTCGAGGATCAGCAGACCCGGGGCCATACGTGGCTGGATCTGCAGGGGCGGCAGGGATTCGCCATTGCTCAGTTGCGGCTGCTCGCCCTCGTGCCAATGCTGTTCGCGCAGGGTGCTGGCGGCGATCCAGGTACGCCCGGGGGTGCCGATGAAGTCGCCGATGTCGGCGGCTTGCAGGGTTCGCCCGGCCACGGCGGTGTCCTGGGGCAGGGTGATCGGCTCCAGGCCCAGTACCTGCAGGCGCCGTGGTTCATTGCTGCTGGTGCCGGCATCGCGCAGCTGTACGCGGCCTTCGAGCAGCGGCGAGACGGGCCAGCCCTGGCGCCGCAGGTCGACGAACGCCTGCTGCTCGAAGCGCCCGGCGTTGTGCGCTTCGATGCGGGTGGCGGCCTGGCTGCCGAGTGTTCGACTGGCCAGCGCGTAGCTCTCCCGGGCCTGACTGTTGAGCGCCTGCACACCGGTGAGCAAGGCGGTGGCCAGCCACAGCCCGGTGAGGACGCTGAGCAGTTGGATCGGATGCTTGCGCCAGTGGCTGAGCAGGGCGACCAGGGCCCAGCGCATCACCATGTCGGATCCGCCACGCGCCCGGCCCGCAACACCACGCTGCGCTGCAGGCGGGCAGCGATCAGCGGGCTGTGGGTGACCATCAACAGGGTGCAGCCGCTGCTGCGTTGCAGTTCGAGCAACAGGTCGAGGACTTCAGCGGCGGTGGCTTCGTCAAGGTTGCCGGTGGGCTCGTCGGCCAGTAACAACGCTGGCTTCGAGGCCAGCGCACGGCCCAGCGCCACCCGTTGTTGCTGGCCGCCGGAGAGTTGCTCGGGATAGCGCTGCAGCAGGTCGCCCAGGCCGAGGCGCTGGACCAGTTCGGCCTGCCAGTGGGGATCGTGGCGCCCGGCCAGGCGCGCCTGGAATGCCAGATTGTCCGCTACCGACAGACTGCCGATCAGGTTGAACTGCTGGAAGATCAGACCGATGTGTGTGCGGCGCCAGTCGGCCAGTTGCGGCTCGCTGAGGCGGTGCAGGGCATGGCCGTCGATGTCCAGGCTGCCACGATCGATCCGGTCGAGCCCGGCCAGCAGGTGCAACAGGGTGCTTTTGCCACTGCCCGACTCGCCCATCAGGGCCAGGCTGGCGCCACGTTCGACCTGTAGCTCCACACCCTGCAGCACCGGCAAAGGGCCTTGCGGCGTGGGGTAGCTTTTGTGCAGGTCGTGGACGTTCAGCATCAGCGTGGCTCGTTGGGCGGAACAGCAGTTGTAGCAGGTTTCGCCTGGCCGCCGCGAATCAACTGGCGCAAGGCGAAGCGATTGGGGTGACAGGCCTCGGCGATGGCACGCGGCACCGGCAGGGGTTCGTCTTCCAGCCAGGCGGCGATCAGCTCACCTGCCAGCGGCGCGGTGATCAGACCGCGCGAGCCATGGCCGCTGTTGACGTACAGGCCGTCGAGCCAGGGGCACGGCAGGTCGGGGACCTGGCGGGCATCGCGGGCCAGTGCCGAGTAAGTCACGGCGAACGCCTCGGGGTCGGCCAGCGGGCCGACGATGGGCAGGTAATCCGGGCTGGTGCAGCGAAAGGCCGCGCGGCCCTGAAGGTGTTCCGGCGCCATGTCCGCAGTGTGCAAGGCCGCGCTCAGGGCAGGGGAAATCTCGCTCAGCAGCGCCAGGTTGCCTTGGTGTTCGGCGATCGTGGGCGTCAGGTCGTCGTTGCTGAAGTCGAAACTGGCACCCAGGGTGTGCTCGCCCAGGCGCGCCGGGGCCACATAGCCTTCGGCGCACACCACGGTGCTCAGCGAGCGGCTGGCGACGGTGGCCGGCAGGCGGGTGATCTGCCCGCGGATACGCTTGAGCGGCAAGCCGGCGGCCGGGTTGAAAGCCCTGACCTCGGCTGCCCCCGCCAGCACCACCACCGGGGCGGTGGCGATGCAGCGCTGTGCGTCCCAGGCTTGCCATTGGCCGCTGTCGGGGCAGCGCTGCAGGGTGACGATCTGCCGATGGGGCACCAGGGTGATATTGGCGTGGCCGGCTTGCCACTGGCACAGCGCCGGGGGATGGACCCAGCCGCCTTCGGGGAAAAACAGCCCGCCCGAGGGCAGCGAGATGCCTGCACGGGCCTCGGCCGTGGGCCGATCCACCAGGTGCAGCAGGTCGGCAGGGAAGGCGTCGGCCAGTTGCTGCTGGCGGGTGGCTTCCTTGGCATCGAAGGCCAGCTGCAGCACGCCGCAGGCATCCCAGTCGACGCCACGCTGCAGTTGCTCCAGCAGGCGCCGGGTGTAGCCGAAGCCGGCGACGATCAGTTGCGACAGGGCGGTGCCATGGGCGGACAATTTCAGGTACAGAACGCCTTGCGGGTTGCCCGAGGCTTCCTCGGCGACGCCGGCGTGGCGCTCCAGCAGGCTGACCTGCCAGCCGCGGGCGGCCAGGCTGGCGGCGGTGGCGCAACCGGCAAGGCCGGCGCCGATGACCAACGCGTGTTTGCCGCTGGGCCGCAGCGGCCGCGCGTACCAGGGTTTGATCGAGTTTGCCTTTGCAGCATCGTGGTCTGGCGCAACCCGGTGGTTAGGAGGCTCGCTCCCGAGTGGGCTGGCCTTCGGTTTGCGGCTTGTCGGCACCGGCGTATCGGGAGCGAGCCCCCTCACCACAGGGTCGTTTTCCAGTGGCGCGGTGAGTGCATCGGGCCCCACCAACACCCCACGCAATACCTCCCACTTGTGCCCGATCCCCGGCACCCGCTTCATCTTGAAACCGGCCGCCTTGAGACTGCGCCGCACCCAGCCGGTACTGGTGAAGGTGCCCAGCGTCGCCCCCGGCGCCGACAGCCTGGCCAGTTGCGCGAACAACTCCGGGGTCCACATCTCAGGGTTGCGCGACGGCGCGAAACCATCGAGGAACCAGGCATCTACCGCCGCGTCGAGCAACGGCAGCTGCTCCATGGCATCACCGATCAGCAGCGTCAGGGTTACGCGGCCGGCGGCGAACACCAGGCGCTGGAAACCCGGATGGATCGCCACGTACTGTTGCAGCAGCGGTTGTGCCTGCGCCGTCAGTTGCGGCCATAGCGCCAGGGCGCGGTGCAGGTCGGCGGCGGTCAGCGGGTATTTCTCGACACTGACGAAATGCAGCCTTGCCGCGCTGGTGGCGCATTGCTCGAACAGCTGCCAGGCACACAGAAAATTCAGCCCGGTGCCAAAGCCGGTCTCGCCGATCACCAGACGCTCGCCGGCCGCCAGTTCGCTGAAACGCTCGCGCAGGCAGTTCTGTTCGATGAACACGTGGCGCGTTTCATCCAGGCCCGAAGCGAGGGAAAAGTACACGTCGTCGAAAGCCTTGGAGCGCGGGCGGCCTTCATCGTCCCAATCCAGATCGGCGTGGGCAACAGCGGCGTGAGGAGCGGGGGACACAGGGGGCCGATCGGCAGGCATGACGGCAGGGTTCCATGAAGACTTGCGATGCAACACGCACCAGACGCAACATTTTGCCAGATAGCAGGGTCCAGATGCCCACGAGTGTTGTTCATTCACATCACAGGAGCAGGGAATGTTCGAATCCGCCGAGATCGGCCACGCCATCGACGACGATACCTACGAAAAACAACTGCCGGCCCTGCGTGAAGCGCTGCTCGACGCTCAGTTCGAGCTCAAGCAGCAATCGCGCTTCCCGGTCATCATCCTGATCAACGGCATCGAAGGCGCGGGCAAGGGCGAGACGGTCAAGCTGCTCAACGAGTGGATGGACCCGCGCCTGATCGAGGTGCGCACCTTCGACAAGCAGACCGATGAAGAGCTGGCCCGCCCGCCTGCCTGGCGCTACTGGCGGCAGCTGCCGGCGAAGGGGCGCATGGGCGTGTTTTTCGGCAACTGGTACAGCCAGATGATCCAAAGCCGTGTGCACGGCGACTTCGACGACGCGGTGCTCGATCAGGCCATCGGTGAGGCGGAGCGCCTGGAGCAGATGCTGGTCGACGAAGGCGCATTGATCTTCAAGTTCTGGTTTCACCTGTCCAAGAAGCAGATGAAAGCGCGGCTCAAGGCCTTGCAGGACGACCCGCTGCACAGCTGGCGTCTGAGCCCGCTGGACTGGAAGCAGACCGACACCTACGACCGCTTCGTGCGCTTTGGCGAGCGTGTGTTGCGGCGCACCAGCCGCGAGTACGCGCCTTGGCATGTGATCGAAGGCGTGGACCCGAATTACCGCAGCCTGGTGGTGGGCAATATCCTCCTCGAAGGGCTGCAGGCAGCGCTCAAGGCGCCCGTCGAGCCCGTGCGTCAGGCCATGGCGCCGGTGGGCGAGAGCATCGATGGCCGCAGCCTGCTGGGTAGCCTCGACCTCAATCAGCAGTTGGAGAAGGACGACTATCACCAGCAACTGATAGAGGAGCAAGCGCGCCTGGCGACCTTGCTGCGCCACAAGCGCATGAAGTCCCACGCCCTTGTGGCGGTGTTCGAAGGCAACGATGCCGCGGGCAAGGGCGGGGCGATCCGCCGCGTGGCCGCCGCCCTCGACCCGCGCCAGTACGCCATCGTGCCGGTGGCGGCGCCGACTCAGGACGAATTGGCCCAGCCGTACCTGTGGCGCTTCTGGCGGCAGATTCCGGCGCGGGGCAAGTTCACCGTGTTCGATCGCTCCTGGTACGGCCGCGTGCTGGTGGAGCGGGTCGAGGGCTTCTGTTCGGAAGCCGACTGGATGCGTGCGTATAGCGAGATCAACGACTTCGAGGAGCAGTTGAGCGAGGCCGGCATCATCGTCGTCAAATTCTGGCTGGCGATCGACGAGCAGACCCAGCTGGAGCGCTTCAAGGCCCGCGAGAAGATCCCGTTCAAACGCTACAAGATCACCGAAGACGATTGGCGCAATCGCGGCAAGTGGGGGCTCTATCGGGATGCGGTGGGGGACATGGTCGACCGTACCAGTACGGAAATCGCGCCATGGACGCTGGTGGCCGCCAACGACAAGCGCTCGGCGCGGGTAAAGGTGTTGCGTACGATCAATGAGGCGATCGAGGCGGCCTTCAAAAAGGACAAGAAACGTTGATACCCCTGTAGCGAGGGAGCTTGCCCCCGATCGCGCTGCGCCAGACACTCCGGTGGCACTAAATCTTTCGGGGGCAAGCCCCCTCGCCACAGGGTCATGCGGTGCAGCGAGTAAAGGGGGTTCAATGCCGGCGCTGGATCCGCTCTACGTATGCGGCCATCTCTTTTTCGGCTTCTTCGCGAGTGGCGAACGGGCCTTCCAGGGAATTCTCGCGGGTGCTGAAGTAGAACTGGCCATTGACCAGGCTGAAACGCTCTGCGCGGAAGTGAGTCGCGGCGTTGGCGTCTTGTGTGCGTTTACCGAACATGACAGCTCCCCAAATGAGGTTCAGTGATTTGAGCATATGAGTATCTGCCGCTGGAGTCCGTGCCGGCCGGCCGACCAGCGGTCACCACTGGGCAATACTGCGCCAGCATAGTGCATAAATGTGGCTGTCTGCGCGCTCGTCGCGCGGCTACACTTGCCGCTCCCCCCGCCACAGGGCATGAGGCTCTACATGCATATCACTTCCGGACGCTGGGCCTACGGGCTGTTGCTGGCGTTGGTTACCGCGCTGCTTTGGGGCGTTCTGCCGATCAAACTCAAGATAGTCCTGCAAGCCATGGACCCGATCACGGTGACCTGGTTTCGCCTGGTGGGTGCCGGCGGAGTCCTGTTCATCTATTTGAGCCTGACCCGGCGCCTGCCGTCGTTTCGCCCGCTGGGCCGCAAAGGCTTCGGCCTGGTGGGGCTGGCGGTGGTCGGGTTGGTGGCTAACTACGTGCTGTATCTGTTCGCTCTGCAATTGATCAGCGCCGGTACCGCGCAGCTGATGATTCAGGTCGGGCCGATCTTCTTGATCCTGTGCAGCCTTTACGTGTTCAAGGAGCGTTTCAATCTGGCTCAGTGCATTGGCATGGTGGTGCTGCTGAGCGGCTTCGGGCTGTTTTTCAATCAGCGTGTCGGTGAGCTGCTGGGCTCCATGGGCACCTATACCACTGGGGTGCTGCTGGTCTTGCTGGCATCGGCGGTGTGGGCTTTCTATGCCATGAGCCAGAAGCAACTGCTCAACCAATGGAATTCGCTGCAGGTGATGATGGTGATCTACCTGGGGTGCGCGCTGGTGATCACGCCTTGGGCACATCCCTTGGAGGCCTTGAGCCTGACCCCGGTGCAAGGCTGGCTTCTGCTGGCGTGCTGCCTGAATACGCTGGTCGCCTATGGCGCCTTCGCCGAGGCGCTGGCGCACTGGCAGGCCTCGCGGGTGAGTGCGACTTTGGCGCTGACGCCCTTGGTGACCTTCGCTTCAGCGGCACTGGGGTCGAGCTTGTGGCCGGACCTGGTGCATAGCGAGGAGGCCAATGGCCTGGCGTATTTCGGCGCGCTGGTGGTGGTGGCCGGGTCGGCCATGGTGGCGCTCGGCCCAACGCTGATGGCGAGTTGGCGGACGCGCCAGGCAGCGGCTGAGTCGCCCCAACCGTCCTGACGCCAAGCCCTGTGGCTAGGGGGCTTGCTCCCGATGGGGTGTGTCAGGAAGAAATTAGGTGTCAGACACATCCAATCGGGGGCAAGCCCCCTCGCTACAGGTTTTCAGCCCAGCATGTTCTCCGGCCGCACCCACTCATCGAACTCGGCTTCGGTGAGGAAACCCAGTTCCAGCGCCGCTTCGCGCAAGGTCTTGCCTTCGCCATAGGCCTTCTTGGCGATCTGCGCCGCCTTGTCGTAACCGATGTGGGGATTCAGCGCGGTGACCAGCATCAAGCCCCGCTCCAGGTGCTCGGCCATCTTCTCGGCATCCGGTTCCAGGCCGGCGATGCAGTGGGTCTGGAAGTTGCTGCAGCCATCGGCGAGCAACCGCACCGATTGCAACAGGTTATGAATGATCACCGGCTTGAACACGTTCAGTTGCAGGTGCCCGTGACTGGCCGCCATGCTGATCGCCAGATCGTTGCCCAGCACCTGGCAGGCGAGCATCGACAGCGCTTCGCACTGGGTCGGGTTGACCTTGCCGGGCATGATCGAGCTGCCCGGTTCGTTGGCCGGCAGACGCACTTCTGCGATGCCGCCGCGAGGGCCAGAGCCCAGCAGGCGCAAGTCGTTGGCCAGTTTCATCAAGGTCAGCGCCAGGGTTTTCAAGGCGCCGGCCAGAGTGGTCAGCGGCTCATGCCCGGCCAGCGCGGCAAACTTGTTGGGCGCAGTCACGAACGGCAGGCCTGACAGCGCTGCCAGTTCGCCGGCGATCGCCTCGCCAAAGCCATGGGGGGCGTTCAAGCCGGTGCCCACGGCGGTACCGCCCTGGGCCAATTCGCACACGGCGGGCAGGGCCGCACGGATGGCGCGCTGGGCGTGGTCGAGTTGCGCCACGAACGCCGAGATTTCCTGGCCGAAGGTGATGGGCGTGGCGTCCATCATGTGCGTACGGCCAGTCTTGACCAGATGCATGTGCTTGGCCGAGAGCTCGGCCAGGCCCGCGCTCAGTTCGGCGATCGCCGGCAGCAAGTCGCCCTGAACCGCTTGCACGGTGGCGATGTGCATGGCGGTGGGGAAGCAGTCGTTGGAGCTTTGCGAGCAGTTGACGTGGTCGTTGGGGTGCACCGGCGATTTGCCGCCGCGGCCCTTGCCGGCCAGCTCGTTGGCACGCCCGGCGATGACTTCGTTGACGTTCATGTTGCTCTGGGTGCCGCTGCCGGTCTGCCATACCACCAAGGGGAATTGGTCGTCATGCTCGCCGGCGAGCACTTCATTACTGGCCTGTTCGATCAAGCGCGCGATATCGGCGGGCAGGTCGCCATTGCGATCATTGACCCTGGCGGCGGCCTTCTTGATCAGCGCCAGGGCGTGCACCACCGCCAGCGGCATGCGCTGGTCGCCGATGGCGAAGTTGACCAGCGAGCGCTGGGTCTGCGCCCCCCAGTAGGCCTGTTCCGGAACTTCAACCGGACCGATGCTGTCTGTTTCCGTGCGGCTCATGCTGCTCTTCTCCTGTCGACGTGCTCGCGGCCAAGGCCTCGAGACGTGCATTGTCCTTTCAAGGTCTCGCGCTGGCGGTTGCCAATTGCCGAGGTTGAGCAGTTTAGGTGCTCATTGACGACCTGGGTTCCATTCCCTGCCGATGAGCCGTCCATACGTTGTGCGTCTACCGGGCTTGAGCGACACGCCGGGTTGGGCGCAGAATGGTCGATTCCGGGGCTCTTGCCTCAGCTGCTAATTTAAGGAAACTCGATGACACGTCTTCGCGCCCTCTGTACCGCGGCCTTTTTCGTCTGCGCCAGCGGCCAGGTGCTCGCTGATACCGCCAGCCACAACGCCAGTGCTGAATCGTTCCTGATGATGGCGCATGCCGACAAACTCGGTACCCCGGTGTACATGCAGGTCCAGCAGATGTTCGCTCAACGCTTCGAGCAGGCCAACGCGCCCGACTCCAAGAAAGCCGTACTTGAAAGCTACCAGGCCAAAGCAAACGCCGCCCTGGATCAGGCCATCGGCTGGCCGAAGCTCAAGCCGGACATGATCAAGCTGTATACCGACAACTTCACCGAGGCCGAGCTCAAGGACCTGGTCAAGTTCTACCAGTCGCCACTGGGCAAGAAGGTCCTGGAAAAAATGCCCCAGGTCACCCAACAGTCGGCTCAGCTGACTCAGGCCAAGCTGGAAAGCGCCGTGCCTGTGGTCAACAAGCTGCTGCAGGACATGACCACCGAAATCACCCCGGCCAAGCCAGCTGCACCGGCCGCTGCTGCACCGGCTAAAAAGCCGTAACGGAGCCGGTCATGTCCATGCACCAACGGATCGAACAGACCCTGGCCTTGCTGCAGCCCAGCCATCTGCAGGTGCTCGATGAGAGCCACATGCACAGCCGGGGCACGCAGACGCACTACAAGGCCGTGGTGGTCAGTGAGCGCTTCGCCGGGCTCAATAGCGTCAAGCGCCACCAGTTGGTGTATGGCACGCTGGGCGAGCTGATGGGCGAGTTCCATGCCCTGGCCTTGCACACCTACACCCCGCAGGAGTGGGAGCAGACCGGCGCCGCGCCGGCTTCGCCTACCTGCGCCGGTGGGGGACATTGATCCAGGGCACGCCTTGATCCGCTGTTGTTTGCTAGAATATGCGCCGCGCTTTCAGCCGGCGCATTTTTTATGGCGGTGTGCAATCGGGGCAATCCCCCCGCCGCCGCCCTGCAGCGAGGGGGGCTTGCCCCCGAAAAAACAGCAGCCTTTCTACCCCGGTCCGCCCTTTGCGAGGGTGACCACCAGGAGCGTTCCAACCATGACTCGACCCATAGTCGTGGCGGCCTTGTACAAGTTCGTCACCCTTGAAGATTACGTGCAACTGCGTGAACCGCTGTTGCAAGCCATGACCGCCAACGGCGTCAAAGGCACCCTGCTGATCGCCAAAGAAGGCATCAACGGCACAGTCTCCGGCACCCGCGAAGGCATCGACGGCCTGCTGGCCTGGTTGCGCAACGATCCACGCATGGTCGATATCGATCACAAGGAATCATACTGCGACGAGCAGCCGTTCTACCGCACCAAGGTCAAGCTGAAAAAAGAGATCGTCACCCTCGGTGTGCCCGGCGTCGACCCCAACCGCAAGGTTGGCACCTACGTCGAGCCTCAGGACTGGAACGCGTTGATCAATGATCCTGAAGTGCTGTTGATCGATACGCGCAACGACTACGAAGTGTCGATCGGTACCTTCGAAGGCGCCATCGATCCCAAGACCGCCTCGTTTCGTGAGTTCCCGGACTACATCAAGGCCAACTTCGACCCCGCCGTGCACAAAAAGGTGGCGATGTTCTGCACCGGCGGTATCCGCTGCGAGAAGGCCTCCAGCTACATGCTCGGCGAGGGCTTCGACGAGGTCTATCACCTCAAGGGCGGCATCCTCAAATACCTCGAAGAAGTGCCCCAGGAACAGAGCAAGTGGCAGGGCGACTGCTTCGTGTTCGACAACCGCGTGACCGTTCGTCACGATCTGACGGAGGGCGACTATGATCAATGTCATGCCTGCCGCACGCCGATCAGCGTCGAGGATCGTGCCTCGCAGCACTACGCTCCCGGGATCAGCTGCCCGCATTGCTGGGATACCCTGAGCGAGAAGACCCGCCGCAGCGCCATCGATCGGCAGAAGCAGATCGAGCTCGCCAAGGCGCGTAATCAGCCCCATCCCATCGGCCATAACTACCGCAAAGCCTCAGAGGTCTGACATGCCCAGCCGCCTGCTCTACGTGATGGACCCCATGTGTTCATGGTGCTGGGGGTTCGCCCCTGTCGCGCAGGCGCTGATCGAGCAGGCTCAGGCTGCAGGCGTCAACACCCACCTGGTGCTCGGCGGCTTGCGCACGGGCGCCGGCGCGGCGCTGGACCCAGCCAAGCGTGCCTATATCCTGGAGCACTGGCAGGCGGTCAAGGAAGCCACCGGCCAGCCCTTCAGCCTCGATGACCCGCTGCCTGACGGTTTTGTCTATGACACCGAGCCCGCGTGCCGGGCGGTGGTGGCGGTGCGCGAACTGGACGCCGAGAGTGCCTGGCCGATGGTACGGCAGATTCAGCAGGCGTTTTATGCCCAAGGCCGTGACACCACCCGCGCCGATGTGCTGGTGGAGCTGGCTGAAGCCGCTGGTGTGCCGCGGATCGAATTTGCCGGGGCCTTCGATACCAAGCCGATACATGAGGCCACGGCGCAGGATTTCGCCTGGGTCCAGGACCTGGGCATCGCCGGCTTCCCGACCATGCTCGTCGAGCGCGATGGCCAGCTGGCGTTGCTGACCAATGGCTATCAACCTCTGGAGCCGCTTGCTGCGCTGCTCAGCCGCTGGCTGGAGCGTGGCAAGGATGCGTGACTTCGATACCGCCACGTCACTGTGCACTGTAGCGAGGGGGCTTGCCCCCAAAAACCGCATCAGTGACATCGCCGCATCAGACGCACCGCTATCGGGGGCGAGCCCCCTCACTACAGGGAATCAGGTCGGGAGCCGTTATTCGTGATGGGAAACGACCGCCTGACCTGGGCCGAGATCCGCCGTCTGGCGCTGCGCCATCGCAAGGCCTTGTGGCTGGCCAACGGTGTGGCGGTGCTGGCGACGCTCTGTACCGTGCCGGTGCCGCTGCTGTTGCCCCTGCTGGTCGACGAGGTGCTGCTCGGCCACGGTAACGCGGCGCTGCAATGGATGAATCATCTGCTGCCCGTCAGCGCGCAGAAGCCGGTGGGCTACATCGCCTTGATGCTGGTGTTCACCCTCGGGCTGCGCCTGTGCTCGCTGGTATTCAACGTCATCCAGGCCCGGCAGTTCGCGCGGTTGTCCAAGGACATCGTCTATCGCGTGCGCCTGCGCCTGATCGAACGCCTCAAGCGCATCTCCCTGCGCGAGTACGAAAGCCTGGGCAGCGGGACCGTGACCACCCACCTGGTCACCGACCTGGACACCCTGGACAAATTCATCGGCGAAACCCTGAGCAAGTTTCTGGTGGCCATGCTCACCCTGGCCGGCACC
This sequence comes from Pseudomonas sp. GW821-FHT01A09, assembly GCF_058986725.1. Taxonomy (NCBI): domain Bacteria; kingdom Pseudomonadati; phylum Pseudomonadota; class Gammaproteobacteria; order Pseudomonadales; family Pseudomonadaceae; genus Pseudomonas; species Pseudomonas sp. GW821-FHT01A09. The sequence continues at coordinate 45,841 of NZ_JBYSWB010000015.1, forward strand.
GCCACCATCCTGATGTGGATGCACTGGCAGCTGGCGCTGTTGATTCTGCTGTTCAACCCGCTGGTGATCTACGCCACGGTACAGCTGGGCAAGCGGGTCAAGTCGCTGAAGAAACTGGAAAACGACAGCACCTCGCGATTCACCCAGGCGCTGACCGAAACCCTCGATGCCATTCAGGAGATCCGTGGCGGCAACCGGCAGGGTTTCTTCCTTGGTCGCCTTGGCCTGCGGGCACGGGAAGTGCGCGATTACGCCATTTCCTCGCAATGGAAAAGCGACGCGTCGGGGCGCGCCAGTGGCTTGCTGTTCCAGTTCGGCATCGACATCTTCCGCGCGGCGGCAATGCTCACCGTGCTGTTCTCCGACCTGTCGATCGGGCAGATGCTGGCGGTGTTCAGCTACCTGTGGTTCATGATCACCCCGGTCGAGCAATTGCTGAACCTGCAGTACGCCTACTACGCCGCCGGTGGCGCCATGACCCGCATCAACGAGCTGCTCGCCCGCGCCGACGAGCCGCAGTACGCCGGCGGCATCGACCCGTTCGCCCAGCATCGCACCGTGGGTATCGATGTGCGCGGGCTGTGTTTCGGCTACGGCGACGAACCGGTGCTCGACCAGCTCGACCTGTCGATCTTGCCGGGCGAGAAAGTCGCCATCGTCGGCGCCAGCGGCGGTGGCAAGAGCACCCTGGTGCAGCTGCTGCTGGGGCTCTATACGCCGAGCGCCGGGACCATCCGCTTTGGCGGCGCGACGATGCAGGAAATCGGCCTGGACACCCTGCGCGAACACGTCGCGGTGGTGCTGCAACATCCGTCGCTGTTTAACGACAGCATCCGCGCCAACCTGACCATGGGCCGCGAGCGCACCGACGACGCCTGTTGGAACGCCCTGCAGATCGCCCAGTTGGACGTCACGGTACGGGCTCTGCCGCAAGGGCTGGACAGCGTAGTGGGGCGTTCCGGAGTGCGCCTGTCCGGTGGTCAGCGCCAGCGTCTGGCCATTGCGCGGATGATCCTCGCCAACCCCCAGGTGGTGATCCTCGACGAGGCCACTTCGGCCCTCGACGCTGCCACCGAATACAACCTGCATCGGGCCATGACCCACTTCCTGCAGGGGCGCACCACCGTGATCATTGCCCATCGGCTGTCGGCGGTGAAGCAGGCCGATCGCGTGGTGGTGTTCGACGGTGGCCATGTGGCCGAGGACGGCGACCATCAACAACTGATCGCCGATGGCGGGCTCTACGCGAAGCTGTATGGACATTTGCAGCAGGTGTGATATTCATTTCCCGCTGCACTGCGAGTTGTAAAAAAAATCACCGCCGATGGCAAAAGGATGGCTATGTGCTTTGACCCATAGCCTACGCTGATGTGAGCGACGTTATACCTGCCACTGTCTGACTGTGCTGATGCAAGGGACCTCATGAAGCAAAATCGGACTCTCGAAAAGCCGCACCTGTTGGGTATCGTCTGGCCATTTATCGCCGTCGTCATCCTGTTGGCGTTGCTGGGCTGCGTGAGTCTGTACGCCATGTCGGCGGTGCGTGGGTACGTGGCGGGCGAGAGCCTGTGGTCCAAGGGCCAGAAAGACGCGATCTATTACCTCAGCCTGTACGCCGACCATCCCGACGAGCAGATCTTCGCCAAGTACCAGCAGGCGATGGCCATTCCCCAGGGCAGCCACGACCTGCGCATCGCCCTCGACCAACCGGTGCCCGATATCGACAAGGCGCGTCGCGGCCTGGCTCAGGGCGGCAATCATGCCGATGACTTTTCCGGGGTGATCTGGTTCTTCCTCAATTTCCGCCATTTCAGTTATTTCGCCCAGGCCATCGACCTGTGGACCATCGGCGACGGCTATCTGGTGCAGCTCGATCGCTTGGCGCAGCAGATGCATACCAGCCTGCAGGGGGGCGAGGCCTCGGTGCAGGATCTGGCCCGCTGGAAGCAGCAGATTCTCGAGATCAACGATGGCGTCACGCCTGCCGCCGTGGCCTTCAGTAATGCGCTGGGGCAGGGCTCGCGGTTCATGCTCAAATTGCTGATGGCGGTCAATCTCGGGACCGCCCTGGTGCTGATCGCCCTGGCGTTGTGGCGTACCAGCAAGCTGCTGACGCAGCGCCAGGCCTTCGCCGTGGCGCTGCAGGCCGAAAAGGACCGGGCGCAGATTACCCTGGCCTCGATCGGCGACGGGGTGATCGCCACCGATGTCGAAGGCTCGATCGTCTACATGAACCCGGCCGCCGAGCACCTGACCCACTGGAACGCCAATCAGGCCAGCGGTCTGCCCTTGGCGGCGCTGTTCAACCTGCTGGACGAAAACGCCGAAAAAGACGCCTATACCCTGATCGAACGCATCTACGGTGGGCAGCTCAACGGCGGCAGCGAGCACGCCAAACTGATCCAGCGCCTGGACGGCAGCACCGTGTCGGTGACCCTGGTCGGCGCCCCGATCATGACCGAGGGCAAGGTCGGCGGCACAGTGCTGGTGCTGCACGACATGACCCAAGAGCGTCAGTACATCGCCAACCTGTCCTGGCAGGCCACCCACGATGCCCTGACTGGCCTGGCCAACCGACGCGAATTCGAATACCGCCTCGAACAGGCGCTCAATGGCCTGATGCGCCAGCCGAGCCGCCATTCCCTGATGTTTCTGGATCTCGATCAGTTCAAGCTGGTCAACGATACCAGCGGCCATGCCGCCGGCGACGAGTTGCTGCGGCACATCTGCGCACTGCTGCAATCGGGCCTGCGCGAAGGCGACACCCTGGCGCGGCTGGGGGGCGATGAGTTCGGCATCCTGCTGGAAAACTGTCCGCCGGATGCTGCCGAAAAGATCGCCGAGGGCCTGCGCGAAACCGTGCAGAACCTGCACTTCGTATGGAAGACCCGGCCGTTCATGACCTCGGTCAGCATCGGCCTGGTGCATATCACGCAGATGCCGACCAGCCTCGAAGCCTCGCTACGCGCCGCCGACATGGCGTGTTACATGGCCAAGGAGAAGGGCCGTAATCGTGTCCAGGTCTATCACGCCGATGACACCGAACTGTCGGTGCGTTTCGGCGAAATGGCCTGGGTGCAGCGCTTGCACATCGCACTGGAAGAGAACCGTTTTTGCCTCTACAGTCAGGAGATCGCCGGTCTTGACCCCTCGGCGCAGCGTGGCGGGCACATCGAGGTGCTGCTGCGGCTGCAGGACGAAAGCGGTCGGATCATCCTGCCGGACAGTTTCATTCCGGCGGCCGAGCGCTACGGGTTGATGACCACGCTGGACCGCTGGGTGGTGCACAACGTGTTCAAGGTCATTGCGCAGTGCATCAGTGAAACGCCCTCCGATTCGGCCACGCCGCTGGCACTGTGTGCCATCAATCTGTCGGGCAGCAGCATCGGCGATGACGAATTCCTCGATTACCTGCAGGAACAGTTCCGTCGCTTCTCGATACCACCGAACATGATCTGCTTCGAGATCACTGAAACCAGCGCCATCGCCAATCTGGGCAGTGCCATCCGTTTCATCAATGAGCTCAAGGCGCTGGGGTGCCAGTTTTCCCTCGACGATTTCTGCGCGGGCATGTCGTCTTTTGCGTATCTCAAGCACTTGCCGGTGGATTACCTGAAGATCGATGGCAGCTTCGTCAAGGACATGCTCGACGACCCGATCAACCGTGCGATGGTCGAGGTGATCAACCATATCGGTCATGTGATGGGCAAACGCACCATCGCCGAGTTCGTCGAGACACCATTGATTGAACAAGCCCTGATGGAGATCGGGGTCGATTATGCGCAGGGGTACCTTATCGAGCGGCCCCAACCTTTTACCTGTGACAGTTTGCGACGGATCGATGAACGCCTCAGGCCCTTACTTTTCAAGGCTCCGGGTACTTTCCGTTGAAGACTGCCATGGCGCGGGTTTTTTCCAACGCAAAGGAAGTAGTCGATGAACGATGTCTTTGAAGGTTTCACCCGAACCGGTCCACTCATGGAAGCCGCCAGCTACCCGCTGTGGGTGCAGCAGCTCATCAGCGATTGTGCCGAGAGCAAGCGCCGGGTGGTCGAGCATGAGCTTTACCGACGCATGCGCGATAACACGCTCAGCCCGAGGACGATGCGTCAGTACTTGATCGGCGGTTGGCCCGTGGTCGAGCAGTTCGCCCTGTACATGGCGCAAAACCTGACCAAGACGCGCTTTGCCCGCCACCAGGGCGAGGACATGGCGCGGCGCTGGCTGATGCGCAACATTCGCGTCGAACTCAACCATGCCGATTACTGGGTGCACTGGGCCAACGCTCATGGTGTCAGCCTGGAGGATTTGCAGGCGCAGAAAGTCTCGCCGCAGTTGCATGCGCTGAGCCACTGGTGCTGGCAGAGTTGTTCGACGGACCCTCTGATGATCGCCATGGCCGCCACCAACTACGCCATCGAAGGGGCGACCGGTGAATGGGCGGCGATTGTCTGCAGCCAGGACACCTATGCCAACGCCTTTCCTGAGGAGGGCCGCAAGCGCGCCATGAAGTGGCTGAAGATGCATGCCCAGTATGACGACGCCCACCCGTGGGAAGCGCTGGAAATCGTCTGCACCCTGGCGGGCCGCAATCCGTCGCGGATCATCCAGGCGGATATCCGCAAGGCGGTGTGCAAGAGCTATGACTACATGTTCCTGTTTCTGGAGCACTGCATGGAGATCGAGCGTGGCGGAGCCAAGGTAGCGCACGTCAACGCGACTGCCGATGCCCTGTAGCGAGGGGCTCGCCCCCGAAAATGTTCCTGGCTGCATCGCAATGGCTGACACCCCGATCGGGGGCAAGCCCCCTCGCTACAGGTTGAGGGGCGAACGCTGATTACTGCGCATTGAACGCCTGGCCGGACACCCCGGCGCTGTCGGGCCCAAGCAGGTACAGATACACCGGCATGATCGCTTCCGGGCTCGGGTTGTTGCTCGGATCTTCCGCGGGATAAGCCTGCGCGCGCATATCGGTTCGGGTCGCTCCCGGGTTGATGCTGTTGGCGCGTACTGGCGCGACACCCTGCAATTCGTCGGCGAGGGTCTGCATCAGGCCTTCGGTGGCAAACTTCGACACGCCATAGGCACCCCAGTAGGCCCGCCCCTTGCGGCCGACGCTGCTGGATGTGAACACCACCGAGCCGTCCTGCGAGCGCTTGAGCAACGGCAACAGCGCGCTGGTGAGCATGAACATGGCGTTGACGTTGACCTGCATCACCTCCATGAACTGCTCACCACCCAGCTGTTCCAGCGGCGTGCGCGGGCCGATGATCGAGGCATTGTGCAGCAGGCCGTCGAGGCGTCCGAATTCGGTTTCGAGCATCGCCGCCAAGGCCTGGTACTGGTCCGGCTGCGCCGTGGCCAGGTCGAACGGAATCACCGCGGGGCGCGGATAGCCTGCGGCCTCGATCTGGTCATAGACGGCGCTCAGGCGCGATTCGGTCTTGCCCAGCAGCAACACCGTGGCGCCATGGGCCGCAAAGCTCAACGCCGCCGCCGCGCCGATACCGCGGCCGGCACCGGTGACCAGGATGATGCGGTCCTTGAGCAGGTGGGGGCGGGGGGTGTAATCGAACATGGGGAATCCTCACTCTATTATTAAGACACACCGCCAATACTGTAGCGAGGGGGCTTGCCCCCGAAAAATAGTGCCGGCGACCCCGCTCTTGCTGACACACCGCAATCGGGGGCAAGCCCCCTCGCTACAGGCAAACTCAATGCAACCGTTTGCGACACATCAACTGGGTCAACTTTGCCGTATCCGGCCGCTCGACGATCCCCTTCTCGGTGACGATGACATCGATCAGGTCCGCCGGGGTGACGTCGAATACCGGATTGATGGCGTCCAGCTCCAGCGTCTGCCCGCCGACATCCAGCAACTCCCGGGTGTCACGCTCCTCGAGCAGAATGTCCTCACCGCTGGCCAGGCTCATGTCGATGCTCGAGCTGGACGCGACCACCATGAAGCGCACGCCGTGGTGCATGGCCGCGACCGCCAGGTGATAAGTACCGATCTTGCTGGCCACATCACCATTGGCGCTGATGCGGTCGGCGCCGACGATCACCCAGGTGATGCCCTTGGTTTTCATCAAGTGCGCCGCCGCCGAGTCGGCATGGATGGTCGCAGGGATGCCTTCGTTGGCCAGCTCCCAGGCTGTCAGGCGCGAGCCTTGCAGCCAAGGTCGGGTTTCACCGGCATACACCCGTTCGACCATGCCTTCGAGCCAGGCGCCGCGAATCACCCCCAGCGCAGTTCCGAAGCCACCCGTGGCCAGAGCGCCAGTATTGCAGTGGGTCAGCAATGCCTGCACATTGCCCTGGTGACGGCGGATCAGGTCGACGCCCAACTGGGCCATGGTCAGGTTGGCTTCGCGATCGCTTTCATGAAGGGTGACGGCCTCGGCCTCCAGTACCGCCAGCGGGTCGTCCTGCGGGCGCAGGCGTTCGAGGCGTTCACGCAGGCGGTTCAAGGCCCAGGACAGATTGACCCCAGTCGGACGCGAGCGCAGCAGCACAGCGAAATCCTGTTCCAGCGCCGTCTGCCAATCGCCGCCGGCCGCCACGCGCTGGCGGGCACTCAGGACCAGCCCATAGGCAGCACTGATAGCGATGGCCGGAGCACCACGCACCACCATCGACCGAATCGCTTCGGCCACGGCGGCGGCATCTTCATGGCGTAGCCAGATCTGCTGGAACGGCAGAACCCGTTGATCGAGCAGGTACAAGGCGCCGTCCCGCCAATCGATGGCTTTCACTTTCTCTGCAGCCAACAGTCGATCGCGCATGCCACACCCCGTACTCGGACATCAAAAGCCGTCGATTATAGCGAGCCCCCGCCGCAGACGCTCGGGTATACTTCGCCATCATCGATCAAATGCCCTGGAAACCTGACCATGCCCAACCGCGCCGCCCCTCTCGACCTGTTGCTCCTGCCAAGCTGGCTGGTGCCCGTCGAGCCGGCCGGGGTGGTGCTGCACGATCATGGCCTGGGCATCCGCGATGGCCGCATCGCCTTTATCGGCCCTCGCGAAGAAGCCTTGCGGCAAACCGCGACCGAGGTGCGCGAGCTGCCCGGCATGCTGCTCAGTCCCGGTTTGGTCAACGCCCACGGCCATGCGGCCATGACCCTGTTCCGCGGCATGGCCGACGATCTGCCACTCATGACCTGGCTCGAACACCACATCTGGCCCGCCGAAGGCCGCTGGGTCGACGAAAGCTTCGTCGCCGACGGCACCGATCTGGCCATCGCCGAGCAGCTGCAGGGCGGTATCACCTGCTTCTCGGACATGTACTTCTATCCCTGGGTGGCCTGCGAGCGGGTCAACCTCAGCGGCATGCGCGCGCAGATCACCGTGCCGGTGCTGGATTTCGAGATTCCGGGGGCGCGCAGCACCGACGAGGCCTTGCATCAGGGCGTCGAGCTGTTCGGCGAGATGCGCCACCATCCGCGCATCAGCATCGTCTTCGGTCCCCACGCACCCTACACCGTCAACGACGAGAATCTGCAGAAGATCCGCGTGCTGGCCGACGAAATGGACGCGGCCATCCACATGCACGTGCACGAGACAGCCTTCGAGGTGCAGCAAGGCCTGGAGCAGACCGGCGAGCGCCCCTTGGCTCGTCTTGCCCGCGCCGGCTTGCTGGGCCCGCGCTTCCAGGCCGTGCACATGACCCAGATCACCGACGCGGACATCGCCCTGCTGGTGGAGCACAACTGCAGCGTGGTGCATTGCCCCGAATCCAATCTCAAGCTGGCCAGCGGCTTCTGCCCGGTGGAGCGGCTCTGGCAGGCAGGCGTCAATGTCGCGGTGGGCACCGATGGCGCCGCCAGCAACAACGACCTCGATCTGCTCGGCGAGACGCGCACCGCCGCGCTGCTGGCCAAGGCCGTGGCCGGCTCGGCTACGGCGCTGGACGCCCACCGCGCGTTGCGCATGGCTACGCTCAATGGTGCTCGGGCGATGGGCCTCGAAGAGCAGATCGGCTCGCTGCAACTGGGCAAGGCGGCGGACATCACCGCCTTCGACCTGTCCGGGCTGGCGCAGCAGCCGATCTACGATCCGGTTTCGCAACTGATTTACGCCACTGGCCGCGATTGCGTGCGCCATGTCTGGGTGGAGGGCCGGCAATTGCTCGACGATCGTCGCCTGACCAGCCTGGACGAAAGCCGCCTGCATGCCAGCGCGGTGCAGTGGGGGCAACGTATCAAAGACTCATCGCCGCGAGGCCGCTGATTGATTGGCCGATATCGAGCCGTCAAGGCCAACCCTGTGGTGAGAGGGGCTGCTCTCGAAAGGCCGGGGCTGAAATACCGCAGCCGGTCAGCTCAGGCCTCTCGGGGGCGAGCCCCCTCCCTACAGGGTTGAGTACAGAACACCGAATTTTCAAGCTTCAGAGGAAACAACATGAGCAACGTCGACACTGCGGAAATCGCCAAATTCGAGGCCCTGGCCCATCGCTGGTGGGACCGCGAGAGCGAGTTCAAACCACTGCACGATATCAACCCTTTGCGCGTCAACTGGATCGACGAGCGTGTCAAGCTGGCCGGCAAGAAGGTCCTGGACGTAGGCTGCGGCGGTGGCATCCTCAGCGAGGCCATGGCCTTGCGCGGCGCTACGGTCATGGGCATCGACATGGGTGAGGCACCGCTGGCCGTGGCTCGGTTGCACCAGCTGGAGTCGGGCGTGAGCGTCGAATACCGGCAGATCACCGCCGAGGCCTTGGCCGAAGAGATGCCGGCGCAATTCGATGTGGTCACCTGCCTCGAAATGCTTGAGCACGTGCCGGATCCTTCCTCGGTAATCCGCGCCTGCTGCGCCATGGTCAAGCCCGGCGGCCAGGTGTTCTTCTCCACCATCAACCGTAACCCCAAGGCTTACGCGTTGATGATCCTGGGCGCCGAGTACGTGCTCAAGCTGCTGCCGCGCGGCACTCACGACTTCAAGAAATTCATCCGCCCTTCGGAGCTGGGTGCCTGGAGCCGTCAAGCCGGTCTGCAGGTCAAGGACATCATCGGCCTGACCTACAATCCGCTGACCAAGCACTACAAGCTGGCGTCCGACGTCGACGTCAACTACATGATCCAGACCCTGCGCGAGGAGTAAGCGGCATGCGGTTACGAGCGGTTTTATTCGACATGGACGGCACGCTGCTCGACACCGCGCCGGATTTCATCGCCATCTGCCAGGCCATGCGCGCCGAGCGCGGGCTGGCGCCCATCGATGACAAGCGCATCCGTGACGTGGTGTCGGGCGGTGCCAAGGCGATGGTCTGCGCCAGCTTCGAGATCACCGATGCGGCGCCGGAGTTCGAGGCCTTGCGCCTGGAGTTCCTGGAGCGCTATCAGGTCGGCTGCGCCGTGCACAGTCATCTGTACGACGGCATGGCCGAACTGCTCGCGGACATCGAAAAAGGCGGGCTGATCTGGGGCGTGGTGACCAACAAGCCAGTGCGTTTCGCCGAGCCGATCATGCAGCAGTTGGGGCTGGCTGAACGCTCGGCCGTGCTGGTCTGCCCGGATCACGTGACCCGCAGCAAACCGGATCCCGAGCCATTGCTGCTGGCCTGCAAGCTGCTGAAGCTCGATCCCGCCGCCGTGCTGTTCGTCGGCGATGACCTGCGCGATATCGAATCGGGCCGCGATGCCGGCACCAAGACCGTGGCGGTGCGCTACGGCTATATCCACCCGGATGACAACCCCAACCACTGGGGTGCGGATGCGGTGGTGGATCACCCCCTGGAGCTGCGCGCGCTGCTGGATCAGGCGGTGTGTGGTTGTTGAGAGATGCTTCGTCAGTGATGACCCTCGGGAGCAAGCCCCCTCACTACGGGGATGTATGCACTTCTGCGCTGCCTGCCATACGGTTCGATCCTGTTGAGGGGCGGGTGTGATTGCTAATCCCCTTCCTGAGTGCCTGGCCGGGGCACTAACGACCCCGAGGGCAGAACTGTTTCACCTTGCTGGCCCAGAACCCTGTGGTGAGGGGGCTTGCTCCCGAGAGGCCGCCTGAGGCTACGCAAATCTTTGAGCTCAAATCCATTTGGCATCCCACAGAGGGTGATAGTGCTGTTTCACCTTACCGGCCCAGCAACCCTGTGGTGAGGGGGCTTGCTCCCGAGAGGTCGGCTGAGGCTGCGCACATCATTGAGCTCAAACCCATTTGGCATCCCACAGAGGGTAATCCCCAACATTGGCGACCAGGCCGGCTCTTAACGGATTTGCCACGATGTATCTGGCAACTTTGAGCAGGCATTCGTCACGACGAATCGCGCGGTCATGAAATCCGCGCTGCCAAAGTCCACCTGTGCGCCCCGTCGCTTTATTGATAGCCAGAGTCGACCGAGACTTTACCCTGCACAAGACCTCGGATAATTTTCCTGCGCGCAATTCGATCAGCCAGTGAAGATGGTCGGGCATCACGACCCAAGCCAGGCTGTCCACCTCGCCCAAGTCGTGTTCCATCCTCATGATGTGCACCAAAGAGCGGCCTAGCACGCAATCAGCAAAGATCGGCTCTCTTGCCTCGATAACTGTTGTCACCAAGTACGATCGGTACGGTTCAGAAAATCGACCGATGCGCAGGCGGTGGTCAGATAATTTTGGCATTCCATTGCCCTCGGTAACTGATTGGGACACAAATGTATCGCCGGACAGTGCCTGGCACCTGGGGAGAAGTGTATTGGGTTGTGTCAATGCCGGCCCCTCGGGAGCAAGCCCCCTCACTACTGGGTAGGCTGGCAGTCTTAGGTACGCCGAATACCTACCTGTCGTGCACCAAAGCCCCTCAGAGCCGCTTCAGGCTCATTGCCTCATCGATTAATGGGAAACCAAGCCCTCAGGGGGATAGGTGCCTGGCGGCGATTGTGATACCATCCGGCGGTTTACGGGACCGCTCCAACGAGCCGTGTCGGGTGCCCAGCTTCAGGGCATAACGTATTGATTTGTCGTAAGTCGTTGCATGGCACCGGTCTGCAGCGGCAAGCCTTGCGCGTCCCATGAGGTCAGCGCGGGTTTCACCAGAAAAAGGAATCAGGCTTCTCATGGGCGAACTGGCCAAAGAAATCCTCCCGGTCAATATCGAAGACGAGCTGAAACAGTCCTACCTCGACTACGCGATGAGCGTGATCGTCGGGCGGGCACTGCCTGATGCGCGCGACGGCTTGAAGCCCGTGCATCGCCGCGTTCTGTTTGCGATGAGTGAACTGGGTAACGACTGGAACAAGCCGTACAAGAAATCCGCCCGTGTGGTCGGTGACGTGATCGGTAAGTATCACCCCCACGGTGATACCGCGGTGTACGACACCATCGTGCGCATGGCGCAGCCGTTCTCGCTGCGTTACCTGCTGGTCGACGGCCAGGGCAACTTCGGTTCGGTGGACGGCGACAACGCTGCGGCCATGCGATACACCGAAGTGCGCATGACCAAGCTGGCCCACGAGCTGCTGGCCGACCTGCACAAGGAAACCGTCGACTGGGTGCCCAACTACGACGGCACCGAACAGATCCCGGCGGTCATGCCGACCCGTATCCCCAACCTGCTGGTCAACGGCTCCAGCGGCATCGCCGTGGGCATGGCCACCAACATCCCGCCGCACAACCTCGGTGAAGTCATCGACGGTTGCCTGGCCCTGATCGACAACGCCGACATCACCGTCGATGAACTGATGCAGTTCATCCCCGGCCCGGACTTCCCGACTGCTGGCATCATCAACGGTCGCGCCGGCATCATCGAGGCTTACCGTACCGGCCGTGGCCGCATTTACATGCGCGCCCGCTCGCACATCGAAGACATCGACAAGGTCGGTGGTCGCCAGCAGATCGTCGTCACCGAGCTGCCGTACCAACTGAACAAGGCCCGCCTGATCGAGAAGATCGCCGAGCTGGTCAAAGAGAAAAAACTCGAAGGCATCACCGAGCTGCGTGACGAGTCCGACAAGGACGGCATGCGCATCGTCATCGAGCTGCGCCGCGGCGAAGTGCCCGAGGTGATCCTCAACAACCTGTTCGCCCAGACCCAGATGCAGGCGGTGTTCGGCATCAACGTCGTTGCCCTGATCGACGGCCGTCCGCGCATCCTCAATCTCAAGGACCTGCTCGAAGCCTTCGTCCGTCACCGCCGTGAAGTGGTCACGCGTCGTACCGTGTTCGAGCTGCGCAAGGCCCGTGAACGTGGGCACATCCTTGAAGGTCAGGCGGTCGCGCTGTCCAACATCGATCCGGTCATCGCCCTGATCAAGGCCTCGCCGACGCCGTCGGAAGCCAAGGAAGCGCTGATCAAGACGCCGTGGGAATCCGAAGCCGTGGCTACTATGGTCGAGCGCGCGGGCGCCGATTCGTGCCGCCCCGAGAACCTCGATCCGCAATACGGCATGCGCGACGGCAAATACTTCCTGTCGCCGGAGCAGGCCCAGGCCATTCTCGACCTGCGTCTGCACCGCCTGACCGGCCTGGAACACGAGAAGCTGCTGGCCGAATACCAGGAGATCCTCAACCAGATCGGCGAGCTGATCCGCATCCTCAGCAGCGCCACGCGCCTGATGGAAGTGATCCGCGAAGAGCTGGAGCTGATCCGCGCCGAATACGGCGACGTGCGCCGCACCGAAATCCTCGACGCGCGCCTTGATCTGACGCTGGGTGACATGATCCCGGAAGAAGAACGCGTGGTGACCATTTCCCACACCGGCTACGCCAAGACCCAACCGCTGGCCGCCTACCAGGCCCAGCGTCGCGGCGGCAAAGGCAAATCGGCCACCGGCGTCAAGGACGAGGACTACATCTCGCACCTGCTGGTCGCCAACAGCCACACCACGCTGCTGCTGTTCTCCAGCAAGGGCAAGGTGTACTGGCTCAAGACGTACGAAATCCCCGAAGCGTCCCGCGCCGCCCGTGGTCGCCCGCTGGTCAACCTGCTGCCGCTGGGGGAGGGTGAGTACATCACCACCATGCTGCCGGTCGAGGAATACACCGAAGGCCACTTCATCTTCATGGCGACCGCCAACGGCACCGTCAAGAAGACTCCGCTGGAGCAATTCAGTCGTCAGCGCAGCGTCGGTCTGATCGCGCTGGAGCTGGACGAAGGCGACATCCTCATCAGCGCCTCGATCACCGATGGCGAGCGCGAAGTGATGCTGTTCTCCGATGGCGGCAAGGTCACCCGCTTCAAGGAATCCGACGTCCGCGCCATGGGCCGTACCGCCCGCGGTGTACGCGGCATGCGTCTGCCGCAAGACCAGAAGCTGATCTCCATGATCATCCCGGAAGAAGGCAGCCAGATCCTCACCGCCTCCGAACGCGGCTACGGCAAGCGCACCGCTATCACTGAGTTCCCCGAGTACAAGCGTGGCGGCCAGGGCGTGATCGCCATGGTCAGCAACGACCGCAACGGCCGTCTGGTCGGTGCCGTGCAGGTGCTCGACGGTGAAGAGATCATGCTTATCTCCGATCAGGGCACTCTGGTGCGCACCCGTGTTGGCGAAGTCTCCAGCCTGGGCCGCAACACCCAGGGCGTGACCCTCATCAAGCTGGCCAGCGACGAGAAGCTGGTTGGCCTTGAGCGCGTGCAGGAGCCATCCGAAGTCGAGGGCGATGAATTGCTCGAAGGCGAGGAGGGCTACGAGGCTGCGCAAGCGCTCGACGGTGAAGAGGCAGGTGATGACGTAGCCGATGGCGACGTGATCCAGGACTAAAATGATGTAGGGCTCCAGATCGCGTCAGGTCTATCGGGGGCAAGCCCCCTCGCTACAGGATCAACACCTGTAGCGAGGGGGCTTGCCCCCGATAGGATCCCCCGCCGATTTTGCGCCCCACACAGCAAAGCAATTCAAGCAGAGCGAGAACCAGACGTGAGCAATCGAGCCTTTAACTTCTGCGCAGGCCCAGCTGCGCTTCCTGAAGCCGTACTGCGCCGCGCCCAGGGCGAGATGCTCGACTGGCATGGCAAGGGCCTGTCGGTCATGGAAATGAGCCATCGCAGCGACGAGTACGTGGCCATCGCCGAGAAGGCCGAGCAGGACCTGCGTGACCTGCTGTCCGTGCCAAACAACTACAAGGTGCTGTTCCTGCAAGGCGGGGCCAGCCAGCAGTTCGCGGAAATCCCGCTCAACCTGCTGCCCGAGAACGGTACTGCCGATTACATCGAGACCGGCATCTGGTCGAAAAAGGCCATCGAAGAAGCTCGCCGCTACGGCAACATCAACGTCGCCGCCAGCGCCAAGCCCTACGACTACCTGAACATCCCCGGCCAGAACGAGTGGAACCTCACTCCGGGCGCCGCGTACATCCATTACGCGTCGAACGAAACCATCGGTGGCCTGGAGTTCGACTGGGTCCCGCAGACCGGCGATGTGCCGCTGGTCGTGGACATGTCCTCGGACATCCTCTCGCGCCCGATCGACGTCTCGCAGTTCGGCATGATCTACGCCGGCGCGCAAAAGAACATCGGCCCCAGCGGCCTGGTGGTGGTGATCATTCGTGAAGACCTGCTCGGCAAGGCTCGCAGCGTCTGCCCGACCATGCTCAACTACAAGATCGCCGCCGATAACGGCTCGATGTACAACACCCCGGCCAGCTACTCCTGGTACCTCTCGGGCCTGGTGTTCGAGTGGCTCAAGGAGCAGGGCGGCGTCGACGCCATGGAACAACGCAACAAGGCGAAAAAAGACCTGCTCTACGGCTTCATCGACAAGAGCGCGTTCTACAGCAACCCGATCGCCACCAACGCCCGCTCGTGGATGAACGTGCCGTTCCGCCTGGCCGACGAGCGCCTGGACAAGGCCTTCCTAGCCGGCGCCGACGAGCGCCGCCTGCTCAACCTGCGTGGCCACCGCTCGGTCGGCGGCATGCGCGCCTCTATCTACAACGCCCTGGGCCTGGACGCGGTTGAAGCGCTCATCGCCTACATGGCCGAGTTCGAGAAGGAACACGCCTGATGTCCGAACATGAACTCCAGGCACTGCGCGTGCGCATCGACAGCCTCGACGAGAAAATCATCGAGCTGATCAGTGATCGCGCACGCTGCGCCGAAGAAGTCGCCCGCGTAAAAATGGCCGCACTCGAAGAAGGCGAAGTGCCGGTGTTCTATCGTCCGGAGCGTGAGGCGCAGGTGCTCAAGCGCGTCATGGAGCGCAACAAGGGGCCACTCAGCAATGAGGAAATGGCCCGCTTGTTCCGTGAAGTGATGTCCTCGTGCCTGGCGCTGGAGAACCCGCTCAAGGTCGCCTATCTGGGCCCCGAAGGTACCTTCACCCAAGCCGCCGCCATGAAGCACTTCGGGCACGCTGTCATCAGCGCGCCCATGGCCGCCATCGACGAAGTGTTCCGTGAAGTGGTGGCCGGCTCGGTGAATTTCGGCGTCGTGCCGGTCGAGAACTCCACCGAGGGCGCGGTCAACCACACCCTCGACAGTTTCCTCGAACACGACATGGTCATCTGTGGCGAAGTCGAACTGCGTATCCACCATCACTTGCTGATCGGTGAAAACACCAAGTCCGACAACATCAGCCGCATCTATTCCCATGCCCAGTCGCTGGCCCAGTGCCGCAAATGGCTGGACGCGCACTACCCCAATGTCGAGCGCATCGCCGTGGCCAGCAACGCCGAAGCGGCCAAGCGGGTCAAGAGCGAGTGGAACTCGGCAGCGATTGCTGGCGACATGGCGGCCAGCCTCTACGATCTGCAGCGCCTGGCGGAAAAGATCGAGGATCGCCCCGACAACTCCACCCGTTTCCTGATCATCGGCAACCAGGAAGTACCGCCCACCGGCGACGACAAGACCTCGATCATCGTCTCCATGAGCAACAAGCCGGGCGCGCTGCACGAGTTGCTGGTGCCGTTCCACGAGAACAACATCGACCTGACCCGCATCGAAACGCGCCCCTCGCGCAGCGGCAAGTGGACCTACGTGTTCTTCATCGATTTCGTCGGGCACCACCGCGATCCGTTGATCAAAGGCGTGCTCGAACGTATACGTCAGGAAGCCGTGGCGCTGAAAGTGCTGGGCTCCTACCCCAAAGCCGTGCTCTGAGGCCTCGACATGACTGATTTTCTCGCCCTGGCGCAATCCAGCGTGCAGCAGCTCTCGCCCTACGTCCCCGGCAAGCCGGTGGATGAACTGGCCCGCGAGCTGAATCTCGACCCTGCCAGGATCGTCAAGCTGGCCAGCAACGAGAACCCGCTGGGCGCCAGCCCCAAGGCGCTGGCTGCCATCGCCGCGCAAGTCGCGGAGCTGACCCGCTACCCGGACGGCAACGGTTACAACCTCAAGGTCAAACTGGCCGAGCGCGCCAAGGTGGGGATCGATCAGATCACCCTCGGCAACGGCTCCAACGACATTCTCGAGCTGGTGGCGCGCGCCTATCTGGCGCCGGGCGTCAATGCGGTGTTCAGCCAGCATGCATTTGCGGTCTATCCGATCGTGACCCAGGCGGTCGGTGCCGAAGCGCGGGTGGTTCCGGCCAAGGACTGGGGGCATGATCTGCCGGCGATGCTCGAGGCCATCGATGCAAATACACGCGTCGTATTCATCGCCAACCCCAACAACCCCACCGGCACCTGGTTCGGCCCGCAAGCGCTGAGCGATTTCCTCGCGGCGGTACCGGCCCATGTGCTGGTGGTGCTGGACGAAGCCTATATCGAATACGCCTCGGGTGGCGACCTGCCGGACGGTCTGAATTACCTGGCCGCCCACGACAATCTGCTGGTGTCGCGGACCTTCTCCAAGGCCTATGGCCTGGCGGCGTTGCGGGTCGGTTACGGGATTTCCTCGGCTGTGATCGCCGACGTGCTCAACCGTGTGCGTCAGCCGTTCAACGTCAACAGCCTGGCCCTGGCCGCGGCCTGTGCGGCACTGGACGATCTGGATTACCTCGCCCACAGCCGCTCGCTCAACAATGCCGGTCTGCTGCAATTGCAAGAAGGGCTGCGCGTACTGGGGTTGGACTGGATTCCGTCCAAGGGCAACTTCCTGGCCATCGACATGGGCCAGGATGCCGCGCCGATCAATCTGGCGTTGCTGCGCGAAGGCGTGATCGTGCGCCCGGTCGCTAACTACGGCATGCCGCGGCATCTGCGGGTGACTATTGGTACGGCGGCTGAAAACAGCCGCTTCCTCGAAGCGTTGGGCAAGGTCTTGGGTCGTGGTTGAAGAAAAGAAACCGCTGATTGGCCGTTTGGTGGTGGTCGGTCTGGGGCTGATCGGCGGTTCGTTTGCCAAGGGTCTCAAGACCCGCAGGTTATGTGGCGAAGTGGTAGGGGTCGATCTGGACGCCCATTCTCGTCGGCGTGCGGTTGAGCTAGGCGTGACCGATCGCTGCGAGGCCGACCTGGCTGCGGCCTGCGTCGGCGCCGACGTGATTCAGTTGGCGGTGCCGATTCTGGCGATGGAGAAGGTCCTGGCCATGCTGTCGCGCCTGGATCTGGGCGATGCGGTGATCACCGACGTCGGTAGCGCCAAGGGCAACGTCGTGCGTGCCGCGCGTGAAGTATTCGGTCGCCAGCGCCTGGCGCGTTTCGTGCCCGGGCATCCGATCGCCGGTTCCGAGCAGAGCGGGGTAGAGGCCGCCAACGGCGAGATGTTCCAGCGCTACAAGGTGATCCTTACGCCACTGGAAGAGACGGCTCCGGCGGCGCTGCACCTGGTGGATCGGTTGTGGCGAGAGCTGGGTGCCGATGTCGAGCACATGGCCGTCCAGCGGCACGACGAAGTGTTGGCGGCGACGAGCCATTTGCCTCATCTGCTGGCGTTCAACATGGTCGACTCCATGGCCAAGCGTGACGAGAGTCTGGAAATCTTCCGCTATGCGGCAGGCGGCTTTCGCGATTTCACCCGCATCGCCGGCAGTGATCCGGTGATGTGGCATGACATCTTTCTGGCCAATCGGGACGCGGTGCTGCGGGCGCTGGATATCTATCGCGGCGATCTGGACACATTGCGCAGTGCGGTAGAAGCGGGGGATGGCAAGCAACTGCTGGAGGTCTTCACCCGCGCCCAGGCGGCCCGCGAGCATTTCGGCCGTATCCTGGCCCAGCGCGCCCCGGCCCCCGGCAAATAGAACGGCCACCCCTGTAGCGAGGGGGCTTGCCCCCGAAAAACGGAAGGCAGGCAGATTGGCGCAGGCTGGCAGATCTTTCGGGAGCAAGCTCCCTCGCTACAGGGTCTGCGGGTAACCCTGTGGTGAGGGGGCTTGCTGCCGAGGGGCCAGTTGCCATTACGCAAATAGTCGGAACCTTGCACTGCAAAACTGTCAGTTGTCACCTTTGGGCATTATCATGTCGCGTGCTGTTTGGGTGGGTGCCGTGAATCTCCCCCGGGCGCGACCTTTCATCTTTCAGAATCAGGCCCACGGATCGTCTCCATTTTCGAGTTTCCTGGCAGTAGCCGGCCAGGTCGAAATCCGCGTGGCTCACGAGGAATACGTGTGAACTTTCAAGCACCAGTCATCACCATCGACGGCCCGAGCGGCTCCGGCAAAGGCACCATTGCCGGCCTGCTGGCCAAGCGCCTGAACTGGAATCTGCTCGACAGCGGCGCGCTGTATCGACTGCTGGCGTTCGCCGCTGGCAATCACGGTGTCAACCTGAGCAACGAGGCCTCGCTGAAACTGCTGGCCGCGCACCTCGATGTGCAGTTCATCGCCGCTGCCGATGGCCAGCCGCAAAAGATCATTCTCGAAGGCGATGACGTCAGCCAGGCCATTCGCAACGAAGATGTCGCCGCGGGCGCTTCCCAGGTCGCCGCGCTACCTGCGGTGCGCGAGGCTTTGCTGCAGCGCCAGCGGGCTTTTCAGGAGGCTCCGGGCTTGGTAGCCGATGGCCGCGACATGGGCACCGTGGTGTTCCCCGACTCGCCGCTGAAGATTTTCCTCACCGCTAGCGCCGAGGAACGTGCGCGCCGACGTTACTTGCAGTTGAAGGCCAAGGGCGATGATGTTAGTCTGTCGAGTCTGCTAGATGAGATACGTGCTCGCGATGAGCGAGACACCCAGCGCGCAGTGGCCCCGCTCAAACCGGCGGCCGATGCGATACAGCTGGATTCCACGGAATTATCCATCGATCAGGTGCTGGAACGCATCTTGAGTGAAATCGCACTCCGCGATATCGCCGGATGACCAAGAAAGCGTGCGGGAGACCAGTCGAGTCCTGCAGGCTTTCTTTTACTTGAACGAAACCCACGTTGGCTGGAACGTGGCAGATGGGCGTCTCCTTCGCCCACATCTACCAGGAATTAAAATGAGCGAAAGCTTTGCAGAACTCTTTGAAGAAAGCCTAAAGACACTGAATCTTCAGGCTGGCGCGATCATCACCGCGATCATCGTCGACATCGACTACCAAGCTGGCTGGGTAACCGTCCACGCTGGTCTGAAGTCCGAAGGTCTGATCCCGCTGGAACAGTTCCACAACGACGCTGGCGAACTGTCCATCAACGTCGGTGACGAAGTTCACGTGGCGCTGGACGCAGTCGAAGATGGCTTTGGCGAAACCAAACTGTCCCGTGAAAAAGCCAAGCGCGCCGAGTGCTGGATTGTTCTGGAAGCAGCTTTCGCCGCCGAGGAAGTGGTCAAGGGCGTTATCAACGGTAAGGTTAAAGGCGGCTTCACTGTCGACGTTAACGGCATCCGTGCGTTCTTGCCTGGTTCCCTGGTTGATGTCCGCCCAGTGCGCGACACCACCCACCTGGAAGGTAAAGAGCTCGAATTCAAGGTCATCAAACTGGACCAGAAGCGCAACAACGTTGTCGTTTCCCGTCGCAGCGTCCTGGAAGCCGAGAACTCCGCCGAGCGCGAAGCTCTGCTGGAATCCCTGCAGGAAGGTCAGCAAGTCAAAGGTATCGTCAAGAACCTCACCGATTACGGCGCATTCGTCGATCTGGGTGGCGTCGATGGCCTGCTGCACATCACCGACATGGCCTGGAAGCGTATCAAGCACCCATCGGAAATCGTCAACGTTGGCGACGAGATCGATGTCAAGGTTCTGAAGTACGATCGCGAGCGTAACCGCGTATCCCTGGGCCTGAAGCAACTGGGCGAAGATCCATGGGTCGCTATCAAAGCCCGTTACCCAGAAAGCACTCGCGTAATGGCCCGTGTTACCAACCTGACCGACTACGGCTGCTTCGCTGAGCTGGAAGAAGGCGTTGAAGGTCTGGTACACGTTTCCGAAATGGACTGGACCAACAAGAACATCCACCCTTCGAAAGTCGTACAAGTCGGCGACGAAGTGGAAGTCATGGTTCTGGACATCGACGAAGAGCGTCGTCGTATCTCCCTGGGCATCAAGCAGTGCAAGTCGAACCCATGGGAAGACTTCTCTGGCCAGTTCAACAAGGGCGACAAGATCTCCGGCACCATCAAGTCGATCACCGATTTCGGTATCTTCATTGGTCTGGACGGCGGCATCGACGGTCTGGTTCACCTGTCCGACATCTCCTGGAACGAAGTGGGCGAAGAAGCCGTACGTCGTTTCAAGAAGGGCGACGAGCTTGACACCGTCATCCTGTCGGTAGATCCAGAGCGTGAGCGTATCTCCCTGGGTATCAAGCAACTGGAAGACGATCCGTTCTCCAACTATGTTGCTGTCAACGACAAAGGCGCTATCGTCAAAGGTATCGTCAAAGAAGTTGACGCCAAGGGCGCTATCATCACCCTGGCCGACGACATCGAAGCTACTCTGAAAGCTTCCGAAATCAGCCGTGACCGCGTTGAAGACGCGCGTAACGTCCTGAAAGAAGGCGAAGAAGTAGAAGCCAAGATCATCTCCGTCGACCGCAAGTCGCGCGTGATCCAGCTGTCGGTCAAGTCGAAAGACGTTGAAGACGAGAAAGAAGCAATCCAAAGCCTGCGCGACAAGCCAGCTGCTTCGGACATCGCCGCAGGCCCAACCACTCTGGGTGACCTGCTGCGTGCTCAAATGGAAAAACAGAACTAAGTTCTGATTGACCATTCAAAAAAGGGGCGACTTCGGTCGCCCCTTTTTTTTTCGCATTTTTTTTACACCATTAATGAGAACCTGCATCAATTAATGTCAAAGCTTCTTTCGAAGGTTCGTGTACTCGGTATAAGGCAAGCAACATGAAGATTGCAGTTCCCATGCTCATTGCCCTGACGGCGCTCTCTACGCTCTCAGGTTGCAGCACGGCATCGGTCAAGGCCCATTCGATGGGCAACGTACGTGGCTTCGTTATCAATTGCTCCGGCATGACCACCAACTGGGATTCGTGCTACAGCAAGGCTGAGAGCGTTTGCAGCACCCATGGCTACAAAACCATTTCCAAGACCACTGACGTGAAGGAAGAAGACGAAGACAGCTTCCTCGGCTTCAGCCCGGGTCGATACAGCCGCACGTTGGTGATCGCTTGCAAACTCCCCACCGATACCTGATCCCTGTAGCGGGGGGGCTTGCCCCCGAAAAAATCCGCCTCACATGAATATTTCAGTGGGGAAGGTTTTCGGGGGGCAAGCCCCCCCGCTACAAGTGGCTGAATGCTTGACCGCCAGTCAGTGCCACTATTGACGGTCCCATCTGCGTTGTCTTTCATGAACCTTGGGCTAGAGCGTTCCGGGGGGGCAACAGGATGAAAGCCACGGGCACCGTCAAATGGTTCCGCGCAGAGACCGGCTATGGGTTCATCCAGCAGGATGGCGGTCTCGATATCTTCGTGCGCGCTCAAGCCATTCAAGGCGACGGATACAAGACCCTTAGCGGAGGTCAACGGGTTACTTTCGAGATAGAGGCCGGTCCTGACGGTCAGCAAGCGTCGAAAGTCCAAGTGTTGGCAAGCTGAATGCATGCAAGGCTGAGTGCGGAGTCAATGTGACTGAATTCCGCCACCCAGACGCCTCGCGGCGTGCATGATCACCTTCCACTCGAGTAAAGCGGCCGCATTATGACCTCTTGCACTGACCCTGCCACCTGCCTGCGCCTGGCGCCAAACGTTTTCGGCCGCGACTTCGTCGTCGGCGACGTACACGGTCATTTCGAGCTGCTCGAGGCGTTCATGCGTACCGTCGATTTCGATACCGCTGCGGATCGGTTGTTGGCAGTTGGTGACCTGGTCGATCGCGGCCCGGCGTCTCATCAAGTGCTGCAGTGGCTCGAGCACTCATGGTTTTATTCGGTACGCGGCAACCACGAGCAGATGATCCTCGACCACGACCTGGGTACCGGCTCAGTGGAAAAGCACCGTAACAATGGCGGCGCCTGGTATCACGACGCAGCAGTTGAATTGCGACAGGCCATTGCCGAGCGTCTCCAACAGTTGCCTTTCGCGCTCGATGTACAAACCCCGCAAGGCCGTTTTGGCGTCGTCCATGCCGAGCCGCCTTTGCTCCCGGGCCAGCATCACTGGGAAGAAATTCTCATGAACCTGGCGGGCGAGCAGGGCGGCGACGTCCAGCAACTGACCCAGCGCCAGGTTCTCTATTCGCGGACTCGCATCAATAACCGCGACAAGACGCCGATCACCGGTGTCGATACCGTTTACGTCGGCCATACCAGCGTGCAGGCGCCGACGAGTCTTGGCAACGTGGTTTACCTGGACACCGGCTGCTCGTGGCCAGACGGTCGCCTCAGCGCCATTGAAGTCGCCACGGGCAACGTCATCACCATCGAATACGGCGCCGCCTGACGCGTCGTTATTGAAAAAAATCCCACCAAAATCGTGCACTTGGTAGCCCCGCCGTAGTGCACTGGCGATAAAAACGACCCACGACCTGCCATATTCCTGCAAAAAAACTCTGGGTCACCAAAACTTTTTTACAGAAGTCAAGACGCAGGCTGTTCAAATCAGTCGGGTCATGCTAAAACCTTCACAGCGGTTATCTAGCTGCTTGATACAGAAGGGAAAAATATGACGAAGTCGGAACTGATCGAACGTATTGTCACCCATCAAGGTCTACTCTCATCCAAGGATGTGGAGTTGGCCATCAAGACCATGCTTGAACAGATGTCCCAGTGCCTGGCCACCGGTGACCGGATCGAGATTCGCGGCTTCGGCAGCTTTTCGCTGCATTACCGCGCGCCGCGAGTGGGGCGTAACCCCAAGACTGGCCAGTCGGTCAGCCTCGATGGCAAGTTCGTTCCACATTTCAAGCCGGGCAAGGAGCTCCGCGATCGCGTCAACGAGGATGAAGAGCACGCATAAGCGCGATTTCTTCACGCCTCATCACTGAGGAGAGAGATGTGCGCAACTTCAAAAAACTGCTGCTGGTACTCATCGTGCTGGTCGTTGTCGCAGTGACCCTTCTGTTCGTGCTGGAGAACCAGCAGGCGGTAGCTTTGGCCTTTCTCGGCTGGGCTGGCCCGCAGTTGCCGGTTTCGGTCATCGTCATATTGGCTTTTTTGCTTGGCTTGATCATCGGTCCATTGATCGGCACTTATGTGGCCCATCGCAGCAAGCGCAAGTTTCGGCGTGAACTCAAGCGTCAACGCCTTCAGGCTGCTACTCCCACCTGACTTCTGGGGCCAGGCCCTACTCGGCAAAC
The DNA here is from genome assembly GCF_058986725.1 of Pseudomonas sp. GW821-FHT01A09. NCBI lineage: Bacteria > Pseudomonadati > Pseudomonadota > Gammaproteobacteria > Pseudomonadales > Pseudomonadaceae > Pseudomonas > Pseudomonas sp. GW821-FHT01A09. The sequence continues at coordinate 69,316 of NZ_JBYSWB010000015.1, forward strand.
GGTACACGTTTTCCGATGCGATGCTGCACGCCCTTATCCCTGCATGGCATCCAGCCCTGTGGTGAGGGGGCTTGCTCCCCCTAGTCCCCACTGACACCCCGCAATCCCCACCCCAGACGCATCCACCTAAAAAATTCCCTCTCCATCAACGCACCGATTATCATTTTCGCGGTCACATCCCCGGCGCCCGCAAAATCACGATCGTCACCCCGATCCGTTACGCTTCCTGCAAGCGCGCGACCGGCGCTATCCGTCGAGGGATGTCCCTACCTGAAATTTCGGCCACAGAGCGAGTGAACGCCATGAATTCCCCTATACAGACCCGTTGCTTCAAGGCCTATGACATTCGCGGCCAGGTCCCGGCCGATCTTAACGACGACATCGCTTACCGCATCGGTCGGGCGTTGGTCTCCGAGTTGCACGGCAAATCCTACGTGGTCGGCCGTGACATGCGCCTCGAAAGCCCTGGCCTTGCCGCCGCCCTCATCAAGGGCCTGACCGAAGCCGGCGCCGATGTCCTTGATCTGGGCCTGTGCGGCACCGAAGAAGTCTACTTCGGCACCAGCCACCTCAAAGCCGACGGCGGCATCATGATCACCGCCAGCCACAACCCCAAGGGCTACAACGGCATGAAGCTGGTGCGCGAGCACTCCAAGCCGATCAGCGGCGACACCGGCCTGGAAGCCATCCGCACCCGCGTCGAAGCGGGCGATTTCGCTGACAAGGCCGCGGCCCCAGGCAAGGTCATCGAAGCCTTCGACAAGACCGCCTACATCGACCACCTGCTCACCTACATCGATGTCAAATCCCTCAAGCCGCTCAAGGTCCTCGCCGACCCCGGTAACGGCGCCGTCGGCCCGACCCTAGAGTTGCTGAAGAAAAAGCTGCCGCTGGACATCATCGTCATCAACGGCGAACCCGACGGCAACTTCCCTAATGGCGTACCCAATCCGCTGCTGCCGGAAAACCGCGAGCTGACCCGCAACGCCTTGCTGGAAAACGGCGCCGACATCGGCATTGCCTGGGATGGCGACTTCGACCGTTGCTTCTTCTTCGACGGCAAAGGTCGCTTCATCGAAGGTTACTACCTGGTCGGTCTGCTGGCCGAGATGCTGCTCAAAAAGCACCCCGGCAGCAAGATCATCCACGACCCCCGCCTGACCTGGAACACCATCGAACAGGTCGAGGCGGCTGGTGGCGTCGCCATTCAGAGCAAGACTGGCCATGCCTTCATCAAGGAGCGCATGCGCCTCGAAGACGCCGTGTACGGTGGCGAGATGAGCGCGCACCACTACTTCCGCGATTTCGCCTACTGCGACAGCGGCAATATCCCATGGCTGCTGGTGGCAGAGTTGATGAGCGTCACCGGTAAATCCCTGGCGCAGCTGGTGGACGAGCGGATCGAGGCGTTTCCGTGCAGTGGCGAGATCAACTACAAGGTCGATGACGTGAAAGGCTCGATCGAGAAGATTCTGGCGCATTACACGCCGCAGCAGCCGCATGTGGATCGTACGGATGGGATCAGCGTCGAGTTCAAGGAGTGGCGGTTCAGCTTGCGGGGGTCGAATACCGAGCCTTTGCTGCGGCTGAATGTGGAGAGTCGTGGGGATGAGGGGCTGGTGGACGCTAAGGTGAAAGAGATTGAAGAGTTGATTGGTGGGGAGGCGGCTAGTCACTAACCCATCTGATTGAATAGGCCTGTAACAAATTGATCTTTGCTGCAGGCCAGTGTTCAAGTTCATAACTCATCGCAATAACCTAATGTTTTATGAGGATTTTTCTGCGTAATTATGTCGGAATTTTCCTGCCCTTTCACCCATTCAAATCCCCTCCATATCACCTTGGCTCAGTTACGCGACGTTCGGAGGCGAGCGTTCTCGCGGCCTTGGTGTATGCTCGACCGATTGGCCGCCCCGTGATCAGGCACTGCTGCCGACATCTCCAAATCACTCTCTCGAAGAATTTCCACGCTGTATGAAGATCCTCCTTCTCGGAAAAAATGGCCAGCTTGGCTGGGAGCTGCAACGTTCTCTTTCCCCGTTGGGCGAATTGATCGCCCTCGATCGACACAGCACCGATCATTGTGGCGACCTCGCCGATCACGATGGCCTGCGGGCGACGATAAGCAAGCTGAATCCACAGGTCATCGTCAACGCCGCCGCCTACACCGCCGTGGACAAGGCCGAGACTGACCGGCACAGCGCCCTGCGCATCAACGCGCACGCGCCACGGATCATCGCCGAAGAAGCGGCCACGCTAGGTGCCTTGTTGATTCACTATTCCACTGACTACGTATTCGACGGTTCCGGCAGCGTGCCCTGGACGGAGCAAGCGCTACCGGCCCCCTGCAATTTCTACGGCAGTTCCAAATGGGCGGGCGAGCAAGCGATCGTCGCGTCGGGCTGCCGCCACCTGATCTTTCGCACCAGTTGGGTGTACGGGGCGCGCGGGAACAATTTCGCCAAAATCATGCTGCGCCTGGCAAAAGAGCGACAGACCCTCAGCGTAGTGGATGATCAGATCGGCGCTCCGACCGGGGCGGAACTGCTGGCTGATGTCACGGCACACGCGCTCTGCAGGACGCTCGCAAACCCTGCGCTCGCCGGCACCTATCACCTCAGCGCGGGCGGCGAAACTTCCTGGCTCCTGTATGCGCGCTGGGTAATCGACCGCGCCCGGCAGGAAGGGCTGCCATTGACGGTGGAACGCATAGAGGGAATACCCTCCACGGGGTATCCGACGCCAGCCCTCAGACCTTTGAACTCGCGCCTGGATACGCGCAAGTTACAACAGGCGTTCGCCCTGAACCTGCCACATTGGCAGGACGGAGTATCGCGGATGTTGACCGAGATTCTCGCCCCGTGATGCGGTTCAGGTGGCCCTGCGCCAAGCGATCCGGGCAAGCTTGGACAATTGTTCTCTGATATCCTTGCAGCCCGATTTGCGACATGAACGCTCAGTTGAGCCGGGAGGGCTATTGGCCCTCGACCAAAGAATATTAGGCGGGCAGTGTTGAGCCGTTCAGTGCTGACGCATAGCTTGACTTCAAATTGATATCATTCGGTTTTAAGGATTCATGTATATGGATGTGATCCCAGTAATTTTGTCTGGCGGCGTGGGAAGCCGTTTGTGGCCCGTCTCCCGTGAGGCACATCCCAAGCCGTTCATGACGCTGCCGGATGGTCAGAATCTCATTCAGAAAACCTTCCTGCGGGCGGCTAACCTCCCAGGCGTCTCGGAAGTGTTGACCGTCACCAATCGCGAGCTGCTGTTCAAGACCGAAGACGAATACCGCGTCGTCAATCGTGCCGGCCATGCCCAGGGCTTCATCCTCGAACCCTTCGGCCGCAACACCGCCGCTGCGGTCGCTTTGGCTGCCTTGCAACTGCAAGAGACCCATGGCGCCAGCGCGCACATGCTAGTGCTCGCGGCTGACCACCTGATTCAAAATGAAGCGCGTTTTGCGGCAGCGGTCGATACCGCGGTCAAGCTGTCTTCCCAGGGCTGGCTCGTGACATTCGGCATTCAGCCCGAATACCCGGAAACCGGGTTCGGCTACATCGAAGCGGGTAGCGCCATCGAGCAATCCGGCGGCCTGAAAGTCACGCGTTTCGTTGAAAAGCCTGATCTGCAGACGGCCAAAGGCTATGTCGCGGCGGGCAACTACTTCTGGAATTCGGGGATGTTCTGCTTCCAGGTCGGCGTCGTCCTTGAAGAGTTCGCCAAATACGCACCTGAAGTACTCGAAGCTGCGCAATTCGCCAAACAAGCCTCGCGCTTCACTCAGGCGCCGGGTCACCGATGCCTGACTGTCGACGCCGATGCCTTCGGCAAGGTACCGGACATCTCTATCGACTACGCCTTGATGGAACGCTCGCAGCGGGTCGCCACCGTCCCTTGCGATATCGGCTGGAGCGACATCGGTTCCTGGAACGCCGTCAGCGAGCTTACCGGGCCTGACGCCGAGGGCAACCGCTTCGAAGGTGAAGTGCTGTCCCACGGTGCGCGCAATAACTTCGTGCATAGCGAAGATCGCCTCACGGCACTCGTCGGTGTCGAGAACCTGTTGGTGATCGACACCCCGGACGCCCTGATGATCGCTCACAAGGATCATGCCCAGGACGTCAAGCACATCGTTGGCCAGCTCAAAGCCGGTGGCCACACCCTGCACAAACTCCACCGCACCGTACACCGCCCTTGGGGCACGTACACCACGCTGGAGGAGGGCGACCGCTTCAAGATCAAGCGCATCGTCGTCAAGCCTAAAGCCTCGCTGTCGCTGCAGATGCACCATCATCGCAGCGAGCACTGGATCGTGGTCAGTGGCATGGCCATCGTGATCAATGATGATCAGGAATTGATGCTGAACACCAACGAGTCGACCTTCATTCGCGCGGGGCACAGGCATCGGCTGCAGAATCCGGGCGTCATCGACCTGGTGCTGATCGAGGTGCAGAGCGGTGATTATCTGGGAGAGGACGATATCGTTCGCTTTGAAGATAATTACGGCCGTGTCGAGCAGTAGTCACAGTGGCTTTCGCCTTGGCCCACCGGCATTGACTGCCGACACGGGCCTGGTCGCGTCGGCCGTTCGCCAATGACTGGGGAATTGTTTTTTGCAATGAAGACAACTTCAGCCGCTGCAGTATTTTTGAAATATCTCCCGTTGTGATCAGGAGCATTTCCGAGATCTGGATCGGTGAAGAGTTGATGTCTCAGCGTGTTGCTGGGATTGAGCGCTTGATTCAGGGGTTATTATGTTTGGTATGTTGAGAGGGCTTTGGCAGTACCGAAGCTTTATTGGTAGCTCGATCAAGAACGAGTTTATTGCCCGCTTCGCCAGAAGCCGACTGGGCGGGCTCTGGATGATCATCCACCCGCTGACTCAGGTTGCAATCTACGCCCTCATTCTGTCGAATGTCCTTGCCGCCAAACTTCCTGGAATCGACAACAAATACGCCTACGCGCTGTACCTGATGGCCGGGATGCTGGCCTGGAACCTGTTCGCGGAAATCATCTCCCGTTGCCTGACGATTTTTATCGAGAATGGCAATCTCATGAAAAAAATGCGCTTTCCGCGCATTGCACTTCCCGTGATTGTCGTCGGTTCGTGCCTACTCAACAACCTGTTGCTGTTCGTCGCTGTGCTGGGAGTCTTCGCCATTCTGGGGCATGCACCCAACGTGCAGATGTTCTGGCTCATCCCCATGGTGCTGGCGGTGACCGCACTCGCGGTCGGGCTTGGCCTGGTACTGGGGGTGCTGAACGTGTTCCTCAGGGACATAGGCCAAGTGGTGCCGATCATCTTGCAGGTGCTGTTCTGGTTCACGCCCATCGTCTACTCGGTCAACATCATCCCTGAAGGACTGCGCGGCGCCTTGATCTACAACCCGATGTATCCCTTGGTTACCTCCTATCAAAGCGTGCTCGTCTATGGGACTGCCCCGGCGATGGAACATCTTGCCGCCGCATTCATATTGGCAATCGTCCTGATGCTGCTCGGCCTGTTTCTCTTTCGTCGGGCCGCGCCTGAAATGGTGGATGCGTTATGAGCCTGCTGAGCGTCAGTAATCTCGGTAAGGCCTACCGGACTTATAGATCGGAATGGCAACGTATCGCCAGGTGGTTTTTTCTGCCGGTATCGCCGAGTGAAGAGCATTGGGTGCTCAAACATATCAGCTTCGATATTCAGCCAGGCGAAGCGATCGGCATCGTCGGCCAGAACGGCGCAGGCAAGTCGACCTTGCTGAAAATGATCACAGGTACCCTGCAGCCCTCTGAAGGCTCGATTCAGGTCAACGGTCGCATCGCCGCCATCCTTGAACTGGGCATGGGCTTCAATCCGGAGCTCAGCGGCCGGCAGAATGTCTACCACGCCGCAGGCTTGATGGGCTTCAGTACCGAGCAACTCGACACCGTGATCGATGAGATCGAGGCCTTCGCGGAAATCGGCGAATATTTCGATGAGTCTGTGCGTACCTATTCCAGCGGTATGCAGATGCGTGTCGCGTTCGCTGTGGCTACGGCCTTCAGGCCAGAAATCCTGATAGTCGATGAAGCATTGTCGGTGGGCGACAGTTACTTCCAGCACAAGAGTTTCGACAGGATTCGCGAGTTCCAGCAACAAGGCACAACCCTGCTTATCGTGTCTCACGATCGGGGTGCCATTCAGGGGCTGTGCAACCGCGCGATCTTGCTGGAGTCCGGGACGGTCATCAAGGATGGCCCGCCTGAAGAGGTCATGGACTATTACAACGCCATAATCGCAGCCAAGGAAAACTCCGCGGTAACAGTCACGCAGCTTGACGACGGCAGCGCCCAAACTACCTCTGGCACGGGCGAAGCGACTATTCGTTCGGTCAGCTTGCACAACAGTGCAGGTGAGCCGATCGAATATGTACAGGTAGGTGAAACCGTCACCTTGAAGGTCGACATTCAGGTCAACAGCGACATTCCCGAGCTGGTCACGGGCTATATGCTCAAGGATAGGCTGGGGCAAACGGTGTACGGCACCAATACCCACCATCTGGGCCGTCAACTGGAATCGCTGGCGGCGGGCCAATCTATACAATACAGCTTTCGCTTCGACGCCAATCTGGGCGTGGGTTCGTACTCAGTCGCCGTGGCCCTGCACACCACAGAAAATCATATTGCGTGCAACTTCGAATGGAAGGACCTGGCCCTTGTGTTCAATGTGGTCAACGTATCTAAATCAGAATTTGTCGGCCTTGCCTGGTTACCGCCCACATTGGAAGAGAACAAATGAGTACGACGTTTTACCGAGCGTTTGAAGATCGGCATCGCGGTAGCCGTGAGTTGATTTCGAAGCGTCTTGAGGCCTATCTGCCGTTTGCCAACCCGCTAAAGACACTGTATCCCAGCTGTCCAGCGCTGGATTTGGGCTGCGGCCGTGGTGAATGGCTCGAGCTGTTGCAGGCCCAAGGTTTTTCCGCCCGTGGCGTCGATCTTGATGACGGTATGCTGGACGCATGCCGAGCCCTTGATCTGAACGCCGAGCATGGCGACGCGCTGTCGGCGCTGGCCGCCCTCGAAGACAATAGCCAGGTGGTTGTGTCGGCGTTCCATTTGGTCGAGCACATTCCCTTCCATGATGTACAGACGCTGGTGAGCGAAGCGTTGCGCGTGCTCAAGCCCGCAGGGCTGTTGATCATGGAAACGCCCAATGCGGAAAACCTGGTGGTTGGCACCAGCAGTTTCTTCCTTGATCCGACTCACGAACGACCCGTTCCACTGGATTTGCTCAACTTCCTCGCCGAGTACTCCGGTTTTTCCCGTACCAAAGTGCTGCGCTTGCAGGAGGATGCCACTCTGCAGGATTCGCAACACCTGACGTTGATGGATGTCTTGGGCGGCGCCAGTCCGGACTATGCAGTCGTTGCGCAGAAAGCCGCGACCGCCGAACAGTTGGCTATCTTCGATGCGTGCTTTGACCGCGGCTACGGTGTGAGCCTGGAAAGCCTGGCGCAGCGTTACGAGCAGCAGATGCAGCAGCGGGTCCAGACTGCATTCGACAAACTTCATCTGCCGGAAATTCAGGAACAGCTGGTCGATATCAAGGCCGAGTTGCAGCAGGTTCGCCAACAAAGCGATGAAGCCTTCGAGAAGTATCATCTGCCGGCACTGCAGAAGCAGTTCTTGCAATTCAAGGCCGAGTTGCAGCAGGTGAATGAGCAGCGCGATGAGCTGTTCGAGAAGTTTCGACTGCCGACGTTGCAGGAACAACTGGTCAATACCGAAGCCGAGTTGCAGAAGGCTCGCGAGCAGCGCGATGAAGCCTTGGCCAAGGCTCATGAGTTCTGGTTGAAAAGCTGCGCGGACGACAGCATCGTTCAAGCCTTGACCCGCAGTACATCCTGGCGCCTTACCGCGCCGTTGCGCTGGTCCATGCACACGATTCGCACTGCACCTGGCGCGGTTGTGAGGGGGCTCAAAGATACCCCTCGTCGGGTATTGGGGGCAGGGGTTCGGTTTGTCCTCGCGCGACCGGCGCTGCATCAAGGGTTGAACAAGGCACTCAAGCGTTCTCCGCGTCTGTATATGGCGCTCAAGGGCGCTGCGCATAATCACGGGATGGTGACCGACGCTGCCTTGGGTGCCCTGACGCCTGACAATTCAGTGCCTCAGCATCTGGATGGGTTGTCGGTGGAAGCTCGGCAGATTTATCACGATTTGAAAAAAGCTATTGATGAAAAGGACCGAGGCTGATGCGTATTGTCGTAGACATGCAGGGAGCGCAAGCCCGTTACGGTAAATCCGAGCCGTCGTGCTACGTCACCAACCTGGCACGCGCCCTGGCCCTCAATGCAGGTCAGCACGAAGTCATCCTGGCCATGAGCGGGCTTTTCGAAGGCACTGTCGAAGCCCTGCGGTCGGAGTTTCATGGCGTGCTGCCGCGCGAAAACATCCGTGTATGGTCTGCCCCTGGTCCGGTCAGCCGCCGCCATCGTGAGAACGAGGGGCGCGCGAAGATGGCCGAGCTGATTCGTGAAGACTTCCTGGCAAATCTCAAACCTGACCTGTTGTTACTGTCGAATGCGTTCGACAGCAGTGACAGCGAAACGATTTTCACCCTGGGTGCGCTGACGCAGGCCACTCGCAGAGTCGTAGTGCTGGATGCGTTGAACGACGCGGAAAGTGCAGCGACTGCGGCGCGGAGCACTCATCAGGCGCAACAGCTCCAGCAAATCAGCCATGCAGACAAGGTCTTGCTGCTGCCCACGTTGGACGTCGGCTACGTCAGCCAGCGGCTCGGCATCCCTGCTGAGCGTGTGGGCGTACTGGCTTCGAGCCAAGTTGCCGGCTTTACCGAAGAGGCTTTGCAGCAAGATGCCTTGACGGTGCTGGCCTTGCTGGAGCGGGACGTCGCTTCACCGGCACGTAGCAGCCCAATGCTGCGGCAGAAACTGGCCTATGTATCGCCGCTTCCCCCTCAGAAAAGCGGTATCGCGGGCTACAGCGCCGAGCTGCTGCCCGAGCTCAGCCGTTATTACGATATCGATGTGGTGACCGGCCATGCCGAAGTAACCGATCCATGGGTGCTAGCCAACTGCCAGGTACGCGCGGTGGAATGGTTCCGCCAAAACGCCTCACGCTACGAGCGGGTTATCTACCACCTGGGCAACAACCCGATGCATGCCTTCATGTTCGAGTTGCTCGAGGAGATCCCGGGCATCGTTGTGCTGCATGATTTCTATCTCAGCGATGTGCAGTGGTATTGCCAGTTCCATGGCGTCAAACCCGATGCATGGGTAAAAGAGCTCTACCACGGGCACGGTTACAAGGCGGTGGCGGAGTTCTACCGCGAAGGCGTGCACAGCACGCTATCCCGGTACCCGGGCAGCCTCGGGGTGCTCAGTAAAGCGCTGGGTGTGATCGTTCATTCCGACCATTCGTTGGCGTTGGCGCGCCAGTGGTATGGTACTGCGGCCAATTGCTCGATGGTGCCGCTGCTGCGTGTACCCGCGGCGGCGCCCGACCGCGCTCGCGCCCGCAAAGCGCTGGGCTTGAGTGATGATGATTTTGTCGTCTGCAGCTTCGGCTTCATGGGCAAGACCAAGCTCAACCACCGGCTACTTGCTGCCTGGGAAGGCTCTGCACTGCTGCGCGGGGACCGCAAGTGCAAACTGTTCTTCGTGGGCCAGAACGAAGCCTCGGAATATGGCCTCGAAATCGAACGGCAGTTGAAGGCTCGCCGGGAAGCTTCAGGCGTGAGCATCGTCGGCTGGACCGACGCCGCCACCTATGAGATGTACCTGGCGGCCGCCGACGTGGGTGTGCAGTTGCGCGAGCTGTCCCGCGGCGAAACCTCCGCCGCGGTACTCGATTGCTTCAATTACGGGCTCGGTACCGTGGTCAATGCCAACGGTGCCATGGCGGACTTGCCTGACGATGTCTTGATCAAGCTGCCGGATCAGTTCAGTGACGCGCAACTGAGCGAGGCGCTGGAAAAAATGCGCGGCCAGCCCGAGGTTTGCAAGGAGCTTGGCAACCGGGCAGCCGCGTATGTGCACAGCGACCATGCTCCGGCGCATTGCGCGCGGCTCTATATGGAACGTATCGAAGGCCATTATCGCGACCGCGGGCAGTACCAGGCATTCATCTCGTCGCTGGCAAGTGTCAGTGCCGATTACGAAACGCAAGTCGATATTCTTGCGACCTCCAAGAGCATCGCCCTCAACCAACCGCCGGCGATTGGCCTGAAACGTATCTATGTAGACGTTTCCGCCGTGGCACGGGTCGATTTGCGCACCGGTATTCAGCGCGTCGTACGGGCGCTGCTGCTGGCACTGATCGAATCCCCGCCCGAAGGCTATCTGTTCGAGCCGGTTTTCCTCTGCAATACCACGGGTGTCTGGCACTGGCGCCATGCACGCAACTTCACGCTTACGCTATTGGGTTGCCCCACCGGCTGGTTGCGTGACGACCCCGTGGACATGCAGCCGGGTGATCAATTCCTGGGGCTGGACTTCTCGGGTTCGTATGTCGTCGAGGGCGGCAAGGCCAAGGTCTTTTCCCGTATGCGCGAGCGCGGCGTGAAGACGACGTTCGTGGTGTATGACCTGATCCCGATCCTCTTCGAGGGGCACTTCCCGCCAGGCACCAAGGATGCGCACGCCGAGTGGCTGTACGAGATTACTCAGGCCGATGCGGCGCTGTGCATCTCTGCGGCAGTGGCCCATGACCTGCAGTATTGGGTTGCCGTGCATGGCGCTCCGCGTGCGCCGCACGTGCATCTGGCAACAGACTGGTTTCACCTGGGGGCTGACCTGAATTCGTCGGTGCCGTCCACCGGGATGCCGGAAGGCGCCAGCGAGGTGCTCGAATGCCTGCGCAGTGCCCCGACGTTCCTGTCCGTGGGTACCATCGAGCCGCGCAAGGGGTATGCCCAGACACTCTCGGCCTTCGAACTGCTGTGGGCTGAGGGCGAGCAACTGAATCTGGTGTTCGTCGGCAAACAGGGCTGGATGGTCGATGACCTGGCCGCACGCCTGCGCAAACACCCGCAACTGAACAAACACCTGTTCTGGCTGGAAGGCATCAGCGATGAATACCTCGAGGCGCTGTATGCCACCTCGTCGTGCTTGCTGGCCGCCTCGGAAGGGGAGGGCTTCGGCTTGCCGCTGATCGAGGCCGCACAGCACAAGTTGCCGATTCTGGCGCGGGCGTTGCCGGTTTTCCGCGAAGTGGCGGGTGAACATGCGGCGTTCTTCGAGGGTGATAACCCTGAGAATCTTGCCGATGCAGTGCAGCAGTGGATCAAGGACAGCCGCGAGGGAGTGACTGTCGTTTCCGATCAGATGCCTTGGTTGACCTGGAAGCAGAGTGCCGAGCAGCTTAAGGCGGCTTTGTTTGGTGTAGAGCGCATGCCATTGGAGAAAACTGACGTTATCGAGCACTTAGTTGAAACGGCAAAGCCTTAAAGGCATGACCGGTTTCTTGTAAATACCCAGCCTGAACAAAGCCCCCGAAGCCGAGAGTCTTCGGGGGCTTTGTGTCTCCAGGTCGTGTACGAAACTGAAGTTAAGCCGATAATTCTGTCACTCAACCTTTTATTGATTTAACTCTAGCATGGCACTCTGACAATGACCGGGAACGCCGTTACGCAAGCAAAACATGATGTTGTCCAGGGGCAGGTGACTGGCCTAGTCTTCTTCGTTATCTGCGTGGTATTTGCCGCCATTGCACTCACCTTTCTGGCGATATACCTCCATATCGGAGGTCATCCTCCCATTCCCGTATTTGCGGCTGAGCGTATCAAGACAGCATCACAGCTTAACCCCGAGCCGGTTGAGCGAGCAGTGTTCGTTTTGCTGGCGGCGCTCTCCCCGATAGGCTTGGTCCTGGCGGCGAAGTTCCTGCGGGGTTTGACTCCCGGCCCATTGCTTCGAGGGGGCATGGTCGTGTTGCTGTTTGCCGTGCTGGTCGGCCCGTTCATCGCTTCAGACTTCATCAATGTATTGTTCTTCCCGCCTAGCGTGGCAGGGATAGGCCGCACGGCCATGATGGCATTGTCTTTTCTGCTCTGCGCATTGGTTCTTTTACAAGCCTGGAAAGGCGGCCATAGACGCCGTTCGTCCATGGCTTTGACGGTCGTGGCGGCTAGCGTGGCGGCGCTGATTTTCCAGATAGCACCGTACCGGCTGGTTTCCGGAGATTCGGTTACGCTCGCCAATGCGTGGTCGGTGAGCTATGACGCCGCTATTTATGCCTTGACCCAGGTCGTCGCTGGAAAGACTCTACTCATTGATCTGCCATCTCAATATGGTTTGTTCCCGGAGTTGATTGCACCGATTTTCAAGTTGTTCGGTATCAGTATTCTCGCTATCAACACTTTTTTCATCCTGCTGCAGCTCACCGGGCTCCTTTGTATTGCTGCAATTCTTCACATGTATGTGCGCAGTAGCCTGTTGAGGGCTTTGACCTTTGTGTCCTTGCTGATGACCACTGGTTTGTTTCTTTACCTCAACGGATTTACTCAGGAACGTTACGTACAGTACTACCCCATTCGCTTTATTTGCCCAGCCTTGGCGCTATTGCTTTTCGCTCGCTATTCCTTGAGCCCTACGCGCGCACGCCTGGCTGTGCTGGGTGTCGTTTCCGGTGTGGCGATATTCTGGAATTTCGATTCCGGGATACCGGTGCTGGTTTCCATTGGCGCAACCCTGCTGGTCAAACCCTGGTTCACTCAGGTCAGATGGAAAAGCGTGCTGCCGTCGCTGGCATTCTCGTCTGTAGCGGCGCTGACTTTCGCGGCCCTGATGATTGCGCTGAGAGTCAAGGCAGGGGGGCCGCTCGAGATCCAGGAAGCGCTCGCATCCCAGAAGCTGTTCTACGGGGCGGGCTTCATGATGCTGCCGATGCCACTGCCGTTCCATCCTTGGCAAATCATCTTGATCGTGTATGCCGCAGCGGCGGTTGCTGCAATGTCAGCATGGCGTCGGCACGTCAATCATCATATTTACGATGTGCTCTTCTGTACTGCACTGATGGGGCTAGGCCTGTTCACATACTATCAAGGGCGCTCGCATATCTACTGCTTGATGATGGTCCTGTGGCCAGCGCTGATCGCCGGTGCGATATTGACGGACCTGGTCCTGCGTTCATTACGCAATCGTTCGACCTCGGTGCTCTCAGGCTTGCTGGCACTGCCATTTCTTGTTTTCGTCAGCTTGGGTACTGTGACGTTGGCCTTTTCCAGCCCCAATCTGATGTCAACCGGTTTCAACACACTCGAACACTTTCAGGAGCCAAGAGATCCCGTGGTGGCTAACGAACTCGCGTTTCTTCGTTCGACTTATAAAGGGCGAGACTGTTTGATACTGGCCAGGCGGCAGGCTATCTACCACGCAGAGTTGCAAAACGCCTCACCGCTCCCGGGGCCGGGAATGATCGAAACACTGCTCCAGAGCGACTTGGATGCACTAATGGCAGGTGCGTTGAACGGCCCCGTGAAATGCATCTACCTGGGGGTGGGAACCCCTTCTTCGCAGACCTTGGCGCTCTTGGACGATGCTAAGCTCATCTCGAAATATCCGGTCAGCGCTCAGAACTCGCTGGGGACTTTACTGCTGCTTGAACCAATGCCTGCGAATAGCGCAGCACGCTGATGAGAGGGCGTAAAAAAGGGCGGCCAGTGGCCGCCCTTTGGGTACTACGTCAGAAGATCAGGCCTTTCGCTGGTTACTGAGTGATCCGCATCGATACGAAACCAATCCCTAGAATCCGATTGTCCGTGTTTCCGGAGACCTGGCTTGGTGAAACGGGCTTGGGAGGTATGAAGGTGATGCGGTCGGCAGCTGCACCCTCGAGATCTACATCCAGATGCACTTCGGTGAGCCCGGCAGTGATCTGAACGCTGTACTCGCGATTGCCTATCAGAACCCGAGTCGGTTGCTGCGCATTGCCCGCGTAGGCTTGGGCTTTCAGCACGAGGGTAAATTTCTGCGGCAGTGCAGTGGCGAATTCAAACACTGCTTTCCCGGATGACCAGCGTCCCCACGGCTCGATGCCGTACAGGCCCTGTGCGTCGCTTATGAACTCGGGCATGCCGTTGCGGGTAAAGTCTATCCCGCTCGCCAGCGTGGCGCTGTAGCGTGGGCCCAGAGCGTCCCCGAAATACCCCGATTCGCGCTGAATTTGCTTGAAAGAGAGGCCGGCAAGATCGGGATGCGCGCTATTCTCTAACTTGAAAAAGACCATTTCCTTGTCGCTGCTCTGAAGCAACGGTTGCTGCTGCAACAGTTGCGACAATTCCAGGATCACTGCTGCGCCGTTATCTGCGTAGCCGCGGCGGTCGATATAGATACCGTTGAAACCAAGCTTGCGGATAACCTCCAGCTGACGTGCCATCGGTTCTTGCGCCAATGCCCGGTAGAACAAGTCGCCTGGCCGACCTTTCATGCCGCCGAAGCTCCAGTGCAGCGTCTTCGAGTGCAACACACCCACCATCATCTGATAGTTGATCAAGCGCTCCAACATGGGCACTTCAGGAAAGCCTATGTAAGGTAACTGATAGATGGCGCCACCCGCAGGAACGGCTTTTTCGATGGACTGGATAAAATCTTTGTCGCTATCGAACAAGGCATTTTGGGCGGCCGTGCAGCTTTTGCACGGCGACGCGGTTTGGTCCAACAGCCCCACCACCATAAGCACAACCGCGATGCCCGCTGAGTAGTTGGCAAAGCGCGGCCCTATCTTCTGCAAGACGATCTGCAGGGCGGTAAAGAGGAAAAGCAGTGCACCGCAGGCGATGAAAATGCTGTCTCGGTTCCAGGCCCTGATGGAGGTTGAGACGGTCATTGCGAACAGTGATCCCAACCCGCCTATGGTCGCGAACAGGAACAGCACGAAGGTGGTGACGGTCAGCAGGCGAAGCCTGTCATCGGACTCTGTACGAGCAGGAACGAAGAGAAAATAGAGCAATGCCAGCATGAAACCTGCAGCACCGATCACGCCGAGCGACGAGGTGGAGTTTTCGTTGACCAAGGGAGTTCCTTGGTTATAACGCTGTGCGATCGCGGCCAAGCGCCCTGACCGATGGTCTGGGCGAGGCATCAACAGCTGCATCATCTTCATCCCGTAGGTTTCGGACTCAATAGCTGAGCGTTGAGCAACTTCAAGGTTGGGACCGTTTTTATAGGTGCCGATCATGTTAGGCGCGATATTGATGAACACTGCGAAGACGGTTGCGCCAATCAGCAGCGCGGCTTTTCTCACGCCATAGGCGTTTCGCGTTTTAACGGCGCTCAAGACCCCGGCCGAGGCCAGAATGATGACCCCGAACAAGGCGTAATACACCCCGAAGGAGGCAAGAATCAGCATACCTACGACCATGACAAGCAGGTCGCGAAGCTTGGTTTTTATGCCTGCAGGCTTTGCCGGCCCTTGTGTAAGGTATATATCCAGCCCCAGATAGAAAAACAGCGGGGCGATAAAATACCACGTGTAAAAGAGGTGCTGTAACCGCAGAAAGTGGAAGGGCGCGAATGTATAAAGAACGCTCGTCGCAAATGCAAAACTGCGGTTCAGGCCAAACGCCCGTGCGGCCACGTAGGTGGCGACGAAGCAGGTTGGAAAGCCGAAGAGGTAGAACAGTTTGACGCCGGCGGGCCAGCCTCCGCCCAGAAGGGAAAAGATTTTGATCAATAAATGATCGCCGCCGTCCGCGCCTGGGAAGTCCAGGAAATTCGAGCCAAACGGATAACCGCTGCGCACGTTGTCGAATACCCAGCCTTCCGCGACGCGCTGCGCCATCCAGGCGTGGAACAGACCGTCACCCGCGTAGGCGTAGGGCCTCGACAGGTCAGGCGTCAAACCGTCCGGAAAGCCGCTCATGATGAGGCTGGCGAGCACCAATGAGGCAAGTGCACCAATGAGGATCAGCTTCCAGTCATTGGCGAGGATGGTCCGCCATGTCAGGAATGCGCTTGTTCTGTAAGGAACAGGCGCAGATATATGATTTTGTGAATTCAAAGTCTTGTGCTCGGATTGTTTAATCGAAATTTACGCGTTCGAGTTCGACCACGAGCGGCATATTGCGAATCTTCGTATGAACCGAGCCCAAGTATTCCCCGAGCATACCCAGGAACAGGATCTGCACCGAGCTGAAGAAGAACAGCGAAATAAGCAATGGCGCGATACCCATCTGGAATGAGTTCCAGAACGCCAGCTTCGCCACCAGAAAGCCAAGTGCCGCCAACAGACTCAGCCCGGCGAGCAATGCGCCCCCCATCACCATCAGCCGCAGCGGCACCTTGGAGTGGTTGGTAATGCCGAGCATGGCAATGTCATACAGGGTGTAGAAATTGTTCTTGGTGATGCCGCGCATGCGTCGAGGCTGCTTGAACGGCACCGTGGCGATCGGGAAGCCGATTTCACACAGCAGGCCACGGAAGTACGGATACGGGTCGTCGATCTTCTTCAGAATATCCAGCACGGCGCGGTCGAACAGGCCGGCACCGGTAGCATTCTGCACCAGGGGCACTTCGGAGATCCGGGTGACGAAGCGGTAGTAAGCGCGGCGTGCGATGAACATCAAACGGGACTCTTCGCTTTCCGGTTTTACCGCCATGACAGTCTTGAAGCCTTCCTCCCACTTCTTGACGAACTCTTCGATCATCTCGGGCGGATCTTGCAGGTCGGAGGCGATCAGTACGGCGGCGTCGCCTCGCGCCTGCAGCAGGGCATGGTAGGGCGAGCGGATATGACCGAAGTTACGGGCGTTGAGAATGAGTTTCACGCGGTTGTCTTGTGCTGCCAGGCCGCGCAACTTGACGATGCTGCTATCGGTCGAGCAGTTGTCGATGAAGATATGTTCGTAATCGTAGTCAAGGCGGGACATCACCTCGACGATGCGCTGATAAAGCTCATCAATGTTGGCTTCTTCGTTGTAGCAAGGTGTCACTATGCTGATGAGCTTACGCATAATTGAAAACATACCTGTTATTAATGACAAATGAGAGTAGGGCCATGGGCACGATCAAAGCGATACCGGCCAGATAGGGGTTCACGCCTACTAATTCGAGTGCCGCAATCCCTGCCACGTTGGCACCATAGACAACGGCGTAGCCGACCACGAAGCGAAAGATGAGCTTGTTGTTCTTCGAGCCGAACACCAACGCCCCAGTGCTCTTGAAGTTGAACATGACGCCCAGGATTGTGGCCAATAGCAGGGCCGCACTGTAATGCAGGCCAAGGTAGAGAAATCCGGCAAAGCAACCGTAGCCGAACACCGCGTTCATTATGCCCACCAACAGAAACCGGACCAGTTTCACTTTCAGCAGTGCACGCAGCCGCGGCAATCCTTTTTCAGTTTCTTGCATGCAGGGCCTGCCTGGTCTCACGCAACAGGCCACTGAGCGAAGAGTCGCCGGGCACGTAGCCGAACAACTGCTCGGCCTTGCGATTGTGCGAATAGTAATGTGCCTTGGGACCGGTGGCGTTGACACGGGCCCGGTCGCCCGCCACGGTGAATTTCAGGCCAAACTGCTCGTCCAGCGCTGCCAGCAACTCGAACTTGCCGACCGGCGCGAGGCTGTAACAGTCCACCGCGGCGTTGCACGCAGGGGCCTGCAGTATGCGGTCGATCAACTGCATGAAGTCGGCAGGGGTGAGGTAGTCCCGGAGCATATCGTCGGGCGCGACTTCCAGCACCGTGCCGGCGTGCAGTGTCCGCAGGATGTCGCTGAGGAAAAACCGCGCTTCGGGCGCCTGGCGATGGCTGAAGTAGCTGAACACCCGCACATCGACGATCGCAGCATCCGGTAGCGCACGGTGGCGGCACTCGGCCTGGAATTTGGCGGCGCCGTACCAATGCTGGGGCTGCAGGGCATTGATGGGGAAGACCGCGGCCGATGCCTCGGTGATCGGTGTTGCAAAATTGCTGCCGTAGGCAGCGCCGCTGCTCAGGTAGATATATCGGCACCCAGGGTGGCTGGCCAGATAGGCCAAGGCCAGATTGTCGTACTGTTCGGTGACGGTAAAGATAGACGAGCCCATTTGCACGGCCCTGGCCGGGTCACCGACCCCTACGAAGTTGATGATCGCATCGAACTGGCAGCTGTCATCGAAACCGGCGTAGTCGAGAACGGCGTAACCCTTGCTCTCGGCTATTCCCCGTAGCTTGGTATCCAGGGCCTTGGGCGTACGCACGAACAGTGTGCACTGGTAAGCCGTGTGCTCGGCGAGGTTGGCTATCAGGTCCTTGGCGATATGGCTGCTCGCGCCAAGGATGGCCAGCCTCATTGGCCTAGTTCCAGCAGCGGCGACTGCTCGTCGATGGGACGGCCGAATTCCAGGCGCGGCCGGCATTCCCGCGCATCAGGCATCAATACTTCGATAAGCATCGGCTTGCGGTCGGCGAGGAACTCGACCACTGCGGCCTTGAAGGCCTCCAGCCCGATTACGCTCAACGAGTGAATGCCATAGGCGGCCCCTAGCGCCTGGAACTGCGAGGTATAGCCATCCCAATAAGTCGAGGAGTTGCGGCCCTCGAAATACATTTCCTGGAAGCCGCGCACCATGCCCAACGAGTGGTTGTTCAGCACGATCGTCAGGATAGGCAAGCGCTCGCGGGAAATGATGTCCAGTTCCTGAATGTTGAGCTGAGCGCCACCGTCGCCGGTAATGACCACAACCGGTTTGTCGCCGGCGATGCAGGCACCCACGGCAGCGGGAATGGCGAAGCCCATCGTGCCGAGGCCACCGGAGTGATGCATGGCCTGGCGCGGGCCCAGACGCAATGTGTGTGCAGCCCACATCTGGTTGTTGCCCACGTCGACAACGTAGTCCAGCGCGCGCTCCGCAGTCAGAGCGTTTAGGGTATTGAACAACTCGAATGGGCTGATGCTCCACTCCGAGTATTCGTCCAGGAACGATTGTTCGAACGCCTGTGCCAGCTGCGCGCGCCAGGCCGCAGAGGAAGGTGGCAACTTGGAGGCGTTTGCGATGAAGGAGGCGAATACCGCTTCGAGGTTGGCGTTGATCGATTGCTGTGCCTTGACTCGGTTATCCAACTGAGCTGGGTCCAGATCAAACTGCACGATGTGCGCGTTTGCTGCGAAGGTTTCTGTCTTGGCGCCGGTCTGGCGCACGTCCATGCGGCTGCCAAAGACCACCAGCAGGTCGCAGTTCTGCACGGCATGGTTGGCTGCGCGAGTGCCGTAGGCGCCCAGCATGCCCAGGTAGTGCTCGCTGGCGCTTAGCTTTTCTGCACCTTTGAGGCTGGCAACGTGGGGGATGCCGAGTTTTTTGACCTCGCTCAGAAATTGGCTGAAGCCAGGCATGTTCACTGCGCCGCCACCAATAAGGAACAAGGGTTTTTCTGCTTTCTGCAGCAATGCCCAGACGTCGTCGTACGAGGCATCTTGCACCGGAGCTTGCGTCGAAGCGCGGGCCCAGGTGGTCAACAATTCATCCAGTACCGCATCATCGATTTCAGCGCGTTGGATATCCATGGGGATGTCCAGCAGTACAGGCCCTGGGCGTCCCTCACGGGCGATGGTGATCGCTTTGAGGAGGCTCGGGATCAGCTCTTCGATGTGAGTGACCTGGTGAGCATACTTGGTGATGCTGCTTACCAAGGCAACGCTGTCAAGTTCCTGAAAACCCTGCTGGCGGATGGCCCGCTCGCCTTTGAGTTCATGGGTATTGACCTGGCCAGTCAGAAACAGACACGGGTGGCTGTCCAACCAGCAATCGGCAATTCCGGTGATCAGGTTCGTGGCACCGGGGCCGCTGGTGCCCAGCGCCACGCCCATCACCTTGTGATTCGTCGCACGTGCGACAGCGGATGCAGCGAAGGCGGCCCCTTGCTCATGGTGCATGGACACCAACTTGGTCTTGCCGAGCAAGTTAATACTGTCCACCAGATGGGCGATCATGCCCCCGATGAGCTCGAAACCGTAGAGGACTTGGGTGTCCGCCAGAACCTTTGCGACTGCATCCGATGCTTTCATAAATTAGAAACCGATCCCGAAGAACTCTTCCAGTTTTTCACCGACATAGTCGAAATGTTCCTGCCCCAGCGACGGCTGCACGCCCAGCCAGAAGGTCTGGTTCATGGTGCGATCAGTGTTGGTCAGCTCGCCCACCACGCGGTATTCCACGCCGTGGAAGTAAGGCTGGCGGGTCAGGTTGCCAGCGAACAGCAAGCGGGTGCCGATCTTGTGCTGGTCAAGGAACTTCAGCAGGTCGACACGCTTGACGCCCGCGCTCTCTTTCAAGGTGACCGGGAAGCCGAACCACGAAGGGTCGCTGTTAGGCGTAGGCTCGGTGATTTCCAGGAAGTCGCTGAGGCTGGCCAAGCGTTCTTTCAACAGTTTGAAGTTGCGTTTGCGGGTCTCGATGAACTCGGGCGCGCGGTCTAGCTGGGCCAGGCCGCAGGCGGCTTGCATGTCGGAGATCTTCAAGTTGTAGCCGAGGTGGGCATACACGTACTTGTGATCGTAACCTTGAGGCAGGCTGCCGAACTGCTGGCCGAAACGGTTGCCGCAGGTGTCGTCGCAACCAGGTGCGCAGTAGCAGTCGCGGCCCCAGTCACGGAACGATTCGGCGATCAGGCGCAGTTGCGCGTTGTTAGTGAACACCGCGCCGCCTTCACCCATGGTGATGTGGTGCGCGGGGTAGAAGCTGAGCGTGGCGATGTCGCCAAAGGTGCCGACCATCTTGCCGTCATAGGTTGCGCCCAGTGCGTCGCAGCAGTCTTCGACCAGCCACAGGTTGTACTTCTCGCAGATGGCTTTGACCTTGCCGAGGTTGAACGGGTTGCCCAGGGTGTGAGCAAGCATGATCGCCTTGGTCTTTGGCGTAATGGCCGCTTCGATCAGGTCTGCGTTGATGTTGTGGGTGGCCATGTCGACGTCGACGAACACCGGGATCGCGCCGAACTGCACGATCGGGTTGACGGTGGTCGGGAAGCCGGCGGCAACGCCGATCACTTCGTCGCCTTTCTTGATCGCACGGTCGCCCAGCTTCGGCGAGGTGAGGGTGCTGAAAGCCACCAGGTTGGCCGAAGAACCAGAGTTGACGGTCAGCAAATAGTTGACGCCGATGAACGCCGCCAGCTTCTTTTCGAATTCCGCGTTGAAGCGGCCCGTGGTGAGCCAGCCGTCCAGCGAGGCCTCGACCATCAGCTGCAGTTCACGGGCGCCAATCACCTTGCCCGAGGGAGGGATAACGGTTTCGCCCCCAACAAAGGGTTTGGCCGCCAGGGCAGTCTGGGCGTAGCGCTCTACAAGCTGGCTGATTTCCTGACGGATCATATCGGGGGTCATAATAGTTCCTGCTCAAGCTAATTATCGGTTAGGCGCCAGAGGCCATGGCTGCCATGTAGCTGTTGATTTCGTCCACGCAACGAGCGTGCATATCGTCATGGCGCAACCAGCTGCGATGCCAGTTGACGATATGGGTCAGGGTGGTTTCCAGGCCCCAGGTCGGCTCCCATTTCAGGTGAGCGCGGGCTTTGGAAATATCCAGTTTCAAATAACGTGCTTCGTGCGGCTGTGGATTCTCGTCGAGCTGCCAGCTGGCGCCCGCTCCCCACGCCTGCACCATATGGTCGAGTATCCACTCGACAGGGCGCGCGTCTTCGTCTTTAGGCCCGAAGTTCCAGCCTTGCGCGAATTTATGACCATGCTCCCACAGGTGCTGGGCGAGGACAAGGTAACCGCTCAGTGGCTCCAGTACGTGTTGCCACGGGCGGGTGGCAAGCGGGTTGCGTACCACAACGGGCTTGCCCTGCTCCACGGCACGGAGAATATCCGGAATCAACCGGTCATCGGCCCAGTCGCCACCGCCGATGACATTGCCGGCGCGCGCTGAAGCCAGGGCAGCGCCGTGCTCTGTATTGAAGAAGGAGTTGCGATAGGCACTGGTGACCAGCTCCACACACCCCTTGCTGTTGCTGTACGGGTCGTGGCCGCCCATGGGTTCGTTTTCACGATAGCCCCATTCCCATTCCTGGTTTTCGTAGCATTTGTCGGTGGTCACGTTGACGATCGCGCGCAGGGCGGGGCACTTGCGCGCGGCCTCCAGCACGTGAACGGTACCCATCACGTTGGTAGCGTAGGTTTCCACCGGCTCTCGATACGAAAGCCTGACCAGCGGCTGAGCCGCCATATGGATCAGGATATCCGGGTTGAACGCCACCATACTCTCGGTAACGGCCTGCAGGTCGCGGATGTCACCGATTTCCGACGTCATGCCACGCTCGACCTGCGCTTGCTCGAACAGCGAAGGCGTAGTCGGCGGGGCGAGAGCATAGCCTTTGACCTGCGCGCCCATGCCTTGCAGCCATAGGGCCAGCCAGCTGCCCTTGAAGCCGGTGTGGCCGGTGAGGAATACCTTCTTGCCCTGCCAGAAGGCAGGGGATACGGAAGCTTTCATAAGCGATGTCAGCTCCAGGATTTCCAAGGCGCGGCGCCAGTCTGCCACAACTTCTCGAGCAGGGTCTTGTCGTGCAGGGTGTCCATTGGCTGCCAGAAACCTGGATGCTCGAAAGCCATCAGTTGGCCATCTTCGGCCAGCTTCATCAGCGGGTCCTGCTCCCATACCGTGCTGTCGTCCTTGAGGTAGTCCAGCACCTGAGGCGAAAGCACGAAGAAACCGCCATTGATCATGGCGCCGTCACCTTTGGGCTTTTCCTTGAAATTGAGGACGCGGCCATCGGCGATGTCCAGCGCGCCGAAGCGGCCTGGCGGATAGGTGGCGGTCAGTGTCGCGGCCTTGCCGTGGCGCTTGTGGAAGTCGATGGTGGCGCGGATGTCCATGCTGCCGACGCCGTCGCCATAGGTGAAGCAGAACGCTTCATCGTCGCGAACGTAGTCCGCCACGCGGCGCAGGCGACCGCCGGTCATGGAGGTTTCACCGGTATCCACCAGCGTCACGTTCCAGTCTTCGGCACGCTTGTCGTGGACCTTCATGCTGTTGTCACGCATGTTGAAGGTGATGTCCGACGTGTGCAGGAAGTAGTTGGCGAAGTACTCCTTGATCATGTAGCCCTTGTAGCCACAGCAGATCACGAAGTCATTGATGCCGTGGGAGGAGTACATCTTCATGATGTGCCACAGGATCGGCTTGCCGCCGATCTCGACCATGGGTTTGGGCCGAGTGCCTGTCTCTTCGCTCAAGCGAGTCCCCAGTCCACCTGCCAAAATGACTGCTTTCATAACCGCTCCTTGTTAGTTCGAACTCACGAATGCATCTGAGTAAAAGTGTTTGACAGGCAACCCGGCAACTATGAGTGCCTCACGGGCCGAATGGATCATATCCTCCGACCCACAGGCGTAGACGACTGCCTTGGTAAGGTCGATACCGTCTTCGAGCAACGCGGCTTGTATGTAGCCGGTGCGCCCTTGCCAGTCGGTGCTGGCCCGTGACAGCACCGGAATGAACGTCGCGTTCAGCCCTTCGAGTCGGGGTGCCCAATAGATATCGGCCGGCGTGCGCCCGCCCCAATAAATGAGAATTTGCTTGCCTGCGCCGAGCTCCGGGTTGCCCAGCAGTTGCTCGAGTATCGCCTTCACGGGCGCGATGCCAGTGCCAGTGGCGAGGAACACCAGGGTGCTGGCGTCTTTGTCGCGCAGGCAGAAGGTGCCGAGCGGGCCCTCCAGGCGCAGCAGGTCGTTCGATTTGGCGCTGCCGAACCAGTATTTCGACATCGAGCCTTGCTCGACCTCGCGAATCTGCAATTCCAGTTTGCCATCGGCGCGCGGGGCGTTGGCGATGGAGTAACTGCGGCGCAGGCCACCCTCGCCGATCACGTCCAGGTACTGGCCTGGCAGGTAATGGAGCTTGCTGGTGGGCGGAACCCGCAGAATCACTTCGACCACGTTGTCGGCCAGGCGGGTAACCGTGTCGATCCGGCAGGGCAGGGTCTTGACCACGATGTCGCCGAGCGCACCGATGTCTTCGGCGTCGATCTCCACATCGCTGATGGCCTGGCGGCAGCAGGTGAGGATCATGCCGGCGGCAAGTTCCTCGGCGGTCAGCGAGGTCTCGCCCTTCAGCGCTTCAGTCTCACCGCTCAGGACGGCGGCTTTGCACACGCCGCAGCGGCCCGTGCGGCAACTGTATTCCAGGGTGATACCCGCGGCTTTGGCGCTGTCCAGCAGCGATGTGCCCGGCTCGGAACTGAACGTCTTCCCGTTGTGAAGTTTTACTGAAACCATGAGGCTACCGGATTCGAAATGCTGAAGGGCTGCAGAAGCTACTCTCGGCGGAATGTTTCAAATATTTCTGAGCGATGAACATAACGAAAGCCGTGGGCGTGCGAGGCTTCCAGGCTAGGTGAAAAAAGGGCTCGATACAGTGCAGCGGGCCCGGCCTGGAGTGCTTCTGAAGATTCTTCGGGAGCGGGAGTTTACCATCCCGATACTGATTTTTGTGTTCGATTTTGCGAGATGGATTTTACATAGGGTTGTCCCCGGCGAAGTGGCCGGTCTTCGGGGGCGATATCCGCTGATTGTCAGCCTTGGACGCCAGATGGGGCGTACAAGGCTGAGGTTGCAGGCCTTGATGCACGCTGCATCAAGCTTCAGCTCTACTCCTTGTTTAAATCGATTTGTAGTAGAGCGATACCCAGAACCCTGTTGTCGGGCGATCCGGTCAAGGCTTGAGGAGACGTAGCCTGCGGGATGGAGATGGCAATTATTCGGGCGCCCGTGGCCTGGGAGAAGGGGATCGTCACCTGTGTGGGATTTCCCGAGCTTACCTGTATTTGTTCGCTCCAGCGCCATGATGGCTGCGCGCTTGTAAACGTTATAGAAAGGGGCCGTTCCTCGCTGGCGTTGAATGCAACGAACCTGAGGACCGCATTGCACGTGCTACTTGCGCAGTCCTTTGGTATCGGGAGCATTATCTTGGCCATTGCGCGCGACCACACGGATTTGGCTTCCAACCCATACCAGCCCTCGCGAAGTATCAGTGTGCTCCCATCAAATTTTGGGCTGATTGCAATGGGGTACTGGGTGTTTTCGAGCAGAGAGGCTTCGGATTTTTCCCGTTGACCTATGAATTCAGGCCGCAATCTGGCCACGGCGAACAAGTCTGTTTCTGAAACCTCTACGGGGGTTAGTTTTTTTAGTGCATCAATAAATGGCGTCAGCGTATTTCTGCTATCAGTTGGGCAGCGAAAATCTGGAATCCCGCGAAGCTGCTGCTGTTGCTCCTCAGTGAGTCGTGCTGCCGTTTGAGCCAGACAAGGCCATATATGAGGAGCCCAAAGCATGTTGAAGTAAGGTATGACCAAGGTGTCGGCCGTTCCACTGATAAGCGTCATCGCCGCTGCTTGCGCGCTGTCGGCGTCGAGGTTTGCGCTCAGACCAGTGAGCTCCTGTGGCCAGCCTGCCTGCGCCGCAGCGAGGTTCTTGTCGCCCCCTATATTGTAAGTACGCAGGCCAATTTTGGGTGCTGCATAGGTAGCCATGAAGTCGTTGCCCCAAGGTAGAAACAAAGCCTTCTCCCCTGGGTGGGTGTGCTCAGACAGTTTCGCTACGAAATCATTGTCGATCTGTTTGAACATAAGTCGATAGTCAGTGCCATTCTCCCACCGGCCTTGTACGTTCGGAAGGTTGATGACGATCAGTGCGGCCAATGCCGGCATCCAAGCCCTTTGAAATTTTCCTTCAGCCTGGGAGGCCCACATCATCATCAGTGCCCACAGTGCAAAAATGCCCAAGGCCGACCAGCGGTAGGAGGCACGCATGACGTTGAAGCCGGGTAATTTCTCCGAAATCCATGCCGTTCCTGTCGGCATTAACGCGAGGCTGGCTGGCATCAATGCACTTTGTTGCTGGGGATGGCTTAATTGCAAGGATTCAGGTTTTACCGAATTAACCTTCAGAGAAGGTCCCAGGGCCATATAAATGCCAAAGATCGCGATCAACAGGAAGCAGGATGAGCGCTTCATGCTGGACCGAGTGCGCCACCATCCCGCGATGCCCAATAGCAATGTCGGCAAGAAAAATGTGGTGGTCCATACAGATGCATCGCCGAAGTGCACTTCATCGGTGCGCTTGACGCTCAGGCCCAGAAAGTCGGGTAACCACTGCACGCCTCGCGTCGGCGCGGTGATATAGGTCAAATCGACACCCCATCCCCTGAAAAAATCGATGGGTGGAGTGTCGAAGCCGGATTTTCCTATGTAAAGGCTGTAGAGGACGTAGGCCGCCCCGAAACTGACGATATGAACCGGGATAATTACCCGCAGCAATGATTTGCGCAGTTCGGGCTGAGTCATCAGGGTGTAAAGAAGAAGAATGCTGGTCCCACTCGCAAACATCATGAAGGTATAGCCATCCATGAATATGGCGATGATGGCTGCGATAAAGTACAAAGCGACAGACGATAGAGCGATGGTGGCAGATTCAGGCCGAGATGGAACCAGCTTCAAGGCTGTCAGGAAGTAGAACGGCAGGAGGCCGACACCCCAAGACAGCATGCTGTAACCCGCATGCGCCCAGATCACGGGCATCGTCGACCAGGCTACCGCGCCCAATAGCGCTATCGATCGCGCGGCTCCGAATCTGAAGGCAATCTTGTACGCTGACAAGAATCCCAGTCCTAACCACAGTGCAGCGGTGCTTGAATAAGCGTCGGCGGCAGACATGCCCAACCTGATAAAAAGGCTTGCGGGCCAGGCGCCGGCAAGTCCGAAAGCGATTGCGGCAGGTTTGGGGATGCCGAAGTTGTGGGCGAAGACGCTGAATAGGGATCCATTTGCAAGCGACTCGGAAAACCCCATCGACCAGACGGCCTGCCCAAGTGTCGGCATCATCAGGAAGGGGATTGCCTCCTGAATAAAGAGTACAAAAGCAATGGCCAGAAAGGCGAACAGCACCTCCCAGCGGGTCCATTTCTTACGTTCAAACATCGTCTGTATCCGTGAGGGTTGCTCTTGGTTGGAGAAGCGACGCGCAGACAAAAAATAATAAGTCGCCCGTTACTGTTACAAGTCTGCCCAGAAGAATGGCCATGAGCAGGTCGGCCTCTTGTACGGCCCCCTTAAGTAGTAACAGCAAAATCATTTCGCGCACCCCCACTCCTGCAGGCGCTCCGGGAGTGACCAGACCGACAAGCCAGGCGACGATGTAGGCGCCGCCAATCGTCGGCCAAAGTTGCCCGGGAATGACTTGGTTCGTGGAGATGACGCCCACCAGAAGGGTGAATATCGCAGCAGAGATCGCGAGAAAAATCGCTTGGTTAATAAATGCCTTTACCGTTTGCGGGCTACCGAATTGGCGCAGCACCTGGGTGAAGATCCAGGCAGACCCCAGCAATATGGGAGCGCAAAATATTACCGAAAAACCCGGCAGGAGCATTGGAAGTACCAGCGAACTGAACAGCGCCGCAGTCACTACGATCAACCCCAGTTCCCACAGCGTCGACTTGGCAAGAGCTCCGGTAGGTAACCCGGCTGCCATGCCCAGGGCTTGCCGTCCGGCCAGATGGAAAATATTGCCTGGAAGGTATTTGGCGAGTTGCGATATTCCGTAGATCCTGATGGACCCTTGCCTTGATACAGGCACCCCCAGGTGTATCAGTAGATGCCGCCATGCCGACGCGAGCAGGGTATTGGCCAAACCATAAACAATTGCAAGGGTGCCGATAGCCAGCCAGACATGCAGCGTGACTTTCGAAAAGTCGAGTTCGAGCCAGTAGGTGCGCATCCGGATGACGACAAAAATGATGCCGACGAGGGCGAACGCGCTACCCAGCCAGTGTAATTTTTGACGAATACTGGATTTGAGGCTCAATTCCGCGGACGGCATAACAGCATCGTCCAAGGCAGGGGACTACTGGTTTCGATGACGTCAAAATACTTCGAAACCAGCGCGATGAAGCTTTGCTTCGACCAGTGCTGAAGGTGGCCCGGGGTATTCCCAAGCTGCATGATGTATTTGCCGCGTGCAAAGTTGAGCGCACGCCATAACGGCTCGCGAGGCACGCTGAGGATCAAATGCCCAGTGGTCACGCGTTGCAGGGCTTGTAACCCGGCCTCGGGATCTTCCAGATGCTCGAGTACTTCGCAGCACACCATCAGGTCAGCACTGTCCCTGGTCGCTTCAAGATCGTAGATGCTGCGTGATTCAAAGATCGAAGGCGCTAAGCCACGCGCAGTTGAGTTTTCTCGTGCCAGTTCGATAACGGTTTTGGAAAAGTCACAGCCTCGAGCGTGCAGTCCTTGCTCCGTCCAGGCCAACACCCAATAACCTTCGCCACAGCCGATCTCATGGATGGATCGGGGCGCCGCCTTTGCCACGAAGTTGGACAGGGATGACTCGAACCCTTTCATCATCCATTTGACGATGGGGTTTTTCGACCCGTATTTGTCATAGGCATTGCCGGTCACTATGCCGTCTTCTTCCGCTCCGCCGGAGGTTTTGATTTTCATGACAGGCTGTTCACATTCGTCGTGGAGGGCTCTGATGCAGTCGTATCGACAGTGCCGACTGATTCATCGTGATGGTCGCGCGCTGCGCTGGCTACCTTGAAGCGTATGTCTTCGAGCAGTTTTCTATTGGCGGCCAGCAGGTCTGCGACGAAGGCGACGAGTAACGTTTGAAAACCGATACCGAGGAACACCGATGCCAGAATCAGCGACTGCACATGGCCTTCTCCCACGCCGCTGAAATAGAACCACATGAAGCGCAGTCCGATCAGCATGCCGACTCCAAACAGCACGGCGCCGATGGATCCAAAGAAGGTGAAAGGGCGATAGATAATAAAGATTCGTATGATGGTGACGATGCTGCGCTTGATATAGGAGGGAATGCTTTTGACCAGACGGGACGGTCGCAGATCCTCGTTCACCCGAATCGGCACGGAAGTGATCGCCATGTTTTTCTGGCCAGCCTGGATGATCGTCTCGAGCGTATAGGTGTAGTCATTGAATACCATCAGACGTTGCGCTGCCGATCGGCTGATGGCACGAAATCCGCTGGGGGCATCGGGAATATCAGTTTTGCTGGCGACCCGGACCACCCAGCTGCCTAGTTTCTGCAGCAGTTTCTTTACTGGCGAGAAGTGTTCGATGGTGTGGATAGGGCGGGCGCCGACTACCAACTCCGCCCGGTGTTGGAGGATGGGCTCAACAAGCACCGGTATGTCGTCTGCATTGTATTGATTGTCGGCGTCGGTATTCACGATCACGTCGGCGCCCAGTCGCAGGCATGCATCCAGTCCGCTCATGAAGGCTCTCGCGAGTCCCTTGTTGCTGGGGTGCCGAATCACATGGTCTACACCGTTGCGCTTGGCAACCTCAACGGTGTCATCCTGACTGCCATCATCAATGATCAGCCATTCAACCGAGGTGAATCCTGGGACCTTGCGCGGTAGTGCTGCCAGCGCGATGGGGAGGGTCTGCGCTTCATTAAAACAGGGAATTTGTATGATCAGTTTCATTGAGGATGCTTGATTGCCAATGCCGGAAGTGGATTGACCGGTAGGGAGACGTCACCCTTCCAGATCGCGATCTTGCCCGCATTTTTGCACATTCCTACGTTCGCCAGTAGCTCCGGCGTATACACGATCGCCTCTCTCGCCTATGTGCATCGACAGTCCTGGCACTCCGGGGGCGAAGTCATTCGCCAGAGCCAAGGAGGGACACTGAGCCGCCCCTTTCACGGGCTCGGCCAGACATATCGGGGAAAACCACACCTTCGTAGCCAAAAGCGTCATAGCCAGTCGAGCCAGCGCGTCCTTGGATGTATACTCCCGTGCAGTCATGCGCGCGCATCAGCTCCTATGCGCAGCTTTGCGCGGCGCACATTTTCAAAGCCCCTTGTGGAACATAATGGAGTAGGTCAATTCACATGAAAGCAATCGTTACTGGTATCACGGGTCAAGACGGGGCATATCTGGCGGAGCTGTTGCTGGAAAAGGGCTACACCGTCTATGGCACCTACCGCCGTACCAGCTCAGTCAATTTCTGGCGCATCGAAGAGCTGGGAATCCAGAACAACCCCAACCTGCACTTGGTCGAGTACGACCTGACCGACCTGTCGGCCAGTATTCGCCTGCTGCAAAACACCGAGGCTACCGAGGTCTACAACCTCGCCGCACAGAGCTTCGTGGGCGTTTCCTTCGAGCAGCCGATCACCACCGCCGAGATCACCGGTCTGGGCGCGGTCAACCTGTTGGAAGCCATCCGTATCGTCAACCCGAAAGTCCGCTTCTACCAAGCATCGACCTCGGAGATGTTCGGCAAGGTCCAGGCCATCCCCCAGGTCGAGAGCACGCCTTTCTACCCACGCAGCCCTTACGGCGTGGCCAAGCTGTACGCCCACTGGATGACCATCAACTACCGCGAATCCTACGGTCTGTTCGCCACCAGTGGCATCCTGTTCAACCACGAATCGCCACTGCGCGGCCGTGAGTTCGTGACCCGCAAGATCACCGACACCGTCGCCAAGATCAAGCTGGGCCTGCAGGACAAGCTGGAACTGGGCAACATGGACGCCAAGCGCGACTGGGGCTTCGCCAAGGAATACGTCGAAGGCATGTGGCGCATGCTGCAGGCCAAAGAGCCGGATACCTTCGTGCTCGCCACCAACCGCACCGAAACCGTACGCGACTTCGTGACCATGGCGTTCAAGGCCGTGGACATCGATATCAAATGGCAAGGCGAAGCTGAAGGCGAGCAGGGTCTGTGCGCCGCTACCGGTAAAGTGCTGGTTGCCGTCAATCCGAAGTTCTACCGCCCTACCGAAGTCGATCTGCTGATCGGCGACCCGGCCAAGGCCAAGGAAGTTTTGGGCTGGGAGCCAAAAACTTCTCTGGAAGAACTGTGTCGGATGATGGTCGTGGCCGACCTGAGCCGCAATGAGAAAGGATTTTCGTTCTGATGGCTAATGTCAGCAAACGTGCACTGATTACGGGTATTCATGGTTTCACCGGTCACTATATGGCGGCAGAGCTCGCCGCCAATGGTTACGAAGTCATAGGGCTGGGCAGCCAGCCTGCGGATGGCCCTGGGTACCATCAGATCGACCTGGGCGATGCCCAGGGCCTGCGTGCGTTGCTGGCAGAGCTTCAGCCGGATGTTGTGGTCCACCTCGCTGCCTTGGCGTTCGTCGGGCATGGGGTAGCTGATGCGTTCTATCAGGTCAACCTGATCGGTACGCGGAATTTGCTGGAGGCGATCGCCGCTTCCGGCAAGACGCCTGAATGCGTCTTGCTGGCGAGCAGTGCAAACGTTTACGGTAACGCCTGCGAAGGCATGCTGAGCGAGAACAGCACGACCGCCCCAGCCAATGACTATGCCGTCAGCAAGCTGGCCATGGAGCACATGGCTCGGTTGTGGCAACCCCGGCTGCCCATCGTCATCACCCGGCCGTTCAATTACACCGGGGTAGGGCAGGCGGACAATTTTCTGTTACCCAAGAT
The DNA here is from genome assembly GCF_058986725.1 of Pseudomonas sp. GW821-FHT01A09. Taxonomy (NCBI): domain Bacteria; kingdom Pseudomonadati; phylum Pseudomonadota; class Gammaproteobacteria; order Pseudomonadales; family Pseudomonadaceae; genus Pseudomonas; species Pseudomonas sp. GW821-FHT01A09. Next base: position 100,720 of record NZ_JBYSWB010000015.1, read on the forward strand.
CGTTTCGCACTTTCGCCGCAAGGCTGAAGTGATCGAGTTGGGCAACCTGGATGTATGGCGCGACTTCAGCGATGTGCGCGCGTTGGTCAGCGCGTACCGCGGGCTGATCGAGGCCAAGCCTGTGGGGCAGACCGTCAACGTCAGCTCGGGTGTGACCCACTCGCTGCGCGAAGTCATCGCGATGTGCAGCGAGATCTCCGGGCAGTCCATTCGTGTCGAGGTGAACCCGGCCTTCGTGCGTGCCAACGAAGTCAAAACGTTGTGCGGGGACAACAGTTTGCTGCGCTCGCTGGTGGGGGATTGGCAAACGCCGCCCCTGCGCGAGACGCTCGAGTGGATGCTGGCGACTGACTAGATGAAAGTCATCCTTTCCGTTGAGCCCGTCCGCTTTCCGCTGACGGGCATTGGTCGCTATACCTACGAGCTGGCGCTGCGGCTCCAGGCCAACCCTGAGATCACCGACCTGCGGTTTTTCGCCGGACGGCGTTTCCTGCCGTCACTGCCGAACGCGGCGGACGAATCGGGCACCGGCTATGGCCTCAAGCGTGCGGTGCAGAAGAACTTTCTGGCGGTAGAGGCTTACCGGTTGCTCATGCCTTTGCTCAAGGCCCGGGCGTTGAGTGGCCATGAGTCGTTTCTGTACCACAGCCCCAATTACTACCTGCCGCCGTTCAAGGGCGCGCGCGTTGCGACCTTTCATGACTTGTCACCGTTCACCTGGTCGCACTGTCATGCACCGCAACTGGCCCGCTATCTGCAAAAAGAGTTACGCCAGACGCTGCGGCGTGCGGACAGGTTGATCACCGACTCCGAATACACGCGACGTGAGCTTGCGGAGTTTTTTTCATGGCCGCTGGATCGGATCGACACGGTTGCGCTGGCCAGTTCGCCGGAGTTCTATCCGCGCACGGCCGAGGCCTTGCGACCCGCATTGGCGCGCCACGGGCTGGAGCCGCAGGGATACTCGCTGTTTGTCGGTACCATCGAGCCGCGCAAGAATATCGAAGCGCTGCTGGATGCCTATGAACGGTTACCCGTGGCTGTCCGTCGCCGCTGGCCGCTGATTCTGACCGGGTATCACGGCTGGCGAAACGAAAGTATCCACGCGCGCCTGGCGTCTGCGGCGCGAGAAGGCTGGGCTCGTTATCTGGGCTTTGTCCCGAGCGAGGATCTGCCGCTGCTATTTGCCGGTGCGCGTCTGTTCACCTTTCCATCGCTCTATGAGGGCTTCGGGCTGCCGGTGCTGGAGGCCATGAGTTCCGGGGTCCCGGTGGTTTGCTCGAATAACTCGTCGCTGCCTGAAGTCGCCGGCGATGCCGCGCTGATGTGCGAGGCCTCCGACGTCGAGGCTTTGACTCGCTTGTTGTTGCGCGGCCTCGAGGATGAGCCTTGGCGCGAATCTGCGGTTGGTCTTGGGCTCGCGCATGCTGCGCAATTTTCCTGGGATCGCTGCGCCGCAGAAACGCTGGCGGTCTACCGCAAGACGCTGGAGACGCGATGATCAAGGTGCTGCATTTCTTCAAGACCTATTACCCGGAGACCATGGGCGGTATCGAACAGGTCATTTTTCAGCTGGCGCAGGGCTGTGCCGCAGATGGCGTCGAGTCTCAGGTGCTGTACTTGAGTCCTCGCGGCGCAGGGACGAACGAGCCCATCGGGCAACATATGACCCATCGTTCGAAACTGGACTTTCACCTTGCCTCCACCGGGTTTTCGATTTCTGCGATACGGGACTTCAAGCGCCTGGCCGCCCGGGCCGACATCATCCATTACCATTTTCCGTGGCCGTTCATGGACCTCGTCCATTTCGCCGCTGGGGTTCGCAAGCCTACGGTAGTGAGTTATCACTCCGATATCGTCAAGCAGAAGGTTCTGCTGCAGCTTTATCAGCCGCTGATGAACGCGTTTCTGGGGCGAGTGGATCGTATCGTTGCCTCATCTCCGAATTACGCCGCTACCAGCCCTGTGTTGTCGCGGTTTTCCGAGAAAGTGTCGGTCATCCCTTATGGTCTGGACGAGTCCACGTATCCCACGCCGTCTCCAGAACGCTTGGCGCACTGGAGTAAAACGGTAGGCGAAAAGTTTTTCCTGTTCGTCGGCGCCTTACGCTACTACAAGGGCCTGAACTATCTTCTCGACGCGGCCAAGGCCACGGGCTACCCCGTCGTCATCCTGGGCGGTGGCCATCTGGAGTTCGAGTTGCGCGCTCAGGCCGAGCAATTGCAGCTGCAGAATGTACGCTTCCTCGGCGGTTTGCCTGACGCCGATAAAGCCGCGCTGCTCACGCTGTGTCATGCATTCGTGTTCCCCTCGCATTTGCGTTCGGAGTCCTTCGGCATTTCTCTGCTGGAAGGGGCGATGTATGCCAAGCCGATGATTTCCTGTGATATCGGCAGCGGCATGAGCTTTATCAACATCGCCGGGCAAACCGGGCTTGAGGTTGCGCCACGCGATCCCGTGGCATTGGCGCAGGCGATGACCACCTTGTGGAACGATCCCGCCTTGGCCGGCAGCTTGGGCGCAGGCGCGCGCAGGCGGTATGAGCAAACTTTCACCTCGCGCGAAATGGCCAGTGCGTACTCGGCGCTCTATCGCGATCTGCTAGACCACACTGCAACCTCTTCGTGACGGAGTTCTGCTCTTGGCTGTTCCTCCACTCCCCCTCGGTCATCGCTCGATTCTGATTACAGGTGCTTCTGGCTTCGTCGGCGCGCCATTGCTCGAGCATCTACTGGTCACGGAGCGGTTTTCGGTTGTCGCACCGACCCGAACTCCTCTTGCCGACACTCCCCGGCTTGTTCAAGTCCCGATCGATACCCTGGATGGCCAGACACCCTGGCAGGCTGCATTGGCATCGCCGGTGGAGGTGGTCATCCATTGCGCGGCCCGCGTCCATGTGATGGACGAGGCGGCAGAAGATCCGCTGGCCGAATTTCGGCGGGTGAATGTGCAGGGCACCTTGAACCTGGCGCGGCAGGCCGCTGACGCCGGGGTAAAGCGGTTTATCTTTTTGAGCTCCATCAAGGTCAATGGCGAAAGCACCGCGCCGGGCCGCGCCTTTACGCCCGATGATTTCGTGCCACCCAGCGATCCTTATGGCCTCTCCAAATGGGAGGCAGAACAGCAGTTGCATGCGCTTGCTGCAGCGTCCGGGATGGAAGTGGTAATCATCAGGCCCGTTCTTGTGTACGGCCCTGGGGTGAGGGCCAATTTCCGCTCGATGATGCATTGGTTGGCAAAGGGCGTGCCTCTTCCGCTTGGCGCCGTTGATAACCTGCGCAGTCTGGTATCGGTCGATAACCTGGTCAGTCTGATGGTGCGCTGTGTCGATCATCCAGCAGCGGCACATCAGACCTTTCTGGTCAGCGATGGGGAAGATGTGTCCACGCCCGCGTTGTTGGCGCGACTGGGTATTTATCTGGGCAAAAAACCCGTTTTACTCCCGGTGCCGCAATGGCTGCTTTATCTGGCCGGTACCGCGGTCGGCAAGCGCGCGGTGGTGGAGCGCGTGTGTGGATCACTGCAGGTCGACATCACTAAAACGCGCACCCTGCTCGGATGGTCACCGGTGGTGTCCTTGGACACTGCGTTGAAAAAGACGGCCGAAGCCTTTCTGGAAAAGACCAAGTGATGATATTCGGGCTGGTAATTATCGGCGCATTGCTGTCCTGGGGGTTGACCGGCGGGGTTCGGCAATATGCGTTGAAACGCAGCGTCATGGATATTCCTAACGCGCGCAGCTCCCACACGGTGCCCACGCCGCGAGGGGGCGGGATGGCAATCGTAGTGACGTTTTTGGTCGGGGCGCTGGTGTTGTTTGCGCTCGGCAGGCTGGATGCTGCCTTCTTTATTGGATGCTGCGGGGCGGGCACCTTGATTGCCGCCATCGGTTTTCTCGACGACCACGGCCATATCCCTGCGCGCTTCAGATTGCTGGGCCACTTCGGTGCGGCAATTTGGGGGCTTTTCTGGCTGGGCGGAATGCCACCCGTCGAGCTGTTCGGGTTGACGCTGTCGCTGGGCTGGGCTGGGCACGTGTTCGCCGTCTTCTATCTGGTGTGGCTGCTTAATCTTTACAACTTCATGGACGGGATCGACGGTATTGCCAGCGTCGAGGCGGTGACAGCCTGTCTTGGCGCCTGCCTGATGTACCTCGTCAGCGGCGCGCCATCGCTGGTTATCGCGCCATTATTGCTGGCTGCGGTGGTGAGCGGTTTTTTGATCTGGAACTTCCCGCCGGCAAAGATCTTCATGGGCGACGCGGGGAGCGGCTTTCTCGGTATCGTGCTCGCAATACTGTCATTGCAGGCGGCCTGGCAGGCGCCCCAGTTGTTTTGGGGATGGCTGATTCTTTTAGGCGTTTTTATCGTCGATGCAACATTTACCTTGCTTCGCCGTCTACTACGCGGTGATCGAATTTATGAAGCGCACCGCAGCCACGGTTATCAATATGCGTCACGCAAGTTTGGCAGCCACTTCACGGTTACGGTCGCGGTGGCGTTGATCAACCTGTTATGGCTATCGCCCTTGGCCATCGGCGTGGTCATGCAGTGGCTGCCTGGAATGGGCGGACTGTTCCTGGCTTATGGCCCTTTGCTGTTAATGGCTATTAAGTATCACTCCGGTGAGTTGGAAAAAAACTGACCACTTACTTGGAGCGCATGAACAATGTACGGGTTGAACACTGTTTTTGCTGCTTACAAAAAGCGCGTGTGCTTCAATGCGTGATGTTTGGGAACTGACAGGTTCAACGGATGATCATTCACCAGCAGGCCATCATACTGGCAGCAGCATCCCGTGGCGCCGCTACCCTGTGGCTGGCGTCGGTACGCATGACGCAATCCGGTTCGGTATGGAATGAATAGACTCAGCACTGCGTTACTCGCGCTACCACGTCGCGTAAAGCGTGTTCTGCAGGTATGTGCAGATATCATTCTGGTCTGTGCCGCGCTGTGGATGTCCTTCCTCGTCCGTTTGGGGATAGAGCAGCCGTTGCAGCCTTTGATCAATCATCCGTGGCTGTTCGTTGCGGCGCCCACCATCGCTATTCCGCTGTTCATACGCTTCGGCATGTACCGTGCGGTCATGCGCTATTTCGGCAATGACGCGCTCGTGGCGATCGTCAAAGCGGTGAGCCTGTCGTCGCTGATTCTCGCGCTTGTAGTGTTCTGGTACAGCAACCATACGGCAATGATCCCACGGTCGATCATCTTCAACTATTGGTGGTTGAGCATGGTGATCCTTGGCGGGCTGCGGTTGGCGATGCGTCAGTACTTCATGGGCGATTGGTTCAACGCCTTCCACCGCGCCCCTGCGTCCGATCGCGACAGTGGCGTCAAGGTCGCGATCTACGGAGCAGGTGTTGCCGGCAACCAGTTGCTCGCAGCCTTGCGAATGGGCCGCCATATGCGGCCCGTGGCATTCATCGATGACGATGCCAATATTGCCGATCGGGTGATCTCCGGCTTGCAGGTGTTCAGCCCGCGGCACATCCAGCGCATGATCGACCTGACGGGCGCCCAGGAGATCCTGCTGGCACTGCCGGCCACCAGCCGCTCCCGGCGACGCGAAATTCTCAGCTACCTCGAAGGCTTTCCTCTGCATGTGCGCAGCGTGCCCAATTTCGCCGCGCTGGCCAGCGGGCAAGTCAAGGTCAGTGATATTCAGGAAGTCGATATCGCCGACTTGCTGGGCCGCGACGCGGTGCCCGCTCAGGCAGATCTTCTGGCCCAATGCGTGACCAGCAAATGCGTGTTGGTGACAGGGGCAGGGGGCTCGATCGGATCGGAGCTTTGTCGTCAGATTCTGGCGCTGCAGCCCTCTGTGCTGATCATGCTCGACCACAGCGAATTCAACCTGTACACCATCAGCTCCGAGTTGGAAGCGCGTCTGGCGCGCAAGGGTTGGACTACCAAGATGCTGCCAACGCTCGGGACGGTCCGCGACCAGGCCAAGCTCTTCGAGGTCATGAGCAGTTGGAAAGTGGATACGGTCTACCACGCGGCTGCTTACAAACACGTGCCGATGGTCGAACACAATATCGCCGAAGGCGTGCGTAACAACATCATCGGCACGGTCAACACCGCGCAAGCGGCATTACGGGCTGGGGTGGCGAACTTCGTATTGATTTCCACCGACAAGGCCGTGCGCCCGACCAATGTCATGGGCAGTACCAAGCGTATTTCCGAAATGGTGCTGCAGGCCTTGAGCCGTGAAGTGGCCCCTGTGCTGTTCGGTGACAACGCGAAAGTATCCCGAGTCAATAAAACCCGATTCACCATGGTGCGCTTCGGTAACGTGCTGGGCTCTTCCGGTTCAGTGATTCCGCTGTTTCACGCGCAGATTCGCAAGGGCGGGCCACTTACCGTGACCCATCCGCAGATCACCCGTTATTTCATGACGATCCCGGAAGCCGCTCAGTTGGTTATTCAGGCTGGTTCCATGGGGGCGGGGGGAGATGTGTTTGTATTGGACATGGGCGAGCCGGTGCGTATTGCCGAACTGGCGGAAAAGATGATTCATCTGTCCGGCCTGAGCGTGCGCTCAGAGCGAAATCCCCAGGGCGACATAGAGATCGAATTCACCGGCCTGCGCCCTGGCGAGAAGCTCTTTGAAGAGTTATTGATCGGCGACAACGTCGAGGGTACCGGGCACCCGATGATCATGTGCGCCAGCGAGGACTTCATCCCGTGGGATGTGCTCAAGGGCCGATTGAGCGAATTGCTCACGGCATTGGACGCCGACAACTACGATCATGTCCGGCAAGTGCTGTGTGGCACCGTGAGCGGCTATGCGCCTCAGGGTGAGATCGTTGATTGGCTGCATATGCAGCGCCGTTCGGATTGATCCGTAATTCTCTGCAGGGCGCGAACGAGCGCCCCGTCATTCGGTAACGCCGGGCCTTTGACCTGCGGCATCACCCACACTTCAGCTGTCAGGCCATTCTGCTACGAAGTGATCTTTTCCATTTTCGAATACGGTACCTGATGGACTTCCAACTGAAGACAATGTTTGGGATGATCAGTGTTACCCGGGTGTGTGCGGAAATATTGCAGTCCGCTACGCCCTTGCGGGTATGTCGAGTTATGTCCCTTGGTAGTCTTACATTGTTTTTGACGCAGGCAGTAAGGAAAGCTTCAATGTTACTTTCCATGAAAGTCAGCGCAACCGCTTTACGCTTGCTGAATGTGTGGATATGTCCTTGGAGTGCTGCCAGCGTCTGCTGAAAAGCTCGATAGCTGGTCAGTACATACTCCTCGTCTTTTACGCTCCGCGTAAGTGAGCCAATCCTTATCCGTTGCAGGTAGCAGTCCTGTGCCGTCGCGTATGTCTTTCTACTGTGCAAGTAGATATTCATGCTGAACAGGTGGTCTTCGTGGGCGCGACCTTCGAACCGTGCTTCAAAGCGTTCACTCACAGTTTTCTTGAATATGTACTGCCAAGTTGCGGCGTTGTACTGATGCGATAGAATCAAATCCTCGAGCAAATCTCTGCCATAGTCGAACCACCCGCTTCTGCTGGCGGCGGTGTTACGTTGCAGAAACTGACGGCCTTGCGGGGTGTCCGTAAAGGCCCGCTTGGAGAAATAAAACAGCTCCAACTCGGGGTTGGCGGTCACTTGAGTCAATAGCGCTTGGAATAAATCTTCAGTGACAACGTCATCTGGGTCGCAGAAAAATACATAATCGCCGGTTGCGAGCTCAAGGCCTTTCGCCCTGGCTACGCCCACGCCCTGGTTGACTTGGCTATGAATAATCAACTCACGGCAGTGGCCGAAGTGGGTCTTTATCAGGTCAAGCGTTCCGTCGGTAGAGCCATCATTGATAATGATTATTTCGAGTAACGGATATTCTTGATTGACCAAGGAGGTCAACGTTTCTTTGATATAGGGTTCGACGTTGTATGTAGGAAGGATAACGGAAATTTTTGGAGTGGGCATCAACACGACCTGTGTAACACTCGATTTCCCCAGGAGGGGAAATGTGTAATGGGCTTTGAGCGTTGCTCGGAGCGCGCGACGATAGCACTTTCCCAGGTGCGTCGATGCCAGACATTTGTTAATGCTTATGTCTGATGTAAAAAAGTGTTTCAGTTGGTGCAGCTGCGATCGGCTAGGGGTTAATCATTATATCGGGTACCGATATCCAGACAGGACTTGATCCTGAGAGGATCAACTGCTGAGTGTTACATTCTGTTAATGTTTTTATTCATGACAATAATAGGCAGCGCGATCAACGCCCGTGTGCATGCTTGACCGAATCCTGGGAGGACCGCCGGGCGGACTCGGTAATGCATTCAGGTCGGGCGGCTCAGAGTAACGCCTTTATCCGCAAGGCATCCTCCACCGACACCGGGTTATAAACAATCATCCCCAAATCCGGCCGCCCATCCACCGCAAACCCCGAATACTCCAGCTCCAGCAAGCCCAACACCGGATGATGCAACTTCTTGCTGCCCTCGCCATGCACCCGCACATCGTTATCGCGCCACAACCGGGCGAAGTGATCGCTGGCGGCGCACAGCTCATCGACCAGCTTGCTCACCTCCGACGTCGCCCCGGCCCTTGCCGCATCCGCCCTGAACGCCGCCACCACAAAGCGCGCGACATCGTCCCAGTCGTCCTGTTTGGCGCGTATATGCGTACTGGAGAACATCAGCCGCAGAATATTGCGCTGCGCCACCGGCAGCTTGCCGTAATCGGTAAGTACCACCGTCGCGGCGCGGTTCCAGGCCAGCACATCCCAGGTCGCGGTTTTGATGATGGCGGGGCTGTATTCGAACGTGTCGAGCAGGCGCTGGAGGCGCGGCGTCACACCCTCCGGCGCTTTGTAGACCACCTCGGGCGGGTGACCGAAGGCGAGCATGAACAGGTGCTCGCGCTCCGGTTCGGTCATCAGCAAGCTCTGGGCGATGCGGTTGAGCACTTGCGCGGAGGGCGCACCGCCACGGCCCTGTTCGAGCCAGGTGTACCAGGTGGCGCTGATATTGGCGCGCTGGGCGACCTCCTCGCGGCGCAGGCCGGGCGTGCGCCGGCGCGTGGCGGGCAGGCCGAAGGCGGCGGGGTCAAGGCGGCTGCGGCAGTCCTTGAGATAGACTCCGAGGGAGTTGGCGAGCTGATCCGGCATGGCGATCCTGTTAGTGCTTATACCCTGATAACGTCTCTACTTTTACGGGATAGAGACTAGGCGCAGGCTGCTGCCTTATCAACCGCCAAGGAGCAGGATCATGCGCGTATTTCTCACAGGTGCCACAGGCTTTATCGGTTCCAGGGTCGCTGCCGAGTTGATCGGCGCCGGCCATCAGGTGTTGGGTCTGACCCGCTCGGACACTGGTGCTCAGGCGCTGAAGGCCATCGGCGCCGAGGCGCTGTATGGCGATCTCGAAGATCTGCCTGGTCTGCAACGAGGGGCGGCGGCTTGCGATGCGGTGATCCACACGGCGTTCGACCATGACTTCTCGCACTTCGTCGAAAACTGCCAGAAGGACTATCGGGCGATCATCGCCCTGGGCTCGGCGCTGGAAGGTTCGCAGCGGCCATTGATCATTACCGCCGGGGCCGCAGCGGGTTCACCCGGGCCAGGGCAGGCGGCGGTCGAGGACTGCTTTGATCCCGAGCATCCCAATCCGCGTGTCGCTTCGGAGGTGGCAGGGCGCGAGCTGTCGCAGCGGGGAGTGAACGTCATGGTGATGCGTCTGACGCAGATCCACGACACCGTGAAGCAGGGGCTGGTGAGCTACCTCATCGACCATGCCCAGCGCACGGGTGTCTCGGCGTATGTGGGCGAGGGGCTGAACAGCTGGTCCGCGGCCCATGTGACGGATACCGCGCGCTTGTATCGCCTGGTGTTGGAGCAGGGCAGGCCGGGGGCGCGTTATCACGCATCGGCTGAGGTCGAGGTGAGTTTCAAGAGCATTGCCCAGGCCGTGGCGCAGCGCTTGGGTGTGCCGTTGGTGGCGTTATCCCCGGAAAAGGTTATCGACCATTTTGGCTGGTTGGCGACCTTCGTGGACAAGGACTTGAAGGCCACCAGCACCCAGACCCGCGCCGACCTGGGCTGGGAGCCGAGCGGGCCGGGGCTGCTGAAGGATCTGCAAAGCGCCCAAGTGTAGCGGGGGGGCTCGCCCCCGAAAAAACGACCAACCGACAGCAATCGCCAGCCAAGCCATTTTCGGGGGCAACCCCCCTCGCTACAGGGGTTAGCGTGGGGTGCTGCGCAGCGAGGACGGGCCGCCGGCAATGGGGATGCGCTTGCCGCTGTCCACCAGCTTCTGACCTTGGATGCTATACAGCCCCAACTGGTGCTCGACGTTGAACTGGACGATCACGTGCTTGCTGTCGGCGCTGAACACGATGCCTTGGGAGGCTACGCCATCCGCCACTTGCGACACCTGCGTCGCCTTGCCGTTGTTGATCGCGAACAGGGTCAGGGTGCCATGGGGGCGGGCGCCGGGGTTGTCGGGGGTGAGGTTGGAGCCGTCGATCGATTGCGCGGCGATCCATTTGCCATCCGGGGAGATCGCTACGCCTTCGGGGGTCGCGGGCACGGTGAGATGCTGCACCGCACGGAACGGGGTCTTGGACACGTCGATCAGCGTCACGCTGTCCACATCTGCCGCCAGGCGCCCTTTGTAAGCCAGGCCGGCAAGGCCGACGTTGCTGACCACGGCCCAGTGGCCATCGCTGGAGGCATCGAGGGTGTAAGGGGCCACGCCCGTGCTGACGCGGTCGCCGCTGTCGATCCACTTGCCGTCCTTGAGGTCCAGCACCGCGACGCCTTGTTCGTCGCGCAGGGCCGCCAGTGCGTGCTGGCCATCGTGGGTGAACACCACGCCGGCCAGGCGTTTGCTGCTGATCTCGATAGGGTCGAGCAAGGCCACCTGCTGCCCTTCGATGCGCAGCGGTCGCACGCTGCCGTCCACACAGGTCACCAGGCCCCACTTGCCGCTGCGATCAAAGGCGACGGCCTGGGGATGGCTGCCGAGTTCGAGGTGGGTGACGGTGGCGGGTTTGGCGGACAGGTCCACCACCTGCAGGAAGGTGTCCATCAACAGCTTTTTGTTCGCCTGGTCATAACGGGTCGGCGCGGCGATCAGCGCCAACTGACCGTTCGGGCTGATGGCGGCGGCCTGGGGTGGACCCTGTATGCCGTTTTCGACCTCGACCGTCTGGTTGACCTTGGGCGGGAACACGCTGGCATCCAGCACCGTCAGGGTGTCCGGGGTGGGCTTGGCAAGGTAGGTGTCCTGGCCCTGAACGCGTTGGTACTTGCCGTCGTTCGACGAAACCACCCAGTCGGCGGCGAAGGCCGAATGCGCTGCGAACAGTGCCAGAAGGCAAGTCGAAACCGGTTTCAGCGCGAAGCGAAAAGAAGGTGCTGTCATGTGCTTTCCAGATCCATCCAGGGGTGGGGAAGCCCACTATATAGACCGCTGGATGAACCGAACTTAAAACATGTTTCAGTGGTAATAACCTGTCGAGGGCCCTATTGGCGCCGGTGGTCCAGCGCACCGCGCGCTGTCAATCCAGCTGCTCGTACAGGCGTTTGCCCATGCTGATATGGTGCTCCACGCTGTACCCCAGGGACTCGTAGAACGGCACGATCTCGGCGTTGGTGTTGACCACTTGCAGGTTGATCTTCAGGCAGCCGAGTTCGGCCAGTGCGGCTTCGGCATGGCGGACCAGCGCTTCGCCGATGCCCTGGCGGCGGTGCCCCGGATCGACGCTGACCGAGTACAGCCAACCGCGATGGCCGTCGTAGCCGGCGATCACCGTGCCGATGACCTGGTCACCCGCCATGGCGACGAAGAATAGCCGATCCCGGTGGGCCAGTTTCAGGTCGATCGAGCGGCTGGGCAGGCGGTGCTCGGTGGGGTGATCGAAGACGTTGTTCCACAGCGCGATGACGCCAGCGCGGTGCCGGGAATCGGAGTAATCGACGATAGCGTCCATGGTCAGGCCTCTTGGCAAAGAGGTGGACGCTAGCGTTTCTGTCCGGCGTTTGTCCAGTGCTCAGCGGGCGGCTGGCGCTGACTTTGCGGCCCACAGCGTGCGCGGTGAAAAGCCGGTGACCAGCGCGGTGCCGATGACCACCACCAGCGCCCCGAGGGCCGTATGCCAGGTCAGCGGTTCGGCGAGGAACAGATGCCCCCACAGAATGCCGAACACTGGGATCAGAAAGGTCACGGTCAGCGCGGAGGCGGCGCCGACCTCGGCCACCAGGCGGAAATACAACAGGTAGGCGATGCCGCTGCACACCACGCCCAAGGCCAGCACGGCGAGCAATACCGTGAGGCTCGGCGTGCTGTAGGCGGGGAAGGCCGACACCGCCGGCAGTACCAGCAAGGTCGCCGCCCACATGCTGCCATGGGCGTTGGCGAAGGGTTCGACCTTGCGCGCGGACTTGGCGTACTGCGTGGCGATGCCATAGCATAAGGCCGCGCCCAGGCCGCAGGCCATGGCCAGCAGGCTGGCGCTGGTTTGCCGGGCCGTGACCTGCAGCGGATCGATGCCCATGAGCATGGCCACGCCGATCAGGCCGAGGGTCAGGCCGGCGCTGGTCCTGAGGGACAGGCCGCGACGCTCCATGACGGCGCCGATCAGCGCGCCCCAGATCGGCGCCGTGGCGTTGAGCACCGAGAGCTGCGAGACCGACAGGCTTTGTGCGGCGATGCCGAACAGCAGGAAGGGCAGGGCCGAGTTGAAAAAACCGATGATCAGATAGTGCCGCCAGTGCTCGCGCAAGTGCAGGGGCTTGCGCATGAGCCGTGAGGCCAGCCACAGGAACAGCGCCCCCAAACCGACCCGCGCGCTGATCAGCAGCACCGGCCCGAGCACCGGTGCGCCGATGCGCATGAACAGAAAGGAACCGCCCCAGATGGCGGCGAGGGCGATGAGGCGCAGGCAGTTGGCGGCATTCATGGAGGGGACATTCCGTTGTTTTTGGAGGGTGTAGCCTAGGTGATAGGTAAGCGGCTGCGCTATCCGAATCTTGCGCCGGATGGTACCTGTAGCGAGGGGGCTTGCCCCCGAAAATCTCGCCCCCCTGACATCTCCATGGCTGATACTTGGCAGTCGGGGGCAAGCCCCCTCGCTACAGGTGGGGATTCAACCGCGCCAGGCGTTGGTGATCCTGCCGGCCCTTTTCGCGGGCAAGCCTTGCTCCCACTGTACATCTGTGGGAGCAGGGCTTGCCCGCGAAGAGGCCTTTGAATACAGCGAATATCAAATCCGCCAGACGGGCCGGCCATCGTCCGCCATGGCCCAATGCGGCTTTCGAGGCTGGATGCACACGCCGCCGATCCAACGCGCTGTATCGGCATGATCCGGCCAGTAGGCTTCACCCGCCAGCACCTGTCGCCCCAGGGCGGTCAACCGCAACGGCCGGCGCGTCCAGTGGAGTTCGGGCTGACTTTCGCTAATCAATGGCGCGGGGCCCTCGATCAGTGGTCGCATCATGACATCGAACATCATGTCCCCCAGATACGGCAGCGGTTCACGTATTTCCATCAACTCGGCGAACACGCGGCCGCAGGGCATTTCGCCGCCCTCGAGCAAGGTCTGCAAGGCCAGGCGCTCGGTCAGCGACAGGCCATCGCGCACGCTGGGCAGCTCTTGCAACTGGCGGCGCAATGCCGGTGCCAGCAACCGCAGGCTGGGGTGCTCGACTGCGGCGATATCCGCCAGCGTCAGCGGTGAGTCCGCGCAGTAGGCGGCCCAGGTGCGCCGCGCCAACGCCAGGGCCTCATCGGTGACGGGCTGGCGTTGTGGCCAGAGCCAGGCCAACAGGTCGGGCGCCAGCTGGCCGATGCCGATGAAGCGTTGCACCCCGGGCACGGCGTTGGTCTGCACCAATTCCAGACGCGCTGGCAAGCGTTCGAGGCCGGCGAGGGCGCGCACCAGAAACAGCTGGTCATAGGCATCGGCTTCGCACCACAGCACCCCAGGCGCATCGCCCAATTGCGCCAGCCGGTCGTATTCCTCATCGGTGCGCCGCTGCACATCGGCCAGCGGCAGCTTGAAGACCCGACTGATGTACTGGCTGCGTTGCGCACGGTAGGCCGCCAACGGCAATGCCTGCACCGGGCCCATGCACAGCGGGTCGGCCATCATCTGGAAGCGGCCCTTGAAGCCGGCCAGGCGCAGGCTGTGTTCGATATCGTTGCCGCAGCGCCAGTGGCAGCTGTTGGCCTCGTCACTGGCGGTGAAATCCGGCTGGCGGGCGGCAAAGTCGATGGCGTCGATATGGGCCTTGAGCTTGGGCCAGGTGGCGAAACCGCAGCCGCGGGCGATCAGCCACTGGGCGTCGGTCAGGGTCGCGGGTGCGCGCTTGAGCTGGGCCTGATGCTCGGTGGCGGTGCCGGCGTGAAGTTCTCGCAGCAGTTCCCGGGCTTGCTTCTTGAGCTGCTCGAGGTTGAGGCGGCCATGGTGGGGCGAAGAAATGCGCGGTACGGACATACGAGCTCCTTGAGTGAACCTTGTCCGCTTTAAGGTCGGGAGTCGTAGCGAGAATGAGGGTGAAGCAGGTCCTGGGCACAGCCCTTTCCGCGGATGGAGGCGCAGAGCACGCCTGACGCGGGATGATACGAGGCTGAATGAGGGAGATCAACTCTAGCGAGGGGGCTTGCCCCCGAAAATGGTGCATCAGGCACAGGTGCGTGGGCTGATACATTTTTCGGGGGCGAGCCCCCTCGCTACAGGAGTTGCGGTGTTATCCGTTGGCTTTGATCCGCTCTACCGCCACCGGGGTGAGCCGCGGGGTGAGGAAGTGAATCACCAGGATCGCCACCAGATACATGCTGCCGGCGACGATGAAGATCGGCTGGTACGACTTGAACACTTCAAGGATGTAGCCGTTGTAAGTGGTCATCAGCATACCGCCCATGGCGCCGGCCATGCCGCCGATACCGATCACTGAAGCCACTGCCTCTTTGGGGAACAGATCGGAAGGCAAGGTCATCAGGTTGGCCGACCAGGCCTGATGCGCCGCCGCGGCGAGGCCGATGATGCCGACAACCAGCCACAGGCTGGAAACGAATTGCGCGGTCACGATCGGGGTAACCGCCAGCGCGCACAGGAGCATGGTGGTCTTGCGCGACAGGTTGGCCGAGCGGCCCAGCTTCATCTGCTTCGACGAGCCCCAACCGCCCAGCACCGAGCCGACGTCGGCGAGGATGTACACGGCGATCAGCGGCGGGCCGAAGGACTTGAGGTCCAGGCCGTAGGTCTTGCCGAGGAAGTCCGGCAGCCAGAACAGGTACAGCCACCAGATCGGGTCGGTGAGGAACTTGCCGGCCGCGTAGGCCCAGGTTTCACGAAAGCCCAGCAGCTTGAACCAGGAGATCTTGACCGGTGGCGCGCCTGCCGAAATGACGCTGTCGTCGGACTGGATGTGGGCCAGTTCCGCAGGGCTGACTTTCGAGTGTTCCGCCGGGCGACGGTACATGATCAGCCAGGCGACCAACCAGAACGCGGTGACGATACCGATGGAGATGAACGCCGCGCGCCAGCCCCAGGCCAGGGTGATGGCCGGTACCAGCAGTGGGGTGACGATCGGACCGAAGGCCGTACCGGCGTTGAACACGCCGGTGGCCAGTGCCCGTTCGCGCTGCGGAAACCATTCCGACACGGCCTTGAGGCTGGATGGGAAGCTGCCCGACTCGCCCAGCCCGAGGGCGAAACGCGCCATGGCGAACTGCGTCACGGTAGTCACCAGGCCGTGACCGATGCTGGCGACGGTCCAGATGGTGAAGGCCATGGCGTAGCCGATGCGCACGCCGACCTTGTCGATGATCCGCCCGAACGTCAGGAAGCCGATGGCGTAGGCGCACTGAAACCAGAAAACGATATTGGCGTAGTCGGTTTCCGACCACTTGAGTTCAGCGGCGAGGGTGGGCTTGAGGATGCCGATCATCTGCCGATCGATGTAGTTGATGCCGATGGCGATGAACAGCAGGGCGCAGATGACCCATCGATAACGGGTAAGGCGTGATTGCGGAACCACAACGTGGGGCTGCAGCTGGGGAGGGACCTGTATTGTCATTATTGCGGCTTCCTTTTTATTGTTATTGACCGTGTCAAACCCGGCATCCATTTCATCGAGAAGCAACAGCATGAATGGACCTGTATGACATCCTATGACGGGGTCTGAGGGCTGTCAACGCGGCACATAGGGGGAAGAAACGGGCTGTTTTTGGCGTTTTTTCCTCAATGAATAGTGCAACCGCTCTAGCCCGCATGTTTGCGACTCGGAATCCGTGAATCGATCAAACAGCAGCTCGTCGGTATGACTCCCCCATGCACCGCTCCCCTGTAGCGAGGGGGCTTGCCCCCGAAAATGGTGCATCAGGCACAGGTGTGTGGGCTGATGCATCTTTCGGGGGCAAGCCCCCTCGCTACAGTGCTCCGGCAGGGTGCAGGGTCGAGGGGCATGAATCGCGATGAGCATCCGGTGGTTGCCTTGCTGCCCCAGTACTGGCACCCGCCGCCCAGTCATGGCGCGACCTTTGCATCATCGTCATCCATATCACCACCACAACCCGAACCGAACACGACAAAGGCGCCGTGTTGCCCCGCTCATAGAGCGTAGGCAACCGGCGCCTTTTTTGTTTTGCGCACAGCTTCACAGATGAGCGAGAACCCATGAACAGCACCAGCGTTCGCAGCGTGTGTCCCTATTGCGGTGTCGGCTGCGGCATCGTCATGAGCGTGGCCGACAACCGCGTGATCAAGGTCGCCGGCGACAAGTTGCACCCCACCAACGCCGGCCGCCTGTGCACCAAAGGCAGCACCTGCGCCCAGGCCATCACGGCGCCGGGGCGCATGGAGTCGGCGTTCGTGCGTCACGACCGTCAGCGCGAGCCGGCGCAGGTGGCCATCGATGAGGCCATCGCCGGCACCGCGCGCCGCCTGCGGGCGATCGTCGATGAGCACGGCCCGGACGCGCTGGCGCTGTATGTGTCGGGGCAGATGTCGCTGGAGGCCCAGTACCTGGCCAACAAGCTCGCCAAGGGCTTTGTGCGCACCCGTCATATCGAATCCAACTCGCGGCTGTGCATGGCCAGCGCCGGCAGCGGCTACAAACTGTCGCTGGGTGCCGATGGCCCGCCGGGTTCGTACGATGACTTCGATCATGCCGAACTGTTTTTCGTCATCGGCGCCAACATGGCCGACTGTCATCCGATTCTGTTCATGCGTCTGCTCGATCGGCGCAAGGCCGGGGCACGTCTGATCGTCGTCGACCCGCGGCGCAGCGCCACCGCCGACAAGGCCGACCTGTTCCTGCAGATCGCGCCCGGCAGCGACCTGGCGTTGCTCAACGGACTGCTGCATCTGCTGATCGAGAATGGCCACATCGACGCCGAGTTCATCGCGCGCCATACCGATGGCTGGGAGGCCATGCCGGCCTTTGTGCAGCCTTACACACCCGCCCATGTGGCCGCGCTCACGGGGCTGGCCGAGGCCGATATCCGCACCGCCGCGCAGTGGATCGGCGAGGCCGGTGAGTGGATGAGCTGCTGGACCATGGGCCTCAACCAGAGCACCCACGGCACCTGGAACACCAACGCGCTGTGCAACCTGCACCTGGCCACCGGTGCCATCTGCCGCCCGGGCAGCGGACCGTTTTCCCTTACTGGCCAGCCCAACGCCATGGGCGGCCGCGAGATGGGCTACATGGGCCCGGGCCTGCCGGGCCAGCGCTCCAATCAGGTGGCGGCCGATCGGGCCTTTGTCGAGCAACTCTGGCACCTGCCCGCCGGCCATCTGCGCAGTGAGGCGGGGGCCGGCACCGTGGCCATGTTCGAGGCCATGGCCGCGGGCAGCATCAAGGCCTGCTGGATCATCTGCACCAACCCGGTGGCCAGCGTCGCCAATCGTCAGCAGGTCATCGATGCATTGCGCAAGGCCGAGCTGGTGATCACCCAGGATGCTTACCTCGACACCGAGACCAATCGCTACGCCGACGTGCTGCTGCCCGGCGCACTGTGGGCCGAGGCCGAAGGCGTGATGATCAATTCCGAGCGCAACCTGACCTTGATGCCCAAGGCCGTCGACGCCCCCGGCGAGGCCATGGCCGACTGGCAGATCATCGCCCGCATCGCCTGCGCCATGGGCTATGCCGAGGCCTTCAGCTACAGCAGCGCCGAGCAGGTGTTCGAAGAGATCAAGGGCGCGTGGAATCCGCAGACCGGTTACGACCTGCGCGGGGCGAGCTATGCGCGTTTGCGCGAGGCGCCGCAGCAATGGCCCTGTGCTCCCGGCAGTAGCGGCACACGGGCGCCGATTCGCTATCTCGATGATCATCTCTGTGGTGAGGGGGCTTGCCCCCGATGCGGTCCGTCAGTGTCATATGTGGGGCTGACACACCGCATCGGGAGCAAGCCCCTTCGCCACAGGGAAGGTTCTCCAGATCTGCGTTTCGCCACCGCCACCGGCCGCGCGCAGTTCTTCGCCCGCCCGCACATGCCGCCCGCCGAGCTGCCGGACGACGCCTACCCGCTGGTGCTCAACACCGGGCGGGTGCAGCACCAATGGCACACCCTGACCAAGACCGGCAAGATCGCCACCCTCAACAAACTCAACCCCGGGCCTTTCGTCGAGGTGCATCCGGACGATGCCCGGGCCCTGGCGATCGGCGAGGGCGATCAGGTCGAGGTGCGTTCGCGCCGGGGCCTGGCGCGGCTGCCGGCGCGTATCACCGAGCGGGTGCGCCCGGGCAACTGTTTCGCGCCGTTCCATTGGAACGATGTGTTCGGCGAGCAGTGGGCGATCAACGCAGTCACTAGCGATGCCGTCGACCCGCTGTCGTTGCAGCCGGAATTCAAATACGCCGCGGTAGCCCTGCAGCGCGTCGGCTCGCCGTTGATCACGACGTCCGCTCGCCAGGACCACCCCGCCCGCCCCCAGGAGATACCCATGGTCGAAGACAGCCTGGCGCGCCTGCTCGGTCTGCAAGCGCTAGCGCCACCCGTGTTGAATGATCAGGAGCAACTCTATGTGCAGGGCTTTCTGCTCGGTCTGCACAGCGACGCTGGGCAACGCCAGCCCGGAGTGCCGACCCTGCCCGAGACTGCACCGCTGGCGCCGCAGCGGCGGCTGCTGCTCAACGGGTTGCTGGCCGGGGTGTATTCGCGTACCGGCTCACTGGCGCTGCAATCCGCTGCGGCGCTGCCTGCAGAGCCCGCCGCGCATTGGGTGCTGTGGGCGTCGCAGACGGGCAATGCCGAGGCGCTGGCCGAGCGGGTCGTCAGCCAATTGCGCGACGCCGGCCATGGAGTACGCAGCGGCGCCATGGGTGAAGTGGCGCCGAGCGAGCTTGCCGATGCGGCCAGCCTGTTGCTGATCGCCAGCACGTTTGGCGACGGCGACGCCCCGGACAATGGCGCGGCCTGGTGGACGGCGCTGCAAGGCGAGGGGGCCGGCGATTGCTCCCATTGGCGTTACGCGGTGCTGGCGCTGGGCGATTCCAGCTACGAGCAGTTCTGTGGCTTCGGTCGCAAGCTCGATGAACGCCTGCACAGCCTCGGTGCCCAGCGTCTGCTGGCGCGGGTGGAATGCGAGCCTGACTACGACGAATCGGCGAACGCCTGGCTTGCCTCGGTGCAAGCCGCGCTGGCCACTACGGCGGACAATTTCGGGGGCAAGCTCGCTCGCCACACGGACGCAGTGGCACCCACTGATCTAACCCGTAGCGAGGGGGCTCGCCCCCGAACAATCCCCCTGCCGCCACCATCCCCAGCCCCCCTCTACAGCAAACGACGCCCCTACAAGGCCCGTCTGCTGCACAACCACCTGCTCAACAGCCCCGGCACGCAGAAGGAAACCCGCCATGTCGCCTTCGACCTCACCGACAGTGGCTTCGATTACCAGGCCGGCGACGCCCTGGGGGTATGGCCCAGCAACTGCCTGACGCTGGTCGAAGACCTCCTCGCTACCCTGCGCCTGGACAGCGGCCAGTCCGTGACCCTCAAGGACCAGGGCGATATGCCCTTGGCTGTGGCTTTGCAAAAGCATCTGGATATCTGCCGCATCACCCCGGACTGGTTGCACACCGTTGCCGAGCAAAGCAACAGCGCCTTGCTCACCGAACTGCTGGCGCCCCAGCACCAGACCCGGCGCAAGGAGTGGCTCTGGGGGCGGCAACTGGTGGATCTGCTCCACGAGTTCCCGGTCGAGCTCGACGTCGCCCAACTGCTCGGCTTGCTCAAGCCCCTGCAACCGCGGCTGTACTCCATCAGTTCGAGCCCCAAGGTCACCCCGCACGAGGTGCACCTGACCGTTTCGACCGTGCGCTATCGCTGCAACGAGCGCGCCCGCAGCGGCGTGTGTTCGGGTTTTCTGGCTGATCGCGCGCAGCAGGCGCTGGTGCCGATCTTCACCCAGCGCTCGGCGCACTTTCGCGTACCTGCCGACCCCCATGCACCGATGGTCATGGTCGGCCCGGGCACCGGCGTGGCGCCGTTCCGCGCCTTTTTGCAGGAACGCCAGGCCATCGGCGCGCCGGGCAAGAATTGGCTGCTGTTCGGCGAGCAGCGTCAGGCCAGCGACTTCTATTACCGCGACGAGCTGCTGGCATGGCAGCGCGATGGTCACCTGCAGCGCCTGGACACGGCGTTTTCCCGCGATCAGGAAGCCAAGGTCTATGTGCAACAACGCCTGCTCGAACAGGGCGCGCAGTTGTGGCAATGGCTGGAGGAGGGTGGGCACTTTTATGTGTGCGGAGATGCGAGCGCCATGGCCAGGGATGTCGACGCCGCGCTGCGGCAGGTGGTGGCCCAGCATGGCGGCATGAGCGCCGAGCAGGCGCAGCAATATGTGCAGAATTTGAGCAGCACCCGGCGTTACGTGCGAGATGTGTACTGAAACGATGCATCGCGCACCTCAACGCACCGCGTTGGCCCACATCCACCCTGTAATGAGGGGCCCACATCACCATAAGCCAACCCTGTAGTGAGGGGGCTTGCCCCCGAGAGGCCAGTACTGACCCCGCGCGGTGTAACACCCCCGGCCCTTCGGGAGCAACCCCCTCACCACAGGACATAAACACGGTTTGTGAGGGGTTTAGCCCACCCGGCACATGAACAATCGCAAACCTGGCACAGATGCTGCTTTTAATCCTTCACTGACCCGCCGACCACCTTCGGCGAGTGCACAACCCAGATCGAATACCAGGCAAAGGCGCCTGGAGCTTAACGGCTCCAGGCGTCTTTTTTTTTGCCTTTTTTTACCGAGGAATCGCCATGAATGCGCCAATGAGCATCGAGCCGCGGGAAAGACTGATCGTCATCGGTAACGGCATGGTCGGCCACCACTGCGTCGAACAACTGATCGAGCGCGGGGCGCTGAATCGCTTCGAGGTGCGGGTCTTCGGCGAGGAGCGTCAGCGCGCCTACGACCGCGTGCACCTGTCCGAATACTTCAGCGGCTCCGATGCCGAGGCGCTGGCGCTGGGCGAGGCCGATCTATACGGTCGTCACGGCGTGCATCTGCATTTGAGTGAAGCGGTGCTCGAGATCGATCGCGAACGCTGTGAAGTGGTCACCGCGCACGGCCGCTACGGCTACGATCGGCTGGTGCTGGCCACCGGCTCCTATCCCTTCGTGCCGCCGATCAGCGGCTCCGAGGGCAATGCCCGGCTGGTCTACCGCACCTTGGACGATCTGGACAGCATTCGCGCGGCGGCGGCCAACGCTCGCCGTGGCGTGGTGGTGGGGGGCGGCCTGCTCGGTCTGGAGGCCGCGAATGCCTTGAAGTCCCTGGGCCTGGAGGCTCATGTGGTGGAATTCGCGCCGCGCTTGATGCCGGTGCAACTCGACAGCGACGGCGGCGCTGCCTTGCGCGCGCAGATCGAGGCGTTGGGCGTCGGCGTGCACACCTCCCGCGCCACTCAGTCGGTGGCGGCGGGTGAGGACTATCGCTATCGGATGAATTTCGACGGTGGCGAGTTTCTCGAGACCGACCTGATCGTCTTCTCGGCCGGCATTCGCCCGCAGGATGCGCTGGGGCGCGACAGTGGCCTGGAGATCGCCGCGCGCGGTGGCGTGGTGATCGACGAGCACTGTCGCAGCAGCGATGCGCGGATCTTCGCCATCGGTGAGTGCGCCTCCTGGAACGGCAGCGTCTTCGGCCTGGTCGCGCCGGGCTACAGCATGGCGCGCAATGTCGCCAGTGCCTTGGCGGGTGAGGCGGCGGCGACCTTCGGCGGTGCCGACATGTCCACCAAGCTCAAGCTGCTGGGGGTCGACGTCGGCTCCATCGGCGATGCCCACGCCGCCACGCCGGGGGCCAGGAGCTATCGCTTCATCGACGAGGCCAACGCCAGCTACCGGCGCTTGGTGGTGGATGCCGAGGGCAAGCGGGTCATCGGCGCCGTGCTGGTCGGCGACAACAGCTACTACGACACCTTGCTGCAGTATGTACAGAACGGCATCAAGCTGCCGGCAGATCCTGCCAGTCTGATTCTGCCGCAGTCCGAAGGCACGCCGAGCCTGGGCGCCGATGCGTTGCCGGATACCGCCACTATTTGCTCGTGCCACAACGTCACCAAGGGCGCGATCTGCACGGCCATCGACAGCGGCTGCGCCGAGTTGCCCCAGCTCAAGGCGCAGACCAAGGCCTGTACCGGCTGTGGTGGCTGCGCGGCGTTGCTCAAGCAGGTCTTCGAGCACGAGCTGATCGCCCGCGGCGTGGCGGTAGACAAGAGCCTGTGCGAACACTTCGCCTACACCCGCCAGGAGCTCTATGCCCTCGCTCGCGTCGAGGGCATTCACAGCTTCGATGAAATGCTCGCCAGGCATGGACGTGGCCACGTCGGCTGCGATATCTGCAAACCCACGGTAGCCAACGTGCTGGCCTCGTGCTGGAACCGGCCGATCATGGACCCGTCGCTGGTGCCGCTGCAGGACACCAACGACACCTTCATGGCCAACATGCAGAAGAACGGCACTTACTCGGTGGTGCCGCGCATCCCGGGTGGCGAAATCACCCCGGACAAGCTCATCGCCATCGGCGCGGTGGCGAAAAAATACGACCTCTATACCAAGATCACCGGCGGCCAGCGCATCGACCTGTTCGGCGCGCAGTTGCACGAACTGCCGGATATCTGGAGCGAACTGATCGCCGCTGGCTTCGAGACCGGCCACGCCTACGGCAAGTCGACGCGCACGGTGAAGTCCTGCGTGGGTAGCACCTGGTGCCGCTATGGCGTGCAGGACAGCGTGCAGATGGCGCTGCTGATCGAGGATCGCTACAAGGGCCTGCGTTCGCCGCACAAGCTCAAGTTCGCGGTATCGGGCTGCACCCGCGAATGCGCCGAAGCGCAGAGCAAGGACGTCGGCGTGATCGCCACCGAGAAGGGCTGGAATCTGTACATCGCCGGCAACGGCGGCATGCGTCCGCGGCATGCCGAGCTGTTCGCCACCGATCTGGACGACGCGACGCTGATTCGCTACATCGATCGCTTTTTGATGTTCTACATCCGTACCGCCGACAAGTTGCAACGCACTTCGGTGTGGCGCGAGAGCCTGGAGGGCGGCCTGGCGTTTCTCAAACAGGTAGTCATCGACGACAGCCTGGGGTTGGGTGCCGAACTGGAAGCACAGATGCAACTGGTGGTGGATCGCTATGAATGCGAATGGGCGAATGCCTTGAAAGACCCGGAGAAACTCAAGCGCTTCCGCACCTTCGTCAACGACAAGCGCAGCGATCCGGACATTCAATTCATCAAAGAGCGCGAGCAACGTCGGCCCGCGCCAATGGTGCAGCTGATTGCCGTGACCGAGGAGGTGCTGTGATGGCTCAGGTACAGGTGCAACAACGTTGGCAGCGGATATGCGCCGTGAGTGATCTGGTGGCGCAGTCGGGGGTGGTGGCTTGGCTGAATGGCGAGCAGGTGGCGCTGTTCTATCTGCCGGAGCGAAGCCCGCCGATCTATGCGGTGGCCAATCGTGATCCGCAGTCGGGGGCCAACGTGATCGGCCGCGGCATCGTCGGCTTGCTCAAGGGCGAGTTGGTGGTGGCGGCGCCGTTGTACAAGCAGCATTTCAGCCTGGTCAGTGGGTGCTGCGTCGAAGACCCGAAGCAGGCGCTGGCGACTTGGGCAGTGCGGTTGGCGGGTGACGCCGTGGAAGTTACCCTGTAGCGAGGGGGCTTGCCCCCGAAGATTTGTCCGGCGGCACCTTTGTAGCGGGCCGATATCTTTCGGGGGCAAGCCCCCTCGCCACAGGGTGAATGCGCTTTGTTCCTGCTACGATGCGCGCCATGAACCTCGATACCCGGATCAAATTCCGCCATTTGCTGTGTTTCCTCGAAATCGCGCGCCAGGGCAGCTTCGCCAAGGCCGCCGATGCCGTGGCGATCAGCCAGCCGGCGATCTCGAAGACCCTCAAGGAGCTCGAAGAGCTGCTCGAAACCCGGCTGTTCGAGCGGGACAAGAACGGCGTCGAACTGACCCCGGCCGGCATCCGTTTCATGCGCTATGCGGCGCCCTGCGTGCAGGCCCTGCGCGACGGTGTCAGCACCCTGCGCAGCGAGGAGCACGAGCCGCCACAGGTGCGTGTCGGCATCCTGTCGACGGTCGAAAGCCAGCTCATGCCCGAGGTCCTCAAGCGCCTGCACGAGCGTCATGACGCCCTGGTGGTCAGTGTGTCCACCGGGCCCGGCGCTTATCTGTTGGGGCAACTGCATGTCGGCGACCTTGATCTAGTGATCGGCCGCATGACCGATAGCCCGCAGATTCAGGGCCTGATCTTCGAACACCTGTACAGCGAAGCCATGGCTCTGGTGGTGCGCACCGGCCATCCGTTGCTGGCCGCGCAACCGCTGGAGCGCAGCCAGATCAGCCGTTATCCGCTGGTGCTGCCGCTGGCCGGCACGACCATTCGCAAACACGCCGATAGTCTGTTCGTGCAATGCGCCGTCAGCCCGTCTTCGCAAAGAGTCGAAACACTTTCCCCGACCCTCAGCCGCCGCTACGTGCAAACCAGCGATGCGATCTGGGTCGCGCCTCGGGATGCGGTACGCCTGGACGTCAGCCAGGGCGAGTTGCACGAGTTGCAATTGGGTGTCAGCGAGCCGGGTGGTTCGGTGGGCATCTGCAGCAACGCTGCGCGGGCCTTGCCATTGCCGGCGCAATGGTTATGTGAGGTGGTTCGCGAGGTGGCCGTGGAGTACCGCCAGGCGAGCGAAGCGGGCTGACTGCGGTTTTCCCCCGGTCGCGACTCCCGGCAAGATGAAATCCTTGTAATACCTGAACTTATCCCCCTTTAGTGCCTCTCATGCCGGTAGCCATTGGTCGTGGCCGCCTGATAAGCTCGCGGCTTTACTCGAATGCCCTATTGGCGCATGAACAAGGAAATAGCATGAAACAGCATCGGTTGGCAGCGGCGATCGCCCTGGTTGGTTTGGTACTCGCAGGCTGCGATCAGCACGCCAGTGTCGAGCTGAAAACACCGGCGCAGAAAGCTTCTTATGGTATCGGCCTGAACATGGGCAAGAGCCTGGCGCAAGAAGGCATGGACGACCTGGATTCCAAGGCCGTGGCTCAAGGTATCGAAGATGCCGTGGGCAAAAAGCCTCAGAAACTCAAGGACGACGAATTGGTCGCCGCTTTTGCCGATCTGCAGAAGCGCGCTGAAGAGCGCATGGCCAAGATGAGCGCCGAAGCTGAATCCGCCGGCAAGAAATTCCTCGAAGAAAACGGCAAGAAGGAAGGCGTGGTCACCACCGCTTCCGGCCTGCAGTACCAGATCATCAAGAAAGCCGATGGCCCGCAGCCCAAGCCGACTGACGTGGTCACCGTTCATTACGAAGGCAAGCTGATCGACGGCAAGGTCTTCGACAGCTCCATCGAGCGTGGTAGCCCGATCGACCTGCCAGTCAGCGGCGTGATCCCGGGTTGGGTCGAAGGTCTGCAACTGATGCACGTTGGCGAGAAGGTCAAACTGTTCATCCCGGCCAACCTGGCCTACGGTGCCCAGAGCCCGAGCCCGGCGATCCCTGCCAACTCGGTTCTGGTGTTCGACCTGGAGCTGATCGCCATCAAGGATCCGTCCAAGGCCGATGCCGGTGCACCTGAGCAGTCGCCGGAAGAAGACGAAGGCGCGCCAGACGACGCACCGGCAGCTCCAGCTGCTCCAGCCAAGAAGTAAGTCTGCTGGATTGTCCTGCAAACGCCCCGTCTCGACGGGGCGTTTGCGTTTCTGCGAATTGATTATGCCGATGGATGCCGATTTTTTTCGAACTGCTGCAAATGCCTGTAGTCACAGCTCTACGCCCTCATGGCGTTAGCCGTAAGAGGCTGTCCAGTCAACGAAAATCTTCGTTTTTTATGTGAGTAAAAAACGCGCGATCTGTGCTCGGCCCTTGTATCTCGGGGGCCGACAGGCCTTAATTTGCCTCTGTTCACAAGGTTATCCACAATATCTGTGGATAACCTTTCCCCTATGTTTTCGGGAGGGTTCATGAAAGCACCCTGGAGTTTCAGCCGTTTCCTGCCGTTGGCCGAGCGGCTCTTGAGTCGCGGTCGTTTACCCGCACTGGCGTTCGCGGTGACGCGCAAGATCAAAGGTAACAACCTCGGCAAGTTGAAAAAGGATGTCGGCTTGCTGCAGGCCCTGTGCCTGGCCTACTGGCGTGGGGAATATCGGGCCATCAGCGGCAAATCGATGCTGTCGATCGTCGCTGGCTTGTTGTATTTCGTCAGCCCCTTCGATGCCATCCCGGACTGGCTGGTGGGCGTAGGCATGCTCGACGACATCGCCGTGCTGAGCTGGGTGATGAAAGTGGTGGCTAACGAACTCGAAGATTTCCGCGCCTGGCGCGCCCGTCAGTCGCCGGAAAAACTGCGTGTGCTCGAGCGCGTGCCCGATGTCTCGGAGCCGTTGGAGCTGGATCCGCGCAAAATCTAGTAGCGAGGGGGCTCACCCCCCATACAGCTATGTCCTGCCCGCTCCTGGCGATTTTCGGGGGCGAGCCCCCTCGCTACAGGCGACAATTCCAGGACAAATATCCCCTCCCTGAGATTCCGCTGTTAAGATAATCGCATTGAGGAATATGCCTACCGAGCAATCGCTTCGGGCGTAAAGGGGAATGTGATGGGTATTCAGGTGATCAGTCGCGATGGCCAACCGGAATATGCCGTGGTGCCATGGGCTGAATATCAGGCCCTGTTGGCCGCCGCGGGCCAGGTAGCGTCAGTGCCGGAGCCGACAGCGCAGGTCGACGCCGCCAGCCAGGCCGGGCATCCGGCCTTTACCGAACTGGCCAGCCTGCGTGAAGCCAAGGGCCTGGAGGCCAATACCCTGGCCCGTGCCGTCGGCATCAGCCCGGCGTATCTGGCGATGATCGAGAGCGGCGAACGCGACCCCGATGCCGCGATCAAGCGCAGCCTGGCATGGGAGTTGGGGGTGCCGGGCTGGAGGGATGCATCATGAGCGTGCGTATCAGTCGGCAGCAATGGGACGGCCTGTTGGGCGAACTGGATCACGCCCGTCGCCAGCGCCATCTGCTCACCTACCGCGCGCTGCTCGAACGCTTGCAGTTCCCCAGCCCCGCCATGCAAACCTTGACCGCCGCCCTCGAACACCTGGCCTCGCTGGATGCCAAGGCCGAGCAACCGATCCGTAGTTCATTGGTCATCAGCCAGGGTGCAAGTCGTTTGCCGCGCCCTGGCTTTTTTGAATGCGTGGAACGTCTCGGGCGCTTTTCCGGACCTTCCGATGGCGTCGCCGCCGCCTCCTGGCATGCCTCCGAAGTGGTCCGGGTATTCGAGTACAGCTACCCCGAGCAGTGCGCCTCCTGATCAGAAATCCAGCGTTGCCGACACCTTCAACGTGCGTGGTTCGCCTTGGGTCAGGTAGTTGCTTGAAGTCGATGCTGCTGCCCAATAGGCCTTGTTCGCCACGTTTTCGAGGTTGGCGCGCAGGGTGATGTCCTTGTCATCCATCTTGAAGCGATAACGCGCACCCAGGTCGACGCGCGTCCAGGCCGGGATCGACAGGGTGTTCTGCGCATTCACGTACTGGCCACCGGTACGCAGCAAGCGGGCATTCAGCGCTGCGCCTTCGATGCCGGGTACGTCCCAGTCGGCGCTGACGTTGTACTGGAAGCGCGGTACACCGGCCGCGCGGTTGCCATCGTTGGTACCGCTGGCGGTCTTTTCCAGCTCGGCATTCATCCAGGTCGCGCCGCTCAGCAAGCGCAAGCCTTCCAGCGGTTCGCCGAACAGGTTCAATTCCACTCCACGGTTACGTTGCTTGCCATCGACGCCAAAGATGTTGGCCGTGCTGGTCGCGCTGGCCGGTTGTTCGATGCGATAGACCCCAAGACTGCCGCCGTAGCTGCCCATGTCGACTTTCATGCCGGCTTCGATCTGTTTGCTGCGCGCCGGAGGGTTTTGTGCCCCCGGATTAGCGGCGGTACCGGGGGCCGTGGCGCCCTGGGCGAGGCCCTCGATGCGGTTGGCATAGAACGAAACATGCTCCCACGGTTTGATCACCAGGCCATAGACCGGCGTGGTGATGGAGTCGGCGTAGCTGGGGTTGGCGATGCCGGTGGTGCTCGACCAGGTGTTGGTGACCACTTCCTGGCGGCGCACACCGACGGTCAGCAGCACACGCTCATCGAGCAGCCCTAGGGTGTCGGCCAGTGCCACGCTGCGGTTGCGGTTGCGGCCGGTCATGGCCGGGTCATGCAGATCGCCGCCGGTGGTGATCACCGAGGTCGGCTGCGGGACCTGCTGGGTGTGGTAGAAGTCGACCGGGAAACGGCTGGCCGTGGTGAGTTGCTGGAAGGCCGAGCGCTGCTCCGCCCAGATCCCGGCCAGGCCGAAGTTGACCTTATGGCTCACCGCGCCGGTGTCGAAATGCCCGTTGAGCCCAGCCATGGCGCTTTTGTTGTCCTCGTCATGGGGGGAATACAGCATCCCGCCTTTGGCCGTGCCCTGTTTATCGGCCACGTATACTGACGAGTAAACCCCGTTCTCCCGGGTGTGCTTGGCGCCAATCGCCGCGTAGGCGGTCCAGTTGTCGTTGAGGTCGTACTCGGCGCGCAGCATGCCGTAGGTGTCCTCCAGCTGTGACCAGCTCCAGTTCTGAGCCCAGTTGTGGCGTGCCGAGGGCGCATCCGGGATACCCGTGCCAGTGGCATACACCACCGAGCGGCCGGCATTGATGCGTTGTTTCTGGTAGCCGAAATCCGTCACCACCCGCAGCCGATCGCCACGATAATCCAAGGCCGCGCTGGCCAATACCGTGCGCCGGTATTCACGGTCGATGGCCGTATCGCCTTCGCGTTGAGCCAGGTTGACGCGTGCGCCCCATTCGTTGTTTTCGCCGAAACGCTTGCCCAGATCCAGGTGCCCGCCCACGCGGCTGTCGTCGGTGTAGTCCAGCGTCACGCTGCGGGTCGGGGTATCTTCAGCGCGCTTGGGCTGCAGGTTGACGCTGCCGCCGATACCACTGCCCCCGGGCGACACGCCGTTGAGAAAGGCGTTGGAGCCTTTGAACAGCTCGACGCGTTCCAGCGATTCGGTGCCGATGATCTGCCGTGGCAGCACGCCGTACAGGCCGTTGAAGGCAATGTCATCACTGTTGAGCGGCAGGCCGCGAATGATGAACATCTGCGAGAAGTTGCCAAAGCCGTTGGACTGGCGCACCGAGGCATCGTTGAGCAACACGTCGCCGATGGTCTGCGCCTGCTGGTCGCGCATGGTCTGGGCGGTATAGCTGGTGACGCTGAAGGGCACGTCGCTGATCGCCTGATTGCCCAGCACGCCCAGTTGCGCGCCGCGGGCGACCTGGCCGCCGGCGTAGGTATCGGTATAGGCGCTCTGCACGTCGGTGACTGTGGTGGCGCCCAGTTGCAGGGCGTCGCTTTGGCGTGCTGTGGGCGCCAGGGTGTAGCCGCCGTTACCGGTGGCGATCAGGCTGTAGCCGCTGCCGGCGAGCAGTTGGGCGAAGCCTTCGTCGACCCCGTAGTGGCCATGCAGGCCGTTGCTTTGACGGTTGTCGATCAGGTGCGGGGCGAATGACAGTGGCACCCCGGCCTGGGCGGCGAATTGCGCCAGCACGTTGGCCAGCGAGCCTGGGCCGATGGCGTAGTCCTTGGCCTTGGCGGCCTGGCTGTCGGCCGCCAGGGTGGTGGGCATGTTGGCCAGCGTCCCTGCCAGGCCGAGACCGATGGCCAGGCTCAGGGCCTTGAAGCGAAAGCGCGGGGAAGGGCGGCGAGGCAGGGTGGAGATCATTCGGCGATCCTGTCGGATGAAAGGCAATGAGAGGGGTTATTCCTTTCACCGGACGAGTACGAAAAAGGTATCAGCCTGAGGGATAAATGATTACGAGCGCGCTTCGACCGTCACCCAATAGGGCGTCATGCGGCTCACGCTGATCGGCAGCGTGTCCTGCAACAAGCGCAGGCTGGTATCGCTGTCGCGCAGGCTGAATGCCCCGGATACCCGCAGGTCCGCTACCGCGCCGTGGCAGCGCAAGATGCCCGAGCGATAGCGGGCCAGTTCTTCCAGCACCTCTGCGAGGCGCATGTCCTGGGCCAGCAGCATGCCGTTTTCCCAGCTCAATGCCCCTGCCGTCAGGGTCCGCGGCGTGCTGACCTGATCGCGGTCGAACGAGGCGACTTGCCCCGCCTTGATCAGCGTGTCGCCGGTGTGATTCACCGGCGTCAAGGTCACGGTGCCCGCGCTGACGGCCACCTGGCTATGATCATCGAACACACGCGCGCTGAAGCGCGTACTCGCCGCGTGGACGCGGCCGTGTTGGGTCTGGACGATGAACGGCCGTGGCTCAAGTCGAATGGGAACATCTGTGGGAGCGAGCTCCGCCCGCGAGGGCGGCATGGCCACGCTGACGAGGATTTCCCCGCGCAGCAGCCGCACCAGACGCTGCTGGTCGTTGAAGGCGATATCGACCGCCGTCGCCGTATTGAGCAGCAGTTGACTGCCATCGGGCAGGCGCAGTTGTTTCTGCTCGCCGGTGGCCGTGTGCAGGTCGGACGCCCACACTTCCCAGGGCCGCTGCTGCCAGGCCAGCCACGCCACCGGGCCACAGAGCAACAGCAGGCCCAGGCGGTTGAGCAGTTGGCGGCGCTGCAGGCCCTTGCGCCGGTCGACATTGCGCAGCGTCTGCATCGCGATCCCGGCCGGCACGCTGCGAAAATCCCCCAGCAGCGCCTCGGCCCGTTGCCATGCCTGAGCGTGTTGATCGCTGCGGCTGCGCCATTGGGCGATGGCCTGATGATCGGCGCCGCTGACTTCGCCGCAATGCAGCTGTACCAGCCAGTCGGCCGCCTCACCGAGGATTTGCGGATCGATGGGGGCCGACATCAATCCAGGCTCAGGCAGGCGATGAAGGCGGTGCGCATATGACGCTTGACGGTGATCAGCGAGATGCCCAGGCGCTCGGCGATCGCGTTGTAGGTCAGGCCATCGAGCTGCGACAGCAGGAAGGCCTGGCGCGTCAGGGCCGGCAAGCTCTGCAGCATGGCCTCCAGACGGCACAGGGTTTCGAGGATCAACAAGCGTGATTCCGGCGAAGGCGCCAGTGCTTCGGGGACCTGCGCCAAGGCTTGCAGATAGGCCTTTTCCACTTCTTGACGGCGCCAGCGATCGATTACCAGGCCCTTGGCGATGTGGGTCAGCAGGGCTCGGGGCTCATTACCCGTCACTTGCCGGCCCAGTACCCGCACGAAGGTGTCCTGCGCGATGTCGGCGGCATCCCAGGCGTTGCCCAGGCGCCGCTGCAGCCAGCCGTTCAGCCAACCGTGATGGTCACTGTAGAGGGTGGTGAAGGTTTGGGCGCTGACGTTGGATTCGGCTGACGACATGTTGATCACGCAGGCGATCTGGCGATCCCTGCCAGTGAATGTAACTAAGAATTGATCTCATTCTATCGGCGGCGCGGGCTGCTTGTCGATTGCTGTGTGCAACTTTGGTCACTCGGCGGCGGGCGGGCTAGGAAGTCGCGTCAGGGGCGCGCCAGATGCCAGACATCCGCTTCATTGTCACCGGTGGTATCGCCGGGCTTGCTGTCCTGATACCAGGTGTACAGCGGCTGGCCCTTGTAGGCCCATTGCAAGGCGCCGTCACGGCGGGTAATCAGCGTCCAGTCGCCATGCGCTTGCGCACCGACGGGGGCCAGCAGGGCGGGCCATTTCTGCAGGCAGTTGCCATTGCACAGTGACTGGCCGTCCCTGTCGCGCTCGAAGGTGTAGAGCGCCATGCCCTTGCTGTCCACCAGCACTGCGCCCTTGTCGGTCTGCGCCGACGTCGCCGGAGCCGAGACACAGGCGCTGAGGCTGCACAGGGACAACAGGGCCAAGTAGTGCAAAAGACGCATGAAGGCTCCGGGCGTGGAGTGGGAAAGGGTTACACCTTGTATCGGGAGGGGAGGAGGATTCTTGAGCGGAAGAGGTTCCCTATGGGAGTTTTCGGAACGACTGATCACACTTGCGAATCTGGCAAATCTACGGTGGTTATAGTGTTGACAGTCAAATTCTTGAAACAAGCAGGTATCCAGACGGGGAGAGATTCATGAGGAAACTCGAAATGCTTTATCCCATCACGATTTTGCCCGATGACGGGGACCATGCCTGGGGGGTCGAGGTGCCTGATATTCCGGGATGTTTCTCGGCGGGAGACGATCTTGACCACGCCATGGCGATGGCCCGAGAAGCCATAGAAGGCCACCTTGAGCTCTTGGCCGAGGAAGGCCTGGCGATACCTGTGGCGAAGCGTGTAACCCATCACGCGAATGACCCGGCATTCGCCGGTTGTACCTGGGCATTGGTGGACATCGATGTGACGCGCTATATGGGCAAGGCGGAAAAGCTGAATATCACGTTTGCCTGGTTTCCTGTTGAATCGCATCGATGCCTACGTCAGGAACCATCCTGATCAGAAAAGCCGATCAGGCTTTCTGGCCGCGGCGGCGTTGCGTGCCTTGCAAGGTGGCTGATGTGGTGAGCCGCCTGTAACGAAAAAGCCCATCCAGAAGGATGGGCTTTTTCGTCAATTGGCTCCGTGACCAGGACTCGAACCTGGGACCCAATGATTAACAGTCATTTGCTCTACCGACTGAGCTATCACGGAATTTGCATCGCATGTTACTGATTGCTAAGGAGAAGTCAAGCTTTCACCGGACTTCTCCCACGCATTCGATCACAAGACCGCCAGAATCGCCTGAGTGACCTTGTCGATGTTGCCGCGGTTCAGGGCCGCGACGCAGATACGGCCAGTGTCCAGCGCATAGATACCGAACTCGTTGCGCAGGCGCCCGACCTGCTCGGCGCTCAGACCGGAGTAGGAGAACATCCCGCGCTGGCGGCCGACGAAGCTGAAGTCGCGACCGGCGCTGTTGCCGGCCAGGGCGTCGACCATGGCGGTGCGCATGGCCTTGATGCGCTGGCGCATTTCACCCAGCTCGGCTTCCCATTGCGCGCGCAGTTCGGGGCTGGCGAGCACCGCGGCCACGATGCTGGCGCCGTGGGTCGGCGGGTTGGAGTAGTTGGTGCGGATCACGCGTTTGATCTGCGACAGCACGCGGCTGCTTTCGTCCTTGGAGTCCGTCACGATCGACAGCGCGCCCACGCGTTCGCCGTACAGCGAGAAGGATTTGGAGAACGAGCTGGAAACGAAGAAGCTCAGGCCCGAGTCGGCGAACAGGCGCACGGCGGCAGCGTCTTCGTAGATGCCATCGCCGAAGCCCTGATAGGCCATGTCGAGGAAGGGTACATGGCCCTTGGCCTTGACCACATCAAGGACGTTCTGCCAGTCGGCCTGGCTCAAGTCGACGCCGGTGGGGTTGTGGCAGCAGGCGTGCAACACGACGATCGAGCCGGACGGCAGGGCCTGAAGGTCTTCGAGCATGCCGGAACGGTTGACGTCATTGCTGGTCGCATCATAGTAGCGGTAGTTCTGCACCGCGAAGCCGGCGGTCTCGAACAGCGCGCGGTGGTTCTCCCAGCTCGGATCGCTGATGGCGACGATGGCATCGGGCTTGAGTTGCTTGAGGAAGTCGGCGCCCAGCTTCAGCGCGCCAGTGCCACCTACCGCCTGGGCAGTGATGACTCGGGCGCTGCCGATCAGTGCCGAGTCGGCGCCGAACAGCAAGGTCTGTACGGCCTGGTCATACGCGGCGATACCGTCGATCGGCAGGTAGCCACGGGCAGCATGAGAGGCCACACGCTGGGCTTCCGCTTCGATCACGGCGCGCAGCAGGGGAATTCGCCCCTCTTCGTTGCAGTAAACGCCCACACCCAGATTGACCTTGTCGGTACGGGTATCGGCGTTGAATGCTTCGTTGAGGCCCAGGATAGGATCGCGGGGTGCCAATGGGACAGCGGAAAACAGGCTCATTTTGACCGTGGCTCTGATTTAGGATGGATAAAGGACACGCGCTCGAAGAAATGCACTGGAGCGGTGCACGAACGGGGAGTCAGTATAGTGATCCTTGCGAAACACGGCGACAGGTTGCACCGAGTTTTACCGCTAAATATTTCATTTATTTCACCCGCCTTCGAGGCGCCGGGAAAATCTGCGCCGTCGAGCCTTGAAAGCGTGCTTTAACGGCACCATTTTGTTACAACTACTGTCTATAAATACAGGTCGTCCGTTGTGCGCCGATCTGTCCCTTGTCGCTCGGGCGAGGGTTGCCACTCAGAGGTCCTCATGTCCGAATTCCAGTTGGTCACCCGTTTCGAACCCGCCGGCGATCAGCCCGAAGCCATCCGTCAGATGGTCGAGGGTATCGAAGCCGGCCTCGCGCACCAGACGCTGCTCGGGGTGACCGGGTCGGGCAAGACGTTCAGCATCGCCAACGTCATCGCTCAGGTGCAACGCCCGACCATGGTGCTGGCGCCGAACAAGACCCTGGCAGCCCAGCTGTACGGCGAGTTCAAGGCGTTTTTCCCGAACAATGCCGTCGAATACTTTGTTTCCTACTACGACTACTACCAGCCTGAAGCCTATGTGCCGTCGTCCGACACCTTCATCGAGAAGGACGCCTCGATCAACGACCACATCGAGCAGATGCGCCTGTCCGCCACCAAGGCCCTGCTGGAGCGCAAGGACGCCATCATCGTCACCACGGTGTCGTGCATCTACGGCCTCGGCAGCCCTGAAACGTACCTGAAAATGGTCCTGCACGTGGACCGCGGCGACAAGCTCGATCAGCGCGCACTGCTGCGCCGCCTCACCGACTTGCAATACACCCGCAACGAGATGGATTTCGCCCGCGCCACCTTCCGTGTGCGCGGCGATGTGATCGACATCTTCCCGGCCGAATCGGACCTCGAGGCCATCCGCATCGAGCTGTTCGACGACGAGGTGGAAAACATCTCGGCCTTCGACCCGCTGACCGGCGAGGTCATCCGCCGTCTGCCGCGCTTCACCTTCTACCCCAAGAGCCACTACGTGACGCCGCGCGAAACCCTGCTCGACGCCGTCGAAGGCATCAAGGAAGAGTTGCAGGTGCGCCTTGAATTCCTGCGCAACGCCAACAAGCTGGTGGAAGCGCAACGGCTCGAGCAGCGCACCCGCTTCGATCTGGAAATGATCATGGAGCTGGGCTACTGCAACGGCATCGAAAACTACTCGCGCTATCTGTCGGGCCGTCCCGCCGGGGCGCCGCCACCGACGCTGTATGACTACCTGCCGCCCGACGCGCTGCTGGTGATCGACGAATCCCACGTCAGCGTGCCCCAGGTGGGCGCCATGTACAAAGGCGACCGGTCGCGCAAGGAGACCCTGGTGGAGTACGGGTTCCGCCTGCCGTCGGCGCTGGACAACCGGCCAATGCGCTTCGACGAATGGGAGTCGGTGAGCCCGCAGACCATCTTCGTGTCGGCGACCCCGGGGCCTTATGAAGCGGACCATGCCGGGCGCACCATCGAGATGGTGGTGCGGCCCACCGGTCTGGTGGACCCGCAGATCGAGATTCGCCCGGCCACCACTCAGGTCGACGATCTGCTGTCGGAGATCCGCAAGCGCGTGGCCCTCGACCAGCGAGTGCTGGCTACCACCCTGACCAAGCGCATGGCCGAAGACCTGGCGGACTATCTGGCCGATCACGACGTCAAGGTGCGCTACCTGCATTCGGACATCGACACCGTGGAGCGCGTCGAGATCATCCGCGACCTGCGCCTGGGTACCTTCGATGTGCTGGTGGGCATCAACCTGCTGCGCGAAGGCCTGGACATGCCGGAAGTGGCGCTGGTGGCGATCCTCGATGCCGACAAGGAGGGCTTCCTGCGCTCCGAGCGCTCGTTGATCCAGACCATCGGGCGGGCGGCGCGTAACCTCAACGGCCGGGCGATCCTGTACGCCGATCGCATCACCGGCTCCATGGAGCGGGCGATCGGCGAAACCGAGCGGCGCCGCGACAAGCAGATCGCCTTCAACACCCTGCATGGCATCGTCCCGGTGGGGGTGGTCAAGGACGTCGCCGACATCATGGAAGGCGCCACCGTGCCCGGCTCGCGCAGCAAGAAGCGCAAGGGCATGGCCAAGGCCGCCGAGGAAAACGCCAAGTACGAAGCCGAGCTGCGCTCGCCCAGCGAGATCAACAAGCGCATCCGCCAGTTGGAAGAGAAGATGTACCAGTTGGCCCGCGACCTGGAGTTCGAGGCTGCGGCGCAGACCCGCGACGAGGTCGCCAAGCTGCGCGAGCGCCTGCTCACCGTCTAACTTACAAACCCTGTAGCGGGGGGGCTTGCCCCCGAAAAGTTTGTCTGCCACGCCGTTTTTGCTGATCCACAGCAATCGGGGGCAAGCCCCCTCGCTACAGGGATTGTGGTGCCCCCCCTGCCACCCCTGCTAACATCCGCCCCCTTGATTCAATTCAGCTGCGGGACTTTCCATGACCACCGTTCGTACGCGCATCGCGCCGTCGCCCACCGGCGACCCCCATGTCGGCACGGCGTATATCGCCTTGTTCAACTATTGCTTCGCCAAACAGCATGGCGGCGAGTTCATCCTGCGCATCGAAGACACCGATCAGCTGCGCTCGACCCGCGAGTCCGAACAGCAGATCTTCGGCGCCCTGCGCTGGTTGGGCATCGAGTGGAGCGAAGGCCCGGACGTCGGCGGCCCGCACGGCCCGTATCGGCAGAGCGAGCGGGGCGACATCTACAAGCAGTACGCTCAGCAACTGGTCGATCTGGGCCATGCCTTCCCGTGCTTCTGCACCAGCGAAGAACTGGACCAGATGCGCGCCGAGCAACTGGCCCGCGGCGAAACCCCACGCTACGACGGTCGTGCCTTGCTGCTGTCGGCGGAAGAAGTCGCGCGTCGCCTGGCCGCCGGTGAGCCCCATGTGATCCGTATGAAGGTGCCGACCGAAGGCATTTGCGTGGTCCCTGACATGCTGCGCGGCAACGTCGAGATCCCGTGGGACCGCATGGACATGCAAGTCCTGATGAAGACCGACGGCCTGCCGACCTACTTCCTCGCCAACGTGGTCGACGACCACTTGATGGGCATCACCCACGTGCTGCGCGGCGAAGAGTGGCTGCCCTCGGCGCCCAAGCTGATGAAACTCTACGAGTACTTCGGCTGGGAGCAGCCGCAGCTGTGCTACATGCCGCTGCTGCGCAATCCGGACAAGAGCAAGCTGTCCAAGCGCAAGAACCCGACCTCGGTGACCTTCTACGAGCGCATGGGCTTCATGCCCGAAGCCATGCTCAACTACCTGGGGCGCATGGGCTGGTCGATGCCCGACGAGCGGGAGAAATTCAGCCTGGCCGAGATGGTCGAGCATTTCGACCTGTCGCGCGTGTCACTGGGTGGGCCGATCTTCGATATCGAGAAGCTGTCCTGGCTCAATGGCCAGTGGCTGCGCGAATTGCCGGTGCAGGAATTCGCCGCACGCGTGCAGCAATGGGCGTTCAACAGCGATTACATGATGAAGATCGCCCCCCATGTGCAGGGCAGGGTAGAGACCTTCAGCCAGATTGCACCCTTGGGCGGGTTTTTCTTCGCTGGCGGCGTGAACCCGGACGTGAAGCTGTTTGAGAGCAAGAAGCTTTCGGGTGATCAGGTTCGTCAGCTGATGCAGTTGATCCTCTGGAAGCTCGAAGCCTTGCGCCAGTGGGACAAGGAGCGCATCACCGGCACCATTCAAGCGGTGGTCGAGGCGCTGGAGTTCAAGTTGCGCGACGCCATGCCGCTGATGTTCGCCGCCATTACCGGTCAGGCCAGCTCCGTGTCGGTGCTCGACGCCATGGAAATCCTCGGCCCGGACCTGACGCGTTTCCGTCTGCGTCAGGCGCTGGACTTGCTGGGCGGCGTGTCGAAGAAAGAAAACAAGGAATGGGAAAAACTGCTGGGCACCCTCGCCTGAATCCAAACCCACCCTGTAGCGAGGGGGCTTGCCCCCGATACGGTACACCAGCCACCGATGCAGGTGCAGACACACCGCATCGGGAGCAACCCCCCTCGCCACAGTGGTTTGCCAGTAAGTCACTGTTATCGCGGTAAATTATTTTGAGATTTTTTCAAAAATAAGTTTGACAGCACACCGGTCCGCACTTAATATGCGCCCCGTCCACACAGCAACACACTGTTTGGGGCTATAGCTCAGCTGGGAGAGCGCTTGCATGGCATGCAAGAGGTCAACGGTTCGATCCCGTTTAGCTCCACCAATTTCCAGGCGTAACGTTGAAGTTTGACTTTACGCCGATCAGTTCCAGACTGATCATTGGTAGAAGGTATGTCCCCTTCGTCTAGTGGCCTAGGACACCGCCCTTTCACGGCGGTAACAGGGGTTCGAGTCCCCTAGGGGACGCCAGTTTTACAGAGATGGGAACGTGAAAGCTTCCATCCCGCCGCAGGGCGATAAATTCGGGGCTATAGCTCAGCTGGGAGAGCGCTTGCATGGCATGCAAGAGGTCAACGGTTCGATCCCGTTTAGCTCCACCAATTTGCCAGGATCCGCGCTAGCGGATCTGCATGAAGGTTTTGCGTCCCCTTCGTCTAGTGGCCTAGGACACCGCCCTTTCACGGCGGTAACAGGGGTTCGAGTCCCCTAGGGGACGCCACGATTTCCCGCTCTGCGGGACCAAGGCTCATTCGATTATTGAATGGGCCTTTTGTTTTTTCTGGCGGACGAAAAACCGTCACTCCTGATTCGGTACACTGCGCCCTTGTCGACCACAGCCAAGTGAGAGCCGCGATGAATTGGGATCTGCCCACACCCTTCACCATCGAACTGAGCGTCGGCGCCGACGATATCGACGGCCTCGGGCACGCCAACAATGCCGTGTACGTCAGTTGGCTGGAGCGCGGTGCCTGGCGCCATTCCCAACACCTGGGGCTGGACCTGGTGGCCTATCGGCGCCTTGACCGCGCGATGGCCGTGGTCCGCCACGAGATCGATTACCTGGCCGCCGCCTACGAAGATGACCAACTGGTGCTGGCGACCTGGATCGTCGATTGGGATCAGCGCCTGAAGATGCAGCGGCGCTTCCAGTTGCTCCGCCCCCGCGATGGCGTGACGCTGCTGCGGGCGCAAACCACCTTTGTCTGTATCGAGCTGTCCACGGGCAAGCCCAAGCGCATGCCTGCGCAGTTCATCGAAGGCTACGCCCCGGCGTTGCAATCGGCCTGAGCCGGTGACGTCGAGTTACCCGATTTCCCGTTCAACCCTGTAGCGAGGGGGCTTGCCCCCGATACAATCTGCCAGTCACCGCTGCAGGTGCTGACACACCGTATCGGAGCAACCCCCCTCACCACAGGGTTTATCCTGCAGCAGGGGATTCAGGCTACAATGCCGCGCCCATTTTCGAGACACCGTTCCCCATGCAAATAGCCCTGGCGCCCATGGAAGGCCTGGTCGACGACATCATGCGCGACGTCCTCACTCGCGTCGGCGGGCTGGACTGGTGCGTGACCGAATTCATTCGCGTCAACGATCGCCTGTTGCCGCCCAGTCAGTTCATCAAGTTCGGCCCCGAACTGCAGCACGGCGCGAAAACCGCGTCGGGCGTGCCGCTGCGCGTGCAATTGCTGGGCTCCGATCCGCTGCTGCTGGGCGAGAACGCCGCGCTGGCCTGCGAGCTGGGGGCGCCGGCCATCGACCTGAACTTCGGTTGCCCGGCCAAAACGGTGAACAAGTCCCGCGGCGGCGCAGTGCTGCTCAAGGAGCCCGAGTTGCTGCACGCAATTGTGCGCGAGGTGCGGCGCGCGACCCCGGCGCATATCCCGGTGACGGCCAAGATGCGCCTTGGTTTCGACAGCCCGGATGTTGCCCTGGTGTGCGCCACCGCCCTGGCCGAAGGCGGCGCCGAGCAGATTGTCGTGCACGCGCGGACCAAGGTCGAAGGCTATAAGCCGCCGGCGCACTGGGAGTGGGTAGCCAAGGTGCAGGACGTGGTCAAGGTGCCGGTGTTCGCCAATGGCGATATCTGGACGGTGGACGATTGGCGCCGCTGCCGTGAAGTCAGCGGCGCCAAGGACTTCATGCTGGGCCGTGGGCTGGTATCGCGCCCTGATCTGGCGCGGCAGATCGTCGCCGCAGCCCAGGGCATCGAGCTGCCGGACATGACCTGGGCCGAGTTGCTGCCACTGATCCAGGACTTCTGGCTGCAGGCGGTCGCCCATCTCACCCTGCGCCAGGCGCCAGGGCGGCTCAAGCAGTGGCTGGCGATGTTGACCCGCACCTATCCCGAAGCCGTGGTGATGTTCGACGTGCTGCGCCGCGAAACCGAATTGACGCACATCGATCGCCTGGTGGGCGTAGAGCGCAGCGCCGCCATACCCTGTAGCGGGGGGGCTTGCCCCCGAAAATTATCCGCCCGACAAAACTCTTTCGCCGAATAGAGCTTTCGGGGCAAGCCCCCTCGCTACAGGTTAATTCCCGGCCAGCAACATCTCCCGAAACGCCCGCAGCGACAGTGGCTGGCTGTGCAGATAGCCCTGATAGAAATGACAGCCCAGCCCCTGCAGGAACTCCAGCTGATCCGACGCCTCAACCCCCTCGGCGATCACCGTCAGCTCCAGGCTGTGGGCCATGGCCACGATCGCGCGGACGATTTCCGCGTCGTTGGGATCATCCGCGGCATCGCGCACGAATGACTGATCGATCTTCAAGGCATCCACCGGCAGACGCTTGAGATAGGTCAGCGAGGAATAGCCGGTGCCGAAGTCGTCCATTGCGAAACTCACCCCCAGCTTCTTGAGGACGTGCATCTTGGCGATGGTGTCGTCCAGATCCTGAATCACGATGCCCTCGGTGATCTCCAGTTTGAGCACGCGGCAGGGCACGGCGTGGGTGCTCAGACTCA
Organism: Pseudomonas sp. GW821-FHT01A09; assembly: GCF_058986725.1. NCBI lineage: Bacteria > Pseudomonadati > Pseudomonadota > Gammaproteobacteria > Pseudomonadales > Pseudomonadaceae > Pseudomonas > Pseudomonas sp. GW821-FHT01A09. The sequence goes on from NZ_JBYSWB010000015.1 coordinate 142,004, forward strand.
ACAGCACACGCTCGACGAAATCGTTCTGGCGAAACTGCCGCGGGCTGATATTCACGCACAGGCTGAAGGTGGCAGGATCGATCAAGCCTTCGCGCAGCAATTGCGCGGCGGCACGACAAGCTTCCTCGAGGATCCAGCTGCCCACCTCCAGAATCATCCCGCTTTCTTCCAGCACCTGGATGAACAGTACTGGCGGTTGCATGCCCAGTTCCGGGTGGTGCCAGCGCAGCAGCACCTCGGCGCCAACGATGTGCTCGCTGCGCGCGTCCACCTGCGGTTGGAAGTTAAGCTGCAGTTCGTTGCGCGCCAAGGCCATGCGCAGGTCGTTCTCCAGGCGCAGGCGCTCCACCGCGGCTTTTTGCATCGAACTGTGGAACAGCTGCGTGGTGTTGCGCCCGGCGTCCTTGGCCCGGTACAGCGCGATGTCGGCACGTTTGAGCAGGTCGGCCGGGGTCGAGCCGTGATCGGGGATCAAGGCGATGCCGATGCTCGGGGTCACTTGCAAGCGGTGGCTGTCCAGCGACATCGGTTGCGCCAGCAACTGACGGAATTCGTCGGCGGTGCTGCGTACCTGGGCGGTGACATCGCGGCGTGTGCCCTTGAGGCCGGTGATCAGCACCACGAACTCGTCCCCGCCCAGGCGCGCCACGGTGTCTTCCATGCGCACCGAGGCCTCGAGGCGGGCGGTGACGATCTTCAGCACCGAGTCGCCCACCGGGTGGCCCAGCGAGTCGTTGATGTGCTTGAAGTTGTCGAGGTCGAGGAACAGCAACGCGCCCCGTTGATTGAGCTGTTTGAGCTGGCCGATGTGGTGGCTCAGGCGCTCCATCAGCAGGGCGCGGTTGGGCAGGTTGGTGAGTGAGTCGTGGTAGGCCAGATGGCGAATCTGCGCCTGGGCGTTGCGCAGCTGGCTGACATCGCGAGAGGTGGTCAGCAGGCAGGGTTTTTCATCGAGGATGATGGTTTCAACCGACACTTCCACCGTGATCAACTGGCCCTGGCGCGTGCGCCCGAGCATTTCATGGTGCAACACCCGGCCAGTGTCTTCGACGGCGATGATCAGGCGCTCGTACTGCCGTTCGTCCGCCCAGATCTGCACGTCGTCGACGCGGCGCCCCAGCACATCCTCGGCGCGATAACCGGTGAGGCGGCAGAAACCGTCGTTGACCTCCAGATAGCGACCGTTGGCCTTGTTGATGATGGTGATGGCGTCCGGGCTGGAGTGGAAGGCCTTGGCGAACTTTTCCTCGCTGGCCTTCAATGCCGCTTCGGCCCGTTGTTGCTTGGTCACGTCGCGCAGGGTGGTGACCAGGCACGACGAGCCGCTGACGCGGATCATGCTGCTGGACACCAGGCAGGTGAGGGCGCGGCCAAAGCGGCTATGCACGGTAATGGTCAGTTGATCGAGCGACTGATCGCGCATGAAATGCTCCATGCGCCGTTCGTGGAAGTCGTCGTTGGCCCAGAAACCGGCCTCACGTGCGGTGCGGCCGATGATCTGTTTCGCGCTCCAGCCGAACGTCTGCGTGAATTTGGAATTGATCTCGATGAAAATCCCGTCGCTCAAGCGGGTCACGCAGATCGGATCCGGGCAGGCCTGGAACAGGCTCGAGAACTTCTCTTCGGAATGAACCAGGCGTTGCTCGCGTTCGATCTGATGGCTGATGGTGTTCAGGCTGCCGACCACTTGTCGGCTGGTTCCGTCGGCATCCTGATAACTGACGCTACGCTCACGTATGCGGCTGTCGACGATCTGCCCGCTGTCCAGATCCCAATGCCAGCGCAAGGGTTGCGCGACCGCCTGGGCGATGGTCGCATCGGTATCGGGCCCGCTATGCCCTTTGCGCTCCAGCAGGCTGGGCGCGTCGGCGTCGGCATGATCGACAATTGGATAGAGAGGTGTTGGCATCGATCGCGGACCTTATTGTTGCCAGTTGCCTGCGCATGAAACCTCAAGTCATGCTTTTCCCACTCAAGCCGGGGTGGCGTCAAGCACCACTTCGGCATCCAATAGCGCCATGAACGCCCGGGCCGCATTGGAGAGCGTTCGCTCGGTGTGCAGGATGTAGCCTAGCTGGCGGCGCAGTTGCATGTCGGGTAAATAAACGGCGGCCACCTGGTCGTCGAGCATGGTGCGCGGCAGCACGCTCCAGGCCAGTCCGATGGACACCATCATCTTGATGGTTTCAAGGTAGTTGGTGCTCATGGAGATGTTGGGTGACAGGCCCTGGGCTTCGAAATGGCGGCGCACTATATGGTGGGTGAAGGTGTTGGTGCCGGGAAATACCGCCGGATGCCGGGCGATTTCCTCGAGGCTGACCTGTTTTTGACTGCCCAGTTGATGTTCGGCAGAGACCACGAAGTCCAGCGGGTCGTCCCACACCGGGATAGCCCGCACCAGGGGGTGAGGGTCCGGGGCAAGGGTAATGACCGCCAGCTCGGCGCGGCCATGGAGGATCTCTTCGTAGGCGGTCTCGGAGTCGAGAAACTGGATGTCCAGGGCCACCGCCGGATACTTGCGGGTAAAGGCCCGCAGGATCGGTGGCAGGCGATGCAGGCCGATGTGGTGGCTGGTAGCGAGCGTCAAGCGGCCGCTGACCTCGCCGGTCAGGTTGGTCAGGGCGCGCCGGGTATCGTCCAGCACATTGAGAATCTGGTAGGCCCGGGGCAGCAGGGCGCGCCCGGCCTCGGTGAGGCTGACTTCACGCCCGAGCCGGTCGAACAGGCGTACATTGAGTTGCTGTTCGAGGCTGGCGATGCGTTTGCTGATGGCCGGTTGGGTCAGGTGCAGGCGTTCCCCGGCGCCGGAGAAGCTGCCGTACTCGGCGATGGCGATGAAGGCATTTAGATTGGCGAAGTCCACCGACTCGAATTCCTTTTGGTTATCCAAAGCATAAAAATTATGAATTTGAGTTATCCAATCTAACCTCTTACCATCCACCCCACAAGCCAAGTGGTTATTGGCGCAGAAAGAAGCTGATGAGGAACCGTCTGATGGCTGGCAAAACGCTCTACGACAAGCTCTGGGATTCGCACTTGGTCAAACAGCGCGACGATGGCTCGGCGCTGATTTACATCGATCGTCACATCATTCACGAAGTGACCTCGCCGCAAGCCTTCGAAGGCCTGCGCCTGGCCGGGCGCAAGCCGTGGCGTATCGACGCCAACATCGCCACGCCGGACCATAACGTGCCGACCACACCGGAGCGCAAGGGCGGAATCGAAGCCATCGCCGACCAGGTCTCGCGCCTGCAGGTGCAGACCCTCGACGACAACTGCGACGAATACGGCATCACCGAATTCAAGATGAACGACGTGCGCCAAGGCATCGTCCATGTCATCAGCCCGGAGCAGGGCGCGACCCTGCCGGGCATGACGGTGGTCTGCGGTGACTCGCACACCTCGACCCACGGCGCCTTCGGTGCTCTGGCTCACGGTATCGGCACTTCCGAGGTCGAGCACGTGCTCGCTACGCAGTGCCTGGTCGCCAAGAAGATGAAAAACATGCTGGTCAAGGTCGAAGGCCAATTGCCGGCTGGCGTGACCGCCAAAGACATCGTCCTGGCCGTGATCGGCAAGATCGGGACTGCCGGCGGCAACGGCCATGCAATCGAGTTCGCGGGCAGCGCCATCCGTGACCTGTCGATCGAAGGCCGCATGACCATCTGCAACATGTCCATCGAAGCCGGTGCCCGCGTGGGCCTGGTGGCGGCGGATGAAAAAACCGTCGCTTACGTCGAAGGCCGTCCGTTCGCGCCCAAAGGCGAGGACTGGGTCAAGGCGGTAGAAGCCTGGAAAGAACTGGTCACCGATGCCGACGCCGTGTTCGACACCGTGGTCGAGCTTGACGCCGCCCAGATCAAGCCGCAAGTCAGCTGGGGCACCTCGCCCGAGATGGTCCTGGCCGTGGATCAGAACGTCCCGGACCCTGCCAAAGAGAGCGATTTGATCAAGCGTGGCTCCATCGAACGCGCCCTCAAGTACATGGGCCTGACCGCCAACCAGGCGATCACCGACATCCAGCTCGATCGCGTGTTCATCGGCTCGTGCACCAACTCGCGGATCGAAGACCTGCGCGCTGCGGCCGAGATCGCCAAGGGCCGCAAGGTCGCTTCGACCATCAAGCAAGCCATCGTGGTACCGGGCTCGGGGCTCGTCAAAGCCCAGGCCGAAAAAGAAGGCCTGGACAAGATCTTCGTCGACGCCGGTTTCGAATGGCGTGAGCCCGGCTGCTCCATGTGCCTGGCGATGAACCCGGACCGCCTGGAGTCGGGCGAGCATTGTGCGTCCACCAGCAACCGCAACTTCGAAGGCCGTCAAGGCGCCGGTGGCCGTACCCACCTGGTCAGCCCGGCCATGGCCGCCGCCGCTGCCGTCACCGGCCGCTTTATCGATGTTCGCGAATTGACTCAAGGGAGCGCAGCATGAAAGCCTTTACTCAAGTCACCGGCCTGGTCGCGCCATTGGATCGCGCCAACGTCGACACCGACCAGATCATTCCCAAGCAGTTCTTGAAATCGATCAAGCGCACCGGCTTCGGCCCCAACCTGTTCGACGAATGGCGTTACCTGGACGTAGGTCAGCCTTATCAGGACAACTCCAAGCGCCCGCTGAACAAGGATTTCGTCCTCAACCACGAGCGCTATCAAGGCGCCAGCGTGCTGTTGGCTCGGGAGAACTTCGGTTGCGGTTCGAGCCGCGAGCATGCGCCTTGGGCGCTGGACGAGTACGGCTTTCGCTGCGTGATCGCGCCGAGCTACGCTGACATCTTCTTCAACAACAGCTTCAAGAACGGTCTGTTGCCGATCATTCTCAGCGACGCCGAAGTCGACGAGTTGTTCAAGCAGGTCGAGGCCACGCCGGGTTACCAGCTGCAGGTCGATCTGGCCAGCCAGACCGTCACCCGCCCGGATGGCCAGACGCACAAGTTCGAGATCGACGAATTCCGCAAGCATTGCCTGCTCAACGGTCTTGACGACATCGGCCTGACCTTGATGGATGGCGACGCGATCGCCGCCTTCGAGAGCAAACACCGCGCAAGCCAGCCCTGGCTGTTTCGCGACGCTTGATCATTCATCGCGTCGGGAGCGAGCGCCGTACCCTGTGGCGAGGGGGCTTGCTCCCGATACGTCGGCACTGATCCACTGTCGACAGCAGGCTCGGCCCCTCGGGAGCAAGCCCCCTCACCACACGGATCGACGCTGAAAATGCAGCGTCACCGAAACACCCGACACCCAGAACAACGAGGAACCCATGAGCAAGCAGATTCTGATTCTCCCAGGCGACGGTATCGGTCCGGAAATCATGGCCGAAGCGGTCAAGGTGCTGGAACTGGCCAACGACAAGTACGCCTTGGGCTTCGCCCTGCAGCATGACGTGATCGGTGGCGCTGCCATCGACAAGCACGGCGTGCCGCTGGCCGACGAGACCCTGGAGCGTGCCCGCGCCGCCGACGCCGTGCTGCTGGGCGCGGTGGGTGGTCCGAAATGGGACAAGATCGAGCGCGACATCCGTCCGGAACGCGGTCTGCTGAAAATCCGTTCGCAGCTGGGCCTGTTCGGTAACCTGCGTCCGGCCATCCTCTACCCGCAACTGGCCGAGGCCTCGAGCCTCAAGCCGGAAGTGGTCGCGGGCCTGGATATCCTCATCGTGCGCGAGCTGACCGGCGGCATCTACTTCGGCGCCCCGCGTGGCACCCGCGTGCTCGACAACGGCGAACGCCAGGGTTACGACACCCTGCCGTACAGCGAAAGCGAAATCCGCCGCATTGCCGTGGTCGGCTTTGAAAGCGCGCAAAAGCGCGGCAAGAAGCTCTGCTCGGTGGACAAGGCCAACGTGCTGGCCTCCAGCCAGTTGTGGCGCGAAGTGGTCGAAGAAGTGGCCAAGGATTACCCTGACGTCGAACTCAGCCACATGTACGTCGACAACGCCGCCATGCAACTGGTGCGCGCGCCCAAGCAATTCGACGTGATCGTCACCGACAACATGTTCGGCGACATCCTGTCGGATCAGGCTTCCATGCTGACCGGTTCTATCGGCATGCTGCCGTCGGCGTCGCTGGATTCCAGCAACAAAGGCATGTACGAGCCGTGCCACGGTTCGGCGCCGGACATCGCCGGCAAAGGCATCGCCAACCCGCTGGCGACCATACTGTCGGTGTCGATGATGCTGCGTTACAGCTTCGACCAGCAGGTTGCCGCCGACGCCATCGAGAAGGCCGTGAGCCTGGTTCTCGATCAAGGCCTGCGCACTGGCGACATCTGGAGCGAAGGCTGTGCCAAGGTCGGTACACAGGAAATGGGCGATGCAGTAGTCGCCGCGCTGCGGAATCTGTAATCTCTTGGGCCCGCTGCAACAGGCAGCGGCCCACTTTTTGTTGAAGGTGTAGTTGCGATGAAACGTGTAGGTCTGATCGGTTGGCGCGGGATGGTTGGTTCCGTGCTTATGCAGCGGATGCTCGAAGAGGGTGATTTCGACCTGGTCGAGCCGGTGTTTTTCACCACTTCCAATGTGGGCGGCCAAGGCCCTGCAGTGGGCAAGGATATTGCTCCGCTCAAGGACGCTTACAGCATTGACGAACTGAAAACCCTGGACGTGATCCTCACTTGCCAAGGCGGCGACTACACCAGTGAAGTCTTCCCCAAGCTGCGTGAAGCCGGCTGGCAGGGTTATTGGATCGACGCGGCTTCGAGCCTGCGCATGCAGGATGACGCGGTCATCGTCCTCGATCCGGTCAACCGCAAGGTCATCGACCAGCAGCTGGATGCCGGTACCCGGAACTTCATCGGCGGCAACTGCACCGTCAGCTTGATGCTGATGGGCCTGGGCGGTCTGTTCGAGGCCGGTCTGGTGGAGTGGATGAGCGCCATGACCTATCAGGCCGCTTCCGGCGCCGGCGCGCAGAACATGCGCGAGCTGATCAAGCAGATGGGCGCGACCCACGCCGCCGTTGCCGATGAACTGGCCAACCCGGCCAGCGCCATCCTCGACATCGACCGCAAGGTGGCTGAAGCCATGCGCAGCGAAGCCTACCCGACCGAGAATTTCGGCGTGCCGCTGGCCGGCAGCCTGATTCCCTGGATCGACAAGGAACTGCCGAACGGCCAGAGCCGCGAAGAGTGGAAGGCCCAGGCCGAGACCAACAAGATCCTCGGCCGCTTCAAGAGCCCGATCCCGGTCGACGGCATCTGCGTGCGCATCGGCGCCATGCGTTGCCATAGCCAGGCACTGACCATCAAGCTCAACAAGGACGTGCCGATCGCCGACATCGAAGGCATGATCAGCCAGCACAACCCTTGGGTGAAGCTGGTGCCCAACCAGCGTGAAATCAGCATGCAGGAACTGTCGCCGACCAAGGTGACCGGCACGCTGAACATCCCGGTAGGGCGCCTGCGCAAGCTGAAGATGGGCTCGCAGTACCTGGGCGCGTTCACCGTCGGCGACCAGCTGCTGTGGGGCGCCGCCGAGCCGCTGCGCCGCATGCTGCGGATCCTGCTGGAGCGTTGATCGCTGTGGCCTGACGAAAAGCCCGCGCCTCGCAAGAGCTGCGGGCTTTTTCGTGCCGCACCTGTAGCGAGGGGGCTTGCCCCCGAAAAAGGGTGTCAGTCATAAACATGGTGCTGACACGATCTTTCGGGGGCAAGCCCCCTCGCTACAGGTTTGTAGTCAGTCGGCGTTTCCAATCGCTCCTTATTCCCGATAAAGTGCCGCCCCCCTGTAATGCTCGAGGATTAGCCCATGACCCAGACTTTCGATATCGCCATCGTCGGTGCCACCGGCACGCTGGGAGAAACCCTGGTGCAGGTCCTCGAAGAGCGCGACTTCCCGGTGGGCGCCTTGCACTTGCTGGCCAGCAGCGAGTCGGCCGGCGCCTCGGTGGCGTTCCGCGGCAAGAACGTGCGGGTGCGCGAGGTCGACGATTTCAACTTCGCGCAAGTGCGTCTGGTGTTCTTCGCCGCAGGCCCCGCAGTCAGCCGCAGCTTTACCGATCGCGCGCGGGCGGCAGGGTGCACGATCATCGATCTGGCCGCCGACGCCGGTGTGCCGAATCTGGTGCCAGAGGCCAACGGCCAGCGGCTGGTCGGTTTGCCCGCGCCACTGCATGTCGCCAGCCCCAGCTCCACGGCGGTCGCCCTGGCGGTGCTGCTGGCCCCTCTGCGCGAACACCTGCAATTGCAGCAGGTCACGGTCACGGCCTGCCTGGCGATCTCCGCCCTGGGCCGCGAAGCCGTCAACGAACTGGCCCGCCAGACCGCCGAGCTGCTCAACGTTCGCCCGCTGGAGCCGCGCTTCTTCGACCGTCAGGTGGCCTTCAACGTGCTGCCTCAGGTCGGCAAGCCGGACGCCCAGGGGCATTTGAGTCTGGAACGGCGTGTGGTCAGCGAATTGCGCGAATTGCTGGATATGCCTTTACTAAAGGTTTCAGTCAGTTGCATTCAGGTGCCGGTGTTCTTTGGCGACAGCTTTACCGTTTCATTGCGCAGCGCCGAACCGGTCGATCTGGCTCAGGTGAGCGCCGCGCTGGATTCGGCGGCCAGTATCGAGCGCGTCGAAAATGACGATTACCCGACCCCGGTGGGCGATGCCGTGGGCCAGGACGTGGTCTATGTCGGCCGTTTGCGTACGGGCGTCGACGATCCGGCGGAATTGAATCTGTGGGCGACCGTCGACAACGTCCGCAAAGGCGGCGCACTCAACGCTGTGCAGTTGGCTGAATTGTTGATAAAAGACCTTGTGTAAAAGATACTTGGCAACACTTTGTATAAAGTATCTCGCTTGCCGAGGAATGTTCAGACAAGGATTGAGACCATGGTTCACGTTCGCAAACTGGTGTTAGCAATAGCCGCCGCTTCGGCGCTGTCATCCGGTATGGCGCAGGCGCTGGTGCTGGGCGAACTGACCCTGAAGTCGACGGCCAATCAGCCGCTGCTGGCCGAAATCGAGCTGCGCGACGTGCGCGACCTGACGGCCGCCGAGGTGGTGCCGACCCTGGCGCCGCCCGATGCGTTCGCCAAGGCCGGGGTGAGCCGTGAGGGCTATCTCAACGATCTGGTGTTCACCCCGGTCATCAATGCCAGTGGCCGCAGCGTCATCCGTGTGACCTCGAGCCAGCCGTTGTCGGCGCCGATGGTCAAATTCCTCGTGCAAGTGGTCTATCCCGCCGGTCGACTGATGCGTGACTACAGCGTGCTGGTCGATCCGACGCGCTTCTCGCCGCAAGCCGCCGCCGCGCAAAACGCGCCGCAGCCTGCGGTGACCGGGGCCAACGCCACCAGCCAATACACCACCACCGCGCGCGATACCCTGTGGGAAATCGCTGCGCGCTATCGCAACGGTGCGTCGGTGCAGCAGACCATGCTGGCGATTCAGGCGCTCAATCCGGATGCCTTTATCGACGCCAACATCAACCGTCTCAAGTCTGGTCAGGTGTTGCGCCTGCCTGACGGCCAGCAAGCCACCGCGCTGCCGCAAAACGATGCCATCGCCGAAGTGGCCCGGCAGAATGCGGCCTGGCGCGATGGCCGGCGCCTGGGGCCGCGCGCTCAGCAACTCGATGCCACGCGCCGTGGTTCGGGCAACGCTGCGCCCAATGCCAACGCCCAGCAAGACAAGCTCAGCCTGGTCTCGGGCGCGCGCACCAACGGCAAGGGCGCCGCAGGGGATGCGCGGGCGCTCAGCGACAAGCTGGCGACCACCCAGGAAGACCTCGACGCTACACGCCGTAACAACGATGAGCTGAAAAGCCGCAACGGCGATCTGCAGGGTCAGATCGACAAGCTGCAGAAACTGATTCAACTCAAGAATGATCAACTGGCACGCTTGCAGGCGGCCGGTATCGACGTCAATGCCGGTGGCGCCGCAGGTGCCGCAGCCGGTGCCGCAGCGGCCGGCGCGCCAGCCCCTGCCAGTGCGGCGCCGGGTGCACCGGCGACCCCGCCGGGCAGCGAGACCCCCGCAGCGCCGGGTGCGACACCCACCCCGCCGATCAATGCCACCTTGAATCCCGGTGCGCCTGGCGCCGAGACCGCTACGCCGGCTCCAGCGCCGGCCGCTGAGCCAGTGACGCCAGCCCCTGTGGTGGTGCCCGCCGAGGCCCAGCCTGGCCTGGGCGACAGGATGCGCAGCAATCCTATCCTCTGGGGCCTGATCGCCGGTGGTGTGGTCTTGCTGCTGTTGCTGGGTGCGTTGCTGCTGGCACGCCGACGCAACGCCTTGGCCGAAGCGGAAAAGCACAAGCGCATGGCGGCAGCGCTGACCGATGAGCCGCTGTATCGCGAAGAAGATTTCGATATGCCGCCGGGCACCTTCGATGGTCTCGAAACGCCGCCGAACGTGCGCTTGACGCCTGCTGCGGTAGCCGCCTCGGCTGCTGCCGCTCAGGCTGCGGCGCAGCACGAACCCTCGACTAACGCCGTTTACCGCCCGGCACCGCCTCTGGACGCCGATGCGCCGCCGTCGGTCGCCTCGCTGGTGGTGGGCCCGGCAGCCGACGACGTGCTGCTGGAGGCCGAGCGCGCCATCGACCATGGTCGCCTCAATCACGCGGCGGACATTCTTGAAGCCGCAGTGGCCCGGGAGCCGGAGCGCAGTGACCTGCGCCTCAAATTGATGGAAGTCTACGCCCAGCAAGGCGACCGCGATGCCTTCGTCGGCGAAGAGCGCCAGTTGGTCGCCAACGGCCGCAACCACGCCGAGGCTGAAGCCCTGAAGGCCCGTTACCCGGCCATGCTCGGTGCTGCGGCCTTGGGCTTGAGCGCCGCGGCGGTAGCGGCCGAACTGGACGCGCAGTACGTCAAGGATCTGCTCAGTGAAGACGTCGCCAGCGACGCGCCAGAGCCGATTGGTGATGTGTTCGATACCGATTTCGACCTCAGCCTCGATGGCGTCGATCCGCTCGCCGCCGCTGAAGACGACGACCTGGACAGCGCCGATGCCGATTTTGATGCGCTGCTGGCCCGCAGTACCGCCGAGCAACAAGCGGTGGGTGACGAGCTGGCCGATTTCGACCTCGACCTCGGCGCCGACGATCCTGCGCCCTCTGCGGTGGACGACCTCGACACCGCAGAGCCGCTGAGCACGTTGGACGAGCCGGCCAGGCCGGTGGTGCCGCCGGTCAAGGAGGAGGTCGACCTGTCCTCCGACTTCGACCTGTCGCTGCCGGATGACGATGAGGTCGAATCGAAAAAATTCGCTTCCGACCTGGACGACGTCAACGCTGAGCTCGATCGCCTGTCCCAGACCATGGGCAAGCCTGCGCTCAACACCGGGGCCGATGATCTGGACGATGAGTTCGACTTCCTGGCCGGTACCGACGAGGTCACCACCAAGCTCGACCTGGCCCGTGCCTACATCGAGATGCAGGACGCCGACGGCGCCCGGGACATCCTCGATGAAGTGGTCAAGGAAGGCAGCGAAGCGCAGCGCACCGAAGCGCGCAAGATGCTCTCCGGGCTGGCGTGACCTTGTAGCGAGGGGGCTTGCCCCCGAAATTATCAGCCCTCTGTACATGTTACGTCTGGCTGATTTTTCGGGGGCAAGCCCCCTCGCTACATGAGTATCCGTATAATCCCCGCCATCAAGCAATCGACAGGCTGTATCCCCGTGGAATTCATCGACAACTCAGCCGCCGAACGGGCGGCTGACGGCTTTTTCCGAATCGCGCTTGGCGTCGAATACAAAGGCTCGCGCTATCGCGGCTGGCAACGTCAGGCGTCGGGCGTGACCACCGTGCAGGAAACCCTCGAGAAGGCCCTGTCCAAGGTCGCCGACTCGCCGGTGTCCTTGATGTGCGCTGGGCGCACCGATGCCGGCGTGCATGCCTGTGGCCAGGTGGTGCATTTCGACACCCAGGCCGAACGCAGCCTCAAGGCCTGGGTCATGGGCGCCAATATCAATCTGCCCCACGACGTCAGTGTGACCTGGGCGCGGGTCATGCCGGCGGATTTCCATGCGCGTTTCAAGGCCATCGCTCGGCGCTATCGCTATGTCATCTACAACGACCAGATCCGCCCGGCGCATCTGGCCGAAGAGATCACCTGGAACCACCGCCCGCTGGATGTCACGCGCATGGCCCAGGCCGCTGAAGCGCTGGTGGGCACCCATGATTTCAGCGCCTTTCGCGCGGGTCAGTGTCAGGCCAAGTCGCCGATCAAGAAGGTCCATCACCTGCGGGTCACCCAGCACGGCAAGATGATCGTCATCGACATCCGCGCCAACGCCTTTCTGCACCACATGGTGCGCAACATCGCCGGGGTGCTGATGACCATCGGAGCCGGCGAGCGGCCGGTGGAGTGGGCGCGCGAGGTGCTGGAAAGCCGCATCCGCCGGACCGGCGGGGTTACGGCACATCCCTTTGGCCTGTATCTGGTGCAGGTGGAGTACCACGACTGCTTCGCGCTGCCGGAGCGCTACATCGGTCCGCATTTCCTCACCGGCTTCGATACACTCCCGGGCTGACGCTGCCCTCGGCATTTGCTACCATCCGGGACTTTACCCGTGCGACGAGGTTGTTTGTACATGTCCGCCGTTCGCAGCAAAATCTGCGGTATTACCCGCATAGAGGATGCACTGGCCGCTGCCGAGGCCGGGGCCGATGCCATTGGCCTGGTGTTCTACGCCAAGAGCCCGCGGGCGGTCACGGCCGCGCAAGCGCGCGAGATCGTCGCCGCGCTGCCGCCCTTCGTGACCACGGTGGGCCTGTTCGTCAACGCCAGCCGCTGCGGACTCAGTGAAATTCTCGAAGTGGTGCCGCTCGATCTGCTGCAGTTCCATGGCGATGAGACCCCAGCCGATTGCGAGGGCTATCATCGCCCCTGGATCAAGGCATTGCGGGTGCGTCCGGGCGACGATCTGGAGGCCGCGTGCAAGCTGTATCACCGCGCACGCGGCATTCTGCTCGACACCTATGTGCCCGGCGTGCCCGGCGGCACGGGCGAGGCGTTCGACTGGTCGCTGGTGCCCAGCCGCCTGAGCAAGCCGATCATCCTCGCCGGAGGCCTGTCGGCGAGCAACGTCGGTGAGGCGATCGCGCGAGTACGGCCCTACGCAGTAGACGTCAGCGGCGGGGTAGAGGCGAGCAAGGGCATCAAGGATCACGACAAGATGGCGGCCTTTATGGCAGCCGTGCGTAGCGGGGGGGCTTGCCCCCGAAAAATAACGGCTTGACCTGGGTTTTCGCCTGGCAGATTTTTCGGGGGCGAGCCCCCCCGCTACAGTGATGTTGATGTGACGGCGGGCCAACGGCCGCCGTCCACCTGTTTCGCGGCGAAATTCCCGCTGCACTGAATTCGCAACACACATGAATACGCTCAAGGGCATACGCGGGACCTGGAAACGCCAGACGTTCGGTCCCCCGGTACTGGAGAAAAGAAAGCATGAGCAACTGGTTGGTAGACAAACTGATCCCTTCGATCATGCGGTCCGAGGTGAAAAAGAGCTCGGTGCCTGAAGGCCTGTGGCACAAGTGCCCGTCCTGCGAAGCGGTGCTGTATCGCCCGGAACTGGAAAAGACCCTGGACGTTTGCCCCAAGTGCAACCACCACATGCGCATCGGCGCGCGTGCACGCCTGGACATCTTCCTCGACGCCGACGGCCGTAACGAGCTGGGCGCCGACCTGGAACCGGTCGACCGCCTGAAGTTTCGTGACGGCAAGAAGTACAAGGACCGCCTCACCGCGGCGCAGAAGCAGACCGGCGAAAAAGACGCCCTGATCTCCATGAGCGGCACCCTGCTGGGCATGCCGGTGGTGTGCAGCGCCTTTGAGTTCTCGTTCATGGGCGGCTCCATGGGCGCCATCGTCGGCGAGCGCTTCGTGCGCGCCGCCAACTACGCGCTGGAAAATCGCTGCCCGATGGTCTGCTTCGCGGCGTCCGGTGGCGCGCGCATGCAGGAAGCACTGATCTCGCTGATGCAGATGGCCAAGACTTCGGCCGTGCTGGCGCGCCTGCGTGAAGAAGGCATTCCGTTCATCTCGGTGCTGACCGACCCGGTCTACGGCGGCGTTTCCGCCAGCCTGGCGATGCTCGGCGATGTGATCGTCGGTGAGCCCAAAGCCCTGATCGGCTTTGCCGGCCCCCGCGTGATCGAGCAGACCGTGCGGGAAAAACTGCCCGAAGGCTTCCAGCGCAGCGAGTTCCTGCTGGAACACGGCGCCATCGACATGATCGTTCACCGTCAGGAACTGCGCCCACGCCTGGGCAGCCTGCTGGCACAGATGATGGGCCTGCCGACGCCGGTCTACGTCGCCGCGCCTATCGAACCGATCGTCGTGCCGCCGGTGCCTGCCAACGTATGATCCAACGCGGCCTCGGCGAATGGCTCGCCTATCTCGAGCAGCTGCACCCTTCGGCCATCGACATGGGCCTGGAACGTTCGCAGCAAGTGCTCGAACGTTTGCAGCTCGGCGCGTTGGCCCCGCGGGTGATCACCGTCACGGGCACCAACGGCAAGGGCTCGACCTGTGCCTTCCTGGCGTCGCTGTTGCGCGCCCAGGGCTTGCGGGTCGGCGTCTATAGCTCGCCGCACCTGATTCGCTACAACGAGCGGGTGCAGGTCGACGGCCTCGAAGCCAGCGATCAAGCGCTGTGCGAGGCCTTCGCGGCCATCGAGGCGGCCCGTGGCGACATCTCCCTGACCTACTTCGAAATGGGCACCCTGGCTGCATTCTGGCTGTTCGCGCGCTCGAATCTGGACGCCGTGGTGCTTGAAGTGGGGCTGGGCGGGCGGCTGGACGCGGTCAACCTGATCGATGCCGATCTGTCGCTGATCACCAGCATCGGCATCGACCACAGCGACTGGCTGGGCGACAGCCGCGAATCGGTGGCCTTCGAGAAGGCCGGCATCCTGCGTCAGGGCCGCCCGGCGCTGTGCGGCGATATCGATCCGCCGCGACCCTTGCTCGACAAGATCGCCGAGCTGAGCTGCCCGGCATTCGTTCGCGGTCGTGAATACGATCTGCGCATCGGCTCCAGCAGTTGGGATTGGTGCGGGCTAGACGGGGCAGGTCAGCGCATCGAGCTGACAGAGCTGCCGTTGCTCGACCTGCCGATGGAGAACGCCGCGCTGGCCTTGCAGGCCTACAGCCTTAGCGGTTTGCCTTGGGATGCCGGGCAGATTGCCGCCGCTTTGCTACGCACGCGGGTGACCGGGCGTCTGGATCGGCGTGTCTATGAGTGGCAGGGCAAGCGCATCAATGTGCTGCTCGACGTCGGCCACAACCCCCATGCCGCCGAGTATCTGGCTCGCCGCCTGGCCATCCGCGTACCTGCCGGTCAGCGTCTGGCGGTGTTCGGCTTGCTCGCCGACAAGGACCTCGACGGTGTGCTCGCGCCGCTGGCCGGTGTGGTGCAGCACTGGGCGGTCACGCCGCTGCCGACCCCGCGCAGCCGCACTGCCGCGCAATTGCAGGAAGCCTTGCAGAACCTTGGCGCGTCGGTAGCGTCCTATGGCAGTGTCGCCCACGCGTTGCAGGCTCAGTGCGAGCGTGCGAGCTGCGAGGACGAAATCCTCCTGTTCGGATCATTTTTCTGTGTTGGCGAGGCCTTGCAATGGCTCGAGCACAACGCCCTGGAGGTAGGTGAGCATGGCTCTGCTGGATAACACGTTCAAGCAAAGGATGGTGGGAGCGCTGGTGCTGATCGCGCTGGCGGTGATCTTCCTGCCGATGCTGTTTTCGCGTCAGGACGAAATGCGCGAAGTGCGTGTCGATGCGCCAGCCGCGCCGCAAGCCCCGGTGCAGCCGCAGGTGCAGGTGCAACCGGTGCAGGTGCCGCAGCAGCAGCCCGTGGCTCAGGAACCGGTGCCGGAGGGCGCGGATATCGCCGAGGAACAGACCAGCGCGCCGCTGCCGCCCGCTGCCAATGTGCCCGCCCCGGCCGCTGTGCCCAAGCCGGGTGCCGTCGCCCCCGCGACGGCCAGCAAGCCAAGCATGCCCGTCGGCGGCGCGCCAACGAGCAAGCCCGCGGCCGCGCCGCCGCCCGCAGTGGCCACGGCCGCCAAGCCAGCAGCCGCTACCGCGCAGCCACCCACCAAGATCGACCCCAACGGCTTGCCGATCAGTTGGTCGGTGCAGTTGGCCAGCCTATCTTCCCGCGATGGCGCCGACAATCTGCAGAAAACCCTGCGCACCCAAGGCTACAACGCTTACGTGCGTTCGGCCGACGGCAAGAATCGCGTCTACGTCGGGCCGTTGGTCGACCGCGCCGAAGCCGAGCGTCTGCGCGACACCCTCAATCGCCAGCAGAACCTCAAGGGCTTCGTCGTGCGTTTCGAGCCCGAGCGCGGCTAAGCCACAATCCCCTGTAGCGAGGGGGCTTGCCCCCGAAAGATATCCGCTAGGTACAAGTAATTGGTGCAGGGCACTTTTCGGGGGCAAGCCCCCTCGCTACAGGGGAGGGCAATCGATAGACCTGCTAAATCGCCGCGCTTAACATTCCCCGCTTACCGCAACGCCGCCGCTCTGCTAAAATGCGCCGCCTTAACCGTCTGCGGACTGCACCGTGCCATTTACCTACGTCGATTGGGCGATTATTGCGATAATCGCCATCTCCGCGTTGATCAGTCTGAGCCGAGGCTTCGTCAAGGAAGCCCTGTCGCTGGTCACCTGGATTATCGCCGGTGCCGTGGCGTGGATGTTCGGTGGCGGTCTGGCTCAGTACCTCGAGCCCTATATCCAGACGCCTTCAGCCCGTGTGATTGCCGGGTGCGCCATTCTTTTCGTCGCCACGCTGATTGTCGGGGCGATGGTCAACTATCTGATCAGCGAACTGGTTCGCGTCACCGGCCTGTCCGGGACCGACCGTTTTCTGGGCATGGTCTTCGGCGCCGCGCGCGGAGGCCTGCTGGTCGTGGTCGCGGCCGGGCTGTTGAGCCTGGGCCCGGTACAACAGGATCCATGGTGGCAACAATCGCAGTTGCTGCCCAAGTTTTTATTGGTCGCTGACTGGTCGAAAAACCTCATTCTGGGGATGACCAGCCAGTGGCTCGCCAGCGGAATCAGCTCACCGGTTGATCTTCCGTTCAAGGATCACCTCTTGCCGTCCGCCACCAAAGGACAGTGAAGGGTGTTCAGTTCAGATTCACTACGTAGGGGTTGGGTCGCATGTGTGGCATCGTCGGTATCGTCGGCAAGTCGAACGTCAATCAGGCGCTGTATGACGCCTTAACCGTTCTCCAGCATCGGGGCCAGGACGCTGCCGGTATTGTAACCAGTCACGACGGCAAGCTGTTTCTGCGCAAGGACAACGGCCTGGTGCGCGATGTGTTTCAGCAGCGCCACATGCAGCGCCTGGTCGGCGCCATGGGCATCGGCCACGTGCGCTATCCAACGGCCGGCAGCTCGACTTCGGCCGAGGCGCAGCCGTTCTACGTCAACTCGCCCTACGGCATCACTCTGGCGCACAACGGCAACTTGACCAACGTCGAGCAGCTGGCCAAGGAGATCTACGAGTCGGACCTGCGTCACGTCAATACCAACTCCGATTCCGAGGTGCTGCTCAACGTCTTCGCCCATGAGCTGGCGGTGCGCGGCAAGTTGCAGCCCACCGAAGAAGACGTGTTCGCCGCCGTCACCGACGTGCACAAACGCTGCACCGGCGGTTACGCCGTGGTCGCGATGATCACCGGTTACGGCATCGTCGGTTTCCGCGACCCGCACGCCATCCGCCCGATTGTGTTCGGCCAGCGTCATACCGACGAAGGCGTCGAGTACATGATCGCCTCCGAGAGCGTTTCTCTTGACGTGCTCGGCTTCACTCTGATCCGCGATCTGGCGCCGGGCGAAGCGGTATACATCACCGAAGACGGCAAGCTGCACACCCGTCAGTGCGCACCCAACCCGCAGTACGCGCCGTGCATCTTCGAACACGTCTACCTGGCGCGTCCGGACTCGATCATCGACGGCATCTCGGTGTACAAGGCGCGTCTGCGCATGGGCGAGAAGCTCGCCGAGAAGATCCTGCGCGAGCGTCCCGAGCACGACATCGACGTGGTCATCCCGATTCCGGACACCAGCCGCACCGCGGCCCTGGAGCTGGCCAACCACCTGGGCGTCAAGTTCCGTGAAGGCTTCGTCAAGAACCGCTACATCGGCCGCACGTTCATCATGCCTGGCCAGGCCGCGCGGAAAAAATCCGTACGCCAGAAGCTCAACGCCATCGAACTGGAATTCCGCGGCAAGAACGTGATGCTGGTGGACGACTCCATCGTGCGCGGCACCACGTGCAAGCAGATCATCCAGATGGCCCGCGAAGCCGGCGCCAAGAACGTCTACTTCTGCTCCGCCGCGCCGGCGGTGCGCTACCCGAACGTCTACGGCATCGACATGCCGAGTGCGCACGAACTCATCGCGCACAACCGCAGCACCCAGGACGTCGCTGACCTGATCGGCGCCGACTGGCTCATCTACCAGGACCTGCCAGACCTGATCGACGCGGTCGGCGGTGGCAAGGTCAAGATCGACAACTTCGATTGCGCGGTATTCGACGGCAAGTACGTGACCGGTGATATCGACGCGCATTACCTGCACAAGATCGAGCAGGCGCGCAACGACGCCTCCAAGGTCAAGACGCAAGCCGTGAGCGCAATCATCGATCTGTACAACAACTAAGGAGTCGTGGCATGACACAGGAATGGGACGCAGGCCGGCTGGACAGTGATCTGGAGGGCGTCTCGTTCGACACCCTCGCGGTGCGCGCCGGTCAGCACCGCACGCCGGAAGGGGAGCACAGCGATCCGCTGTTCTTCACTTCCAGCTACGTTTTCCGCACGGCTGCCGATGCCGCCGCGCGCTTTGCCGGTGAAGTGCCGGGCAACGTCTACTCGCGCTACACCAACCCCACCGTGCGCTCGTTCGAAGAGCGTATGGCGGCACTCGAAGGCGCCGAGCAGGCCGTGGGCTTCTCCACCGGCATGGCGGCCATCACCGCCATTGCCATGGGCCTGTGCAGCGCTGGCGATCACGTGCTGATCTCGCAAAGCGTGTTCGGCTCGACCATCAGCCTGTTCGACAAGTATTTCAAGCGCTTCGGCATCGAGATCGATTACGTGCCGCTGGTCAACCTCGATGGCTGGGACAAGGCGATCAAGCCCAATACCAAATTCCTCTTCGTCGAGTCGCCTTCCAATCCGCTGGCCGAGTTGGTGGATATCGCCGCACTGGCCGCCATCGCGCATGCCAAGGGCACGCTTTTGGTGGTCGACAACTGCTTCAGTACTCCAGCCTTGCAGCAGCCGCTCAAGCTCGGTGCCGACATCGTCGTGCATTCCGCCACCAAGTTCATCGACGGCCAGGGCCGCTGCATGGGCGGTGTGGTTGCCGGGCGTGCCGAGCATATGAAGGAGATGGTTGGGGTGGTCCGCACCGCGGGCGCTTCGCTGAGCCCGTTCAACGCCTGGATCTTCCTCAAGGGCCTGGAAACCCTCAGCCTGCGCATGCGTCAGCACTGCTCGAACGCCCAGGCGCTGGCCGAGTGGCTGGAGCGTCAGGACGGCATCGAGAAGGTCCACTACTCGGGCTTGCCGAGCCACCCGCAGCACGAGCTGGCCAAGCGCCAGACCAAAGGCTTCGGCGGCGTGGTGAGCTTCGAGGTCAAGGGCGGCAAAGAGGGCGCCTGGCGCTTCATCGATGCCACGCGGTTGATTTCCATCACCGCCAACCTGGGTGACAGCAAGACCACCATCACCCACCCGGCTACCACTTCCCACGGTCGCTTGTCGCCCCAGGAGCGTGAAGCTGCGGGCATCCGCGACAGCCTGATTCGCGTCGCCGTCGGCCTGGAAGACGTCGCCGATCTGCAAGCCGATCTAGCCCGCGGCCTGGCTGCGCTGTGATAGATTTCGCTCCCGCCGAACGCGGTCACAATGGCCGCGTCGCGTTGGTGACCGGCGCTGCACGCGGGATCGGCTTGGGCATCGCTGCCTGGCTGATCAGCGAGCAGTGGCAAGTGGTGCTCACCGACCTTGACCGCGTGCGCGGCCCCAAGGTTGCCAAGGCGCTGGGCGAGAATGCCTTGTTCATCGCCATGGACGTCGCCGACGAAGCTCAGGTCGCTGCCGGCGTCGCTCAGGTGCTGGGCCAGTTCGGTCGCCTGGACGCGCTGGTGTGCAACGCGGCCATCGCCGATCCGCATAACACCACCCTTGAATCTCTGGATGTCGTCCACTGGAACCGCATCATGGCGGTCAACCTGGGCGGTCCGATGTTGCTGGCCAAGCATTGCGCGCCTTACCTGCGTGCGCGCTGTGGGGCGATCGTCAACCTGGCGTCCACCCGCGCGCGGCAATCTGAACCCGATACCGAGGCCTACGCGGCGAGCAAGGGCGGCCTGGTGGCGCTCACCCATGCGCTGGCCATCAGCCTCGGCCCGGAGATTCGGGTCAACGCGGTCAGCCCTGGCTGGATCGACACCCGTGACGCTGCTGTACGACGTGCCGAGCCCCTCAGCGATAGTGATCATGCACAGCATCCGACCGGGCGTGTGGGCACGGTCGAGGACGTCGCCGGGATGGTTGCTTGGCTGCTGTCGCGGCAGGCCGGTTTCGTTACCGGGCAGGAATTCGTCGTCGATGGTGGCATGACCCGCAAGATGATCTATCAGCCCTGAAAAAAGGCTTTTTGAAAAAAACTTCAATCAGAGTATTGACTTAGCATCGCTAGGTGCGTAAATTTCGCGGCCTCAGCGAAGCAAAGGGTGATTAGCTCAGCCGGGAGAGCATCTGCCTTACAAGCAGAGGGTCGGCGGTTCGATCCCGTCATCACCCACCACTTCGTGAGAAAGCAGCATCGCAATATGGGTTGTAACGCTTCAGAAGAAGCACCGACGCGCAGTGGTAGTTCAGTCGGTTAGAATACCGGCCTGTCACGCCGGGGGTCGCGGGTTCGAGTCCCGTCCACTGCGCCATTTTATGTACCAGTCGGGTTTGCCCGGTTGGCGATTCAAAAGCCTTCAGGCTGCTGAATCAAACAGGTTCAAACGGACGCAAGTCCGAGCGATACGCAGCGGTAGTTCAGTCGGTTAGAATACCGGCCTGTCACGCCGGGGGTCGCGGGTTCGAGTCCCGTCCGCTGCGCCATACATAGCTTCGAGGCCCTTGAACTCCTTGAAGCGAAACAGAGAAAGCGGCCTTAGGGTCGCTTTTTTTGTGGGCGCTGGTTAATGGTTAGGCCGAGGCTGGTTCCTGGTTGCGGCGCTTGTCGTCTGTGTTCGGATCTGGCTTCAGGGCTGCGGTGTCTTGGCTATGGGGCTTTTGGATGGCGTGTTGGTCCTGCTTGCGCTCCAGCCTGTGCGGCGCCCTACATTGGCCCTTCGCTGACGCTCAGGGTACCCGCGTTCCGGCTGCTGAATCGGTGGCACGCCGCGAATCGCCGTCCATGGCTCAGAGCGGCTTCCCCGGCATCCATGCCGGGGAGCCACCGATTCAGCAGCCTCCACGCGGCCTGCTGGAAGGGCGCCGCACAGGCTGGAGCGCAAGCAGGACCAAGCGGAAATCGCGGTGTTTTCAAAGCCCAAAAAGCCAAAAGCCAAAAGCCAAAAGCCAAAAGCCAAAAGCCAAAAAGCCAACCGCTGACGCTTTTAGAATCTCGAGAACGCCACAAATATCACTGTTCTGCTTTCGAGTCGGCCTTGGGGTCGCGGCCCCCTTCCAGCAGGCCGCGTGGAGGCGCGCTTGCGCAGGGATAGCCGGCATGGATGCCGGCTAAGCCCCGCTGGGCCATGGATCAGACCGTGTGAAAACTCAGTTCGCAGCGAATAAAGCCAATGCCCCGACTTGTCGGGGCATTGGCTTTTACGGTCTGTAAAAAACAAGAGAGCCTTTCAGCCCATCAGCGCCATCAACTTTCGACCTCCCAGCACCTGAATAGCCCTCTTCAGGTTGTAGACCTGTGTCGCAAGTGCCATTTCTGCACGCGCGCCCTTCAATTGGCGCAGCAAAAAGCGGCCATTGCCGAAGATCCAGTGCTTCAGATTTGCGAAGGGGTGCTCAACGATGGAGCGGCGATAGCGCATCATATCGGGATGAGCTTTCATCCGCTGCTCCATTCGCTCAAACGCCTCTTCATGGGCATGGCGCATCAGCGAGCGATGCTCGCCCTTGGTACAGCGGCTTTTCAGTAGGCAGCCCCTGCAGTCGCGGACGCTCGCTTTATAGACTCGACCACTGTTATTCAGGTATTTCGGGATCAGTAACTTGCCAGCAGGGCACTGATACTGATCCGTCTCTTTGTTGTAACTGAAGTCTTTGCGGTCAAAATACTGCTCCCCACCGCTGGCCGCGTTGGCGGATCTGTTCGGCGGGACAAATGCGGTGATCGCCGCATCCTCACACGCCTGGAACTGGGCGCCATTTGAATAGCCTGCATCCGCTGCAACGCAGAGTGTTGATTGCTCAAGCTCGTCTTTAACAGCCTTGGCCATCGGTTCAAGTTGGCGGTTATCGGAGCCCTCCTGAGTGACTTCGTGGTGCACGATCAAACAGTGCTTCGCGTCCACAGCGCTCTGGACGTTGTATGCCACCAATGCGACGTAGGGCCCTCGCATTTT